>CALUJK010000138.1 GCA_944320945.1 uncultured Bacteroides sp. | reverse complement strand
CGGTAAGCAGATCCCGAAGCTCTGTAAGCGGCATCATCTGAATGTAATCGAGCCCTGTGTGCAGGGAGATGGACAGGTTGATAGCGATCTTCCTGAGCGTTTTTGCGCTTACTGAAAGGCCCTCATGTAAAAAAAACCGGAGACGATGTTCTTAATCCGGATCACGTCTCTGGCTTTCATGTTGTCACAAAACTCCCACGGCTTTTTCAGTGCCCTTGCCACGGTGAGCATGGCATATTTGTTTAAAAGTTCCATGTTCTGGCCGGAATATCCATTCCTGATCATCATTGCCTCAATCTGCTCCATATCCTTCGCTGTAAGGTCATATAGGCAGTTGAGGTCCAGTTTTCTGATTTCTTCTCCGTCAAATTTAAAAGGCTCCATCATCTTAATGAGGAGCCCTTTATTTTTCACGTCCTGGGAGCCTGATTTCTCAAGCTCCCCGGATACCATGTCCATCCTGTCATTTTCTACATTTTCTTTCAGTCCCATATTTCCTCCTTAGCAGTACTTTCTTGCTTTCTCCATCAGGTCTACTCCATTGACCTTGTACACTCCATTCCACTTATCGATTTCGAACAGTGCCTGATCGTTGACTTCGAAAAGGAAGTACATGCACTCGATAGTCACGCTGGCATTCATAGCCTGTGCCTGCCTGAGCTGGCCCGGATTAAATGATACGGCGCGTCCTCTGAGCACCACCCGGCACCCGGTATAATCCGAAACTCCTGTTGACTTATCGGTAACCTGCATAGATCCGCGAAGGGTAAGATCCTGAACCTCCATGGGGTTCGTGAAATCCACCATTCCGGGGTCCAGCATGCGGAACGGGATTGTCTGCTTGATGCTGTCAAAGTTTCCGACTACCGGTACTTCGTATGATCCCGGGATCCCTGCGCCCTCAATGGTGGCCACCTTGTGGGCGATCTCTGCAAGGTCCATTTCGTTCGTGATACCGATCTGCTTTTCTCCGTCTCTATAGACATTGAACATGTTGATCACTTCAGGAATGATCATGTTATTCCATTTGATAGCCATTACTCTTCACCTCCTGCAGCTTCAGTAAGTGCCTGGATCAGCATTTCCTCACTGATCACCATCGTTCCAAGGATATACTCCTGCGGAGTCCAGAACGCCATTGTGATGCGGAATTCGTTGTTTCCGGTAAGGACATCCTCTTCCGTTCCCGGAACGTACTCAATCCGGCCTCCTGCGATCGCGTTTGACGTCGTGAGGCTGTTAAGATACAGATTCTCGCTATCTACCAGATTCTCGACCTGCCTCTGGTTGTTCGGATCATCGATATACTTCTTGTACTGCTGTACAAAATGAGCCGTGTACCAGTTTGCCATGAGCCGGTTGCAGATATACTTGTTTGCTACCGTGTTGTCCTCCGGGAAGCATGCCGTATTGTTGCCCCAGCTTGTCCATCCGCCATAGTTTATTGCCGTAACCACTCCGGCCGAGTTGACCTGCTCCGCCTCCGCGTAGTCCAGCAATACCTCTGTGCCATCTCCATTCACCATGCCTTCGATCGGCAGAGCCTCGTTTGACGGTGACTTTGATGGGATATTGTCGTGCTGTGTGATGGAATATGCTGCTGCAGCTCCCCAGATGGCAGAATACCATACGGTTTTTCCCTGCATCAGCGCCTTCGGCCAAAGAATCACCACGTTCTTGTCTACTGCTCCAAAGGCTTCCTTCTTTTCTGCTACGGTCCAGTAGCTCTTGCAATCGCTTGCATCGAGGTCGATCAGTGCAATGGCGTTATATACCGCATTGATCTCGTAGATGGCTGCCTGAAGAGCTGCTGCCACCTCTTCCTCCTGCGAGAATCCGGGCGCGGCGATGATGGCCGGCACAAGACCTGTCTTGAAATACACATTTCTGACGGCAGAAAGTCCGGTTGCGATGCCCGTTGACGGATCATATCCTCCAACGATATCTGACGCATTAACCATGGTCGGATTCAGTGACTCCGAAGTCACCTTCACTGACGCGGCTTCTGCTGCCGAACCGGTTCCGAGGATCGTGATAACCACATATCCATCGTTGTCGTAGGCCAGGAGGTAATCCGTTCCTTCGTTGAGCGGAGACTCCTGATTCTTTACGGTTACCGTTCCATTGATGACAAGAGGCTTCTTGTATACAGCCTGCTTGTTGGTCACTGTGACCTCTTCCTCTGTGTTTGATTTCTTGTGTTTTGCCGGATCCAGAACGTTGATATAGATCACGTTATCCAGTCCGAATTCCTCAAATGAGGCATACATATTCGCGCAGATCGGGAAGCTATCCCAGTCTTCCGAATATCCGATCAGTTCCTTTGCCTCATCCATGCTGCGGACTCTGATCGGTACATTTACGGCCTCTGCAGGATTTGCGAGCTGGTTGATCGGTGCAGCACCCACAATAACCTGCAGGCCAGCCACTGATTCTACTGCTGCCTGTCTTGTTTCCCGGCCCTCTTTGACTTCAATCCTATGTTTGTAAGCCATCTTTACTCCTTCCTGAACTTCTTTGCTTCTTCATAGTATCTGTTCATGGCGGTTCCTGCCTTTGATACTTCGCGCTGTGCCTTAAGCCCCTCTTTTACCGGAACCAACAGTTCCATGATTGCCGGGCACTTCTTTGCCGCCGTCTTTACGGTCTCCGGTATCCTGCCGTCCAAGAATACACTTCCGGCCATAATCACCTTCCTGATCGTCGGCCCCACATACAGGACCGTTCCTTTCTTCTGCTCCGACGCCTTCTCTGTCGTCTTTGCTGCTTTCTTTTCGTCAGGCATATTTGTCCTCCCTTATTGTTCCCATCATTTCAAATGCCATTTCAAGCGCCCCATAGTAATATGGGTATGTGTCTTCATCCTGCAGGCTCCATCGGAACATGTTGTTGTTGTCGAGCTGAACCGCCGTGAATTTCCCCGCCAGCAACGGCCTTACGGAAAAACGTTCCATGATCCTTTCCAATGCGATCATGACGCCCTTGTATCCACTTCTGTCCGTCGCATCGTCATAGACACCCACCACAACGATCACATTGACTCTGTGCCTCTCCGATGGTCCTGCTGCAAATCCTGTATCAAGCTTCACTATTGCCCATGGAAAAGGGAAAACTCCGGCTTCGTCGGCGTTTTCATCTTCAAATTCTCCATGCGATTCACTTGTTTTGGGTATCGGTAGATCCTGGAGGAAGGATTTGATGCGAAATCCATCTCCCTCCTCTCCATATCTCCTGAATGGCATATCTTTTGTTATTTCTTCTATTTCTTCCGCCAGAGCCTTCTGGAGGTCCAGCGGAGTTGAGAGAGCGATATTATCCATAGATCACCTTTTCGATCACATTCTGTACCTGTTCATGCATCTCTTCCAGGATTTCCGGCTGCATTTCTCCGAGCACCTTTTTATTCCCAGCCATTGTGGGGGTTGACGGAGATCTCCATACACGCAGTTTCTGTGTATGCTTTGTCAGCTTTTTTCCTTTGAATTTATCTGCTATTGTTTCCGGATCCCGCGTCACCACGGACACATGGCCGGACTTGAACTGCACCACGAAGGCTTTCCCCGAAGCTCCCTGCAGAGCCTTTGATCCACTTGATTTCAGAACGGCACCTTTGATGGTTCTGCTTCTGCGGCGCCCTGAAGGCGTATACTGCGTTCTGCTGACAGCCAGAGATGATACGTGAAAGTCCTTTATTTCATGCGTTTTGGACACGAAAAGTACTGTAGCCTCAGGCCTTGATGATGTTGCTTTCTTTATGCTTGAGTCTTTCCGTATCTCTGCTTTCCCGCCTTTGTAACGGTATACGCTCCCGGCCTGATCCGCCAGAGATTTCTGCACCATCTTTGCGGTCTTATTTATGGCGCTTTTCAGTTCCGGTCCGCAATGCTGCAGTCCTCCAAGCCTTTCGTCCAGGTTTTTCAGATCTTGCTCATCTACTTTGATGTTGATTCTCATGACCTGTTCGCTCCAAGTGTAATAGAATAGATATCGCCTTCCCGTACTGCCTCCACCACGGTATAGGTCTGGCCGTCTATCTTCATGGCCCGGCCGGCCGCAGGGAGTTTGCCCATTTCTTCAGCTGAAACATAGATGATGAACTGGCGCTTGAAGATACCGTCTGTCCGCTCTGTCTGCGTTTTTGACCTCTCTATAACTTCGTTATCATCCGTCACCACTGTCATGGGCTTTCCGTCCACGATACGGACGGATGCAAATTCTTCTTCGTTCAGAAAGATGTTCTTTGCATCCGCCTTCAGGATATCCTTAAAGCGGCTCATCAGCCGATCCTTACTGTAGCCGTTGCATCTCCGGAT
>CALUJK010000137.1 GCA_944320945.1 uncultured Bacteroides sp. | reverse complement strand
AGATATAAATTTTGATAAAACTTCTCCTTTCTCAAATTATATAGAAAAAAGACTTTAAAAAAGATATCAAATATGTTAGAATTAATTTGAGGTTTTAGTACCTTGTAAAATTTAAGTAAGATAAAAGCAAAAAGTAAAAGTAAAGGTTTTGGATTTGGTTTTAGTACCTTGTAAAATTTAAGTAAGATAAAAGGATTTATTAGTTACAAATTTATTACTTGGTGTTTTAGTACCTTGTAAAATTTAAGTAAGATAAAAGGACAAGAACAAAAGAGAAGAGAACAGGCAGGTTTTAGTACCTTGTAAAATTTAAGTAAGATAAAAGATGTTTCAAAGACAGCTTAGAGAGATAGCTGTTTTAGTACCTTGTAAAATTTAAGTAAGATAAAAGTAGCTAGAATAGACAATGATAAAAACATAAGTTTTAGTACCTTGTAAAATTTAAGTAAGATAAAAGATAAAAATTATATTACATTAAATGAGATGAGTTTTAGTACCTTGTAAAATTTAAGTAAGATAAAAGCCGTCAGATTTGGGAGCTTGAGAGAGATAGTTTTAGTACCTTGTAAAATTTAAGTAAGATAAAAGTCAGTCTAAGAAAGTGCCTTTTTACAGAGGCGTTTTAGTACCTTGTAAAATTTAAGTAAGATAAAAGTTTTTAACAGTTGAACAAGTTAAATTTATTGTTTTAGTACCTTGTAAAATTTAAGTAAGATAAAAGAGTTCGGAGAGTATGACTTTGGATTGCACGGTTTTAGTACCTTGTAAAATTTAAGTAAGATAAAAGAACAGGGGAAAAAGAGTTGAAAGCTTTTGCGTTTTAGTACCTTGTAAAATTTAAGTAAGATAAAAGCTATTAAAGCAGGGGATACCCCCCCTCTCCGTTTTAGTACCTTGTAAAATTTAAGTAAGATAAAAGTAAAACTAAAAACATAAGGTTTGAAGCTCAGTTTTAGTACCTTGTAAAATTTAAGTAAGATAAAAGAAAATTATAATAATAATCTCTATGGTGCAGGTTTTAGTACCTTGTAAAATTTAAGTAAGATAAAAGCAGAAGCTGACAAGGTAGAACAAGAGAAAGGTTTTAGTACCTTGTAAAATTTAAGTAAGATAAAAGTATATTGAAGGATTAACAGAAGCAAAACTTAGTTTTAGTACCTTGTAAAATTTAAGTAAGATAAAAGTTTTACTGCTACCATTCAAAAGCCTCCCTCGTTTTAGTACCTTGTAAAATTTAAGTAAGATAAAAGTAGATGAAGTACCATACAATTATGAAGAGTGTTTTAGTACCTTGTAAAATTTAAGTAAGATAAAAGAAAAAGTTATTGAAGCTAGAAGAAAACGTAGTTTTAGTACCTTGTAAAATTTAAGTAAGATAAAAGGAAGTAACTGAAACTGTTAGAGAGCACACTGTTTTAGTACCTTGTAAAATTTAAGTAAGATAAAAGGATATAAAATTAAGGGTTGAAAGTTTAGTAGTTTTAGTACCTTGTAAAATTTAAGTAAGATAAAAGAAAAATCCACGTCAAGCAGCAAGTAAGCTGGTTTTAGTACCTTGTAAAATTTAAGTAAGATAAAAGTTTAATACCTCTTTTAACTCATCTGTACTCGTTTTAGTACCTTGTAAAATTTAAGTAAGATAAAAGGAACTATTAGAAAATAAATACTCTGACTATGTTTTAGTACCTTGTAAAATTTAAGTAAGATAAAAGGATGTTTTTCAGAGAGTTTTCAATAAAGCATGTTTTAGTACCTTGTAAAATTTAAGTAAGATAAAAGGAGGGAGTAACAAAGGAATTAGAAGAGGTTGTTTTAGTACCTTGTAAAATTTAAGTAAGATAAAAGAGCTAAGACCAAGGATCAAGAAGATCAAGGGTTTTAGTACCTTGTAAAATTTAAGTAAGATAAAAGAAATTCTCTTTTAGGAATATGACTAATGGTGTTTTAGTACCTTGTAAAATTTAAGTAAGATAAAAGAGATGACTAAAGAAGAGTTTGAAAAGAACTGTTTTAGTACCTTGTAAAATTTAAGTAAGATAAAAGTACTCTCTGCTCCTGCTCGTATATGCTTAGGTTTTAGTACCTTGTAAAATTTAAGTAAGATAAAAGATGGGTAGGGGCTACACCTTCTAGTGATTTGTTTTAGTACCTTGTAAAATTTAAGTAAGATAAAAGTAAATCAACAGTAGATTATATGTTCCACTTGTTTTAGTACCTTGTAAAATTTAAGTAAGATAAAAGAAGGTTTCATTAGAAAAAAACCTTATACATGTTTTAGTACCTTGTAAAATTTAAGTAAGATAAAAGAGTATTGAGAGTCTAACTGATGGGTTGTTTGTTTTAGTACCTTGTAAAATTTAAGTAAGATAAAAGCTTACTTAGAACCTACTTGGGTTTGGTGGGGTTTTAGTACCTTGTAAAATTTAAGTAAGATAAAAGGGAAATTCCCACTTACAAGTGCTGAAGTTGGTTTTAGTACCTTGTAAAATTTAAGTAAGATAAAAGAATAGTATCATCAAAGATGATAAAGAGAGGGTTTTAGTACCTTGTAAAATTTAAGTAAGATAAAAGCAGTTACTCCTCAATCCCTAGAAGCACTAAGTTTTAGTACCTTGTAAAATTTAAGTAAGATAAAAGATGAGGCTAAAAATAAGCTAAAAGAGTTCGGTTTTAGTACCTTGTAAAATTTAAGTAAGATAAAAGGCAGATGATATGAGTTTTGATACTAATGCAGTTTTAGTACCTTGTAAAATTTAAGTAAGATAAAAG
>CALUJK010000136.1 GCA_944320945.1 uncultured Bacteroides sp. | reverse complement strand
TGGTGCCGCTGGCAAGAATCGGACTTGCGACCCCGTCATTACCAATGACGTGCTCTACCACTGAGCTACAGCGGCGACAACGAGAGAAACATACAAACAATTATCATAAAAATCAAGTATAATTTTTGCCTTGTGATAAAAAAATTTTTTATTTCAACAAAAAAGCCCTCAAATGAGGGCTTTAGCATTAGAAAAAATCTAAATTTAGCGACCAAAAACAGCATCTTTGAGGCGTTTTAAGGTTGCTTTGGCAACAGGTCGTGCTTTTTCGGCTCCTTCCAGCAACATCTCTTCCACCTCGTTAAAATGCGCCATATAGTAATTATATTTTTCTCTTGCGTCTTTGATTTCATTTACAACCGCATCAAGCAACATATTTTTGATGTAACCATAACCAAGCTTGCCTTGGCGCAAGCCATCACCCATTTCTTGAAGTTGCTCTGGTGTGGCTATGGATTTATAAATTTCATAAACCAAAATTTCATCCGGATTTTTGGGTTCTTCCATCGGGCGAGAATCGGTCTTAATTGAGAAAATGGCTTTTTTGATTGCCTTGTCATCTTCAAACAAAGGTATAACGTTGCCATATGATTTGCTCATCTTGCGACCATCAATACCTGCAACCACAGCCACATTTTCATCAAAACGATAAGTCGGCAATTTCAAAAGTTCTTTGCCATAATGCGCATTGATGGCGCCGGCAATATCGCGCGCAATTTCCACATGTTGAACTTGGTCTTTGCCAACCGGAACAATATCGGAATCATAAGCCAAAATATCAGCCGCCATCAAGGTTGGATAGGTATAAAGTCCCATATTGATACCGTCATCATCTGGTTTGCCGGCCTCGCGGTTTTTATCCACAGCGGCTTTGTAAGCATGCGCCTTATTCATAAAGCCTTTGGGGGTGTATGCATACAAAATAGTGGTGATTTCCGGAATCTCGGGAATGTCGGATTGGCGATAAAAATAAGATTTTTTCGGATCCAAACCACAAGCCAAATAAATGCAAGCAATTTCTTTGGTCATCTCGTTTAAAACAGCCGGATTTTTCTCGGCATTAATGGCATGATAATCGGCAATAAACATATAATGTTTACCACCTTGAGACAAAGCTTCTTTTCCAAGCTCTATTGCCGGTTTGATTGCGCCGAGATAATTGCCGAGGTGCGGCTTTCCTGTGGGTTTGACACCGGTTAAAACAGTTTTGTTTTCAAACATAAAACTCTCCATACGTATCATCTTTATAAATTGGCAATAAAATAGCCTAATGTGCAGATAAAATCAAGAGATATGGAAAATAAAAGAAATTTTTTATTTAAGGTTGCTTAAGTGCCGAATTTGTGGTATAATTTTATTCGTTAATAAAAGTTATTATATATGGATTGTGGAAAAATTTTCAATGGCTACTGCGTAGCTTGGGGCAAGAAAGTGAGCTTTCTTCGCCGTAAAGGATTATGTCCTTGTTCTGCTGCTTATGGAATGTCTGGAAACGGCTATTTCAACGAAGACAATGGGCCTGTCAAAAATAACCTTACAAATGACGGCTACTTGGATGAAACAAAAGCCCATGATTTTGAGGCATACCATGCCGCAGAAGAAAAACGTTATCAAGAAGAGCGATATCGTCGTGAGCAAGAACTCGAGGAACAACGCAAACGCGAGGAAGAACTTGAGGAAGAGCGCAAGCGCGAGCAAGAACTCGAGGAAGAGCACAAGCGCGAGCAAGAACTCGAGGAAGAGCGCAAGCGCGAGGAAGAACTCGAGGAAGAGCGTAAGCGCGAGGAAGAACTCGAGGAAGAGCGCAAGCGCGAGCAAGAACTCGAGGAAGAGCGTAAGCGCGAGGAAAAACTCGAGGAAGAGCGCAAAGACCAAGATGATAAGTATCAGGATGAAAACCCGTGGGACAATGATGATAATCACAGCGACCCATGGGACAATGATGACGATGATCAAAAAGGTCTCTTCGATGACGACGATGATGACAATCAAGGTCTCTTCGATGACGACGATGATGACGACCATCATCATGGATTGTTTGATGATGATGATGATGATGATGACGATGATTATGATCGTGATGATGACAATGATCCGGATGACGATCAAGGTCTCTTCGATGACGATGATGATCAGGATGATCCAGATGATTATGACGATGATTATGATTCAGATGACGACGATGATTATGATTCCGATGACGACGACGATGATTATGATTCCGATGACGACGACGATGATGGATGGTAACGTCTCAAAAACCTTTGACAGTTTGCAAGCTGTCAAAGGTTTTTCTGTTTTTTAAATGTAAATTTCTGTTGTTTTTATTTCAAAAATTGTTATTCTATGCCTGTTTGAGTGAAATAACAAAATTAATAGGACAGAAAATAATGTTAGATATTAAATATATTGCCGAAAATCCGGATATCATTAAAGAAGGATTGGCTAAAAAAGGATACACCAAAGAAGATATTGATATTGATGCGTTGATTGCGCTTTACAAAGATATAAACAAATTAAAAACCTCATCACAAGCTCTGTCCGAAGAAAAAAACAAACTCAGTAACTCAATCAAATCTGCTTCTGCTGAAGAACGTCCGGCTATCATCGCCAAAAGTAAGCAAATTGGTGAAGAATTAAAGGTTGAACAAGAAAAACTGGCTGCCGAACAAGAAAAATTTGATAATGTGATGTGGCGCATGCCTAATATGCCGAGCCCTGAAAGTCCGGTCGGTAAAGATGATTCTGAAAACGTTGTTCGCCGTAAAGTTGGCGAATTGCCCAAATTTGACTTCACCCCGCGTGACCATATTGAATTGATGGAGTTAAATGATTGGTCTGAAATGGAACGTATTGCCAAAGTTTCCGGTTCTCGTACCTATGCCAT
>CALUJK010000135.1 GCA_944320945.1 uncultured Bacteroides sp. | reverse complement strand
CTTGTGGAACTTTCTGAAATGCCATATAACTTCTTCCTCCAATGCCTGCACTTACGTTGCATCGACGCAACTCACCTTTTGAGGAATCAAAGTTGCCGCCCAATGTGGAGTATTCAGAACCCGTACGTCGCATGACCTTAGCCGCCAACTCGCACAAAAAATTGACTGTATAGGGCTTGGATGTTTTTGCCCATTCAAAACCGAAAAGATAAGCGTTTTTAAGGTCCACATTCATCATCTGCTCAACAAGGCTTCTGCCTTTGGCTGCAATGCCTTCATCGAACAACAATTGGTTTTCCACCTCCGTTACGGTAGAGCCTTCAATGGCGGTTGAGTGTGTGATAAGCGAATAGAGGTAGAATTTCTCATAATCCACCTGTTGCTCAATTCCCGAAGCCGTGTATCGGCTGATGGTTTCTATCAGTTTCTTATCAATATCTTTCATCGTCTTTTATTTACTTTTGAGTTGTTGCAAAAAATGCAACAACTGAATCAGGCTTCAATTCTCCGGATTCAAACACATTCTTTATGTGCCTTGAGATGGTGAATTTGTTGCGTTGAAACAACTTTGCCATCTGGTCAGCAGTAAGCCACACGGTGTTATAGGCAAGCGTGACTTCTATTTTTGTCTGTTCGCCTTCGGTCTGATAGAGGAGGATGTTGCCTTTGGAGTCGTTCATAACTTTGTGGCTTTTCAAATCCATCCTTTTTGCTTAAATTTTTCAATCATAGCCAAATCTTCTTCAGAGGGCGTAGCAGTGTTATTCCGATTCTTTTGGTAATCAGATTCCCAATTCTGTAAAAGTTGCATTATTTCTGAAGCAACAATTTTGTCACGATGTTCAATGTTTCCTAATGTCCAATCATTGTTTATACTCGTTACCAATATTCTAGTAACTTCAATTTTCGACTTTTGATACTCCTGTTGCTTTTTCTTAAAGTAGCCATTGCTGGCAATTATATTCAACTTACGTTCAAATGGAGTTTTATTTCCTATATGCTCTATCATTTCATAGACTTTTTTTGCATCCACATTCGGAAAAAAGGATTCTTGCCATTTTTGTGGAAGAATGTGCTCAATTTGCCAATTATCAGGTAATAATTGTTCTTGATGGTTATATGCATAACATTTTAAGAGCATACGCACAATGTTTCTGTGGGGAATCCGTATTCGTTCTTCCAAAAGAGATTTGTCTATTTCACGAAAGTCGAACATGGGATGCGGGTCATTAATAATCTTTGCGTTCAGTTTCATAATGTCACTCTTGACAGCATTAATAGTAGGAAACAGCAGAAATCTTGTCATCAATTCCTCAATTAACTTATTGAGAAATAGAAGAAATTCTGTATTGAAATCTTCTCTGTTCCGATGTGATAGATAGTAAATGATGACAGGATACTTCCAATATTCATTAGGATAGGATGTCAATGTATCTAAGGCCTTTCTTATTTTTGCATTATTGTCCCAATCTTCTTCCGGTATGTCTTGGTTTGTATTTACGACTTTCCATAGGTTTAGTACTGTTTTTAATCCTTTCATTAAATCTGGTTCAAATAACCTTTCAGACTTATTGCCCGAATAATACTTTCTTACGCCTGGTGTCGTTGAGCTAACGTCATTCTCTTTGGCTCTCAGGTAAAACATGTAGTAATAAAACAATTGTTGAATACTTTCTTGTGCTTCCGTGGCCTCTTTTTCTAATGCCTTCCATTGGCTGATGAATTCTTCTTTTTCATTGTCCTTCAAGTTATTATAAATTTTAGCTTTAAATATATCTGCATCTGAAAGAGGAAGACCTCTATTGTTTAATGTTGAGAAAATGGTCAATGCTGTGTCTTGGCTATCAGCACAAATGGGGAGTAAGATAGCTTGATTTAAAAGGGCATAGATAAAGTCATACACCTTTAAAGGTGATTTTGTGCAATGTTCGTCATATAGTTTTTGGAATAGCAGATAATTTTTAGAGTAGTTGTCGTTGGCGTTTGGATTGGCTATGCCATCTTTTAGAATGTTTCGTAATATTTCATTACCCTCATTGTCCACTACTTTTGAAGTTAGGAGAATATTGTTATAATCAACTTTTCCTGTACGATTGTCTGTCCGCCAAATAGCGGGTTCTATTTGGCGAATGAAGTTTTGAGCTGCGTCAGTTTGTGCATCATCTCCTTTGATAAGTTTTGTATAAATGGCGCGTAAAAGCAGAAATAATGATGTGATGCGTTGTTGTCCATCTATGATTTCTTGCTCGCCATTTTCATTTTCAAATGAAACAATGCTTCCTAAGAAGTATGATCCATTTCGGTCTAATCCACCAATGGTAGTGGCAAATTCCCAAATATCTTCAAATAAAGTTTCAACTTGTTCAGAAGTCCATGCATATGGTCTTTGATATTCAGGAATAATGAAAGGTTTAGTTCTTCCCGTTTTCAGGAGTTCTGATACACTTTGTTTATTGACGCTTATTGTTGTTGCCATTTTTGCTAATCTCTAAAATTTTATTATTTGGTTTTATTTTCTACATTCCCGTATTTAGTTTTGGATTCCGCTGCCATTGAGTAAGAACTTTCCTGCAAACTATACAATTTCGGTTCGCTTGAAGTATCTTCATTGTCCGTCCATTGCTCGCATTGACGGATAACCGTTTCCAATGCGTTGGCAGCTTCTTCGGGTGGATAATGGTATTTTTTTAGTAGTCGTTTTA
>CALUJK010000134.1 GCA_944320945.1 uncultured Bacteroides sp. | reverse complement strand
TTTACCATTTTTTCATTTCCTTTAGCTATCACTTCATTAATATTATCAAAATATCTAGTCATTTTATTAAAAGCCATTATTTTAGGAGCAATTTCAACTCCACTTGCCATTTTATACATATTAGATACATTTTCTTTCTCTAAAATGTTTATACTAGCTCTTAACTCTTTCTTTACTTCTAAAGCTGAATTTCCTACTGTTGTTTCCCTAATTTCTTTAGCTAAGGTATCACTAGGTGTAATTCCTAATTTCCTTTTTTCTTTTACATTCTCATACTTTTTCTTTCCAAGCTCAACCCCAGCAATTAATTCTTTAACATCTTTTTCTAAAACTTCCATGCTTTTTTCTGGAAATTCTTCTTTAAGTCTTTTTAATAACCAACTATGTAAATCAATTTTTTCATTTTCTCTTTTTTCTTTAATATACTCTCTTATAAATCTTCTTAAAATTTCTATCAGCTTAGGGCTATCTACTGAAATTTTTTCATTTTCTTTATCATCTTCTACAATTTCAGCTTCTATAATATCTTTTTCATCTCCTGTAAATTCTGTTCTCTCTATTATTAATTGATAACCATTTTCTTCACAAATGACTTCTTCCCATTTATTTTCCATAAAATCACTCTCCATAGTTTTCATAGGCTTTTTTGAATTTCTGTATAAACCATTCTCTTAAATCAAGTGGTTCTAATATCTCTATATTTGATAAAAATTGAGGAAAATAAATCTTAGCTAATCTTTTTGTACACTCAAGAGTCCAAGTATTCCCCTCTTTTTTATAAACTTTAGGTCTATTAATAATAGCTGTATTAAAAAGTTTCTCACCTTCTGGAGTTATCTTTATAACAACATACTTATTATATGATAAAAAAGGGTCAAAATTTTTATCAATATTACTTATATATTCTGAATCTTTTATTTTTAAATCATTCTTAGAGATAAATACATTTTCTATATTAGCTATTTTATAATTTCTATACTCATTATTTTTTTCACAAAAAGAAAAAATATAGGTTCTGTCTTCATTAGATGATACTTTTAATAAATAAGGATTTATTGTTCTTATTTCTCCATTATACTTTATATTAATCTTTTTCTTTTTCTCTATAGCTAAATTAATTGTTGAAATAATATTACTAAATAGAATTTTTTCTCTTAAATATCTAGGATTATCTAAATATTTAAAAAATAGATTTCTAAAAAATTCAGCTTCATTTTCAACATTATGTTCCTTTAAAATTGTATAATATAAGTCATCATTTGACTTGTTTAAATTAAATTGAATTATTTCCCCTTTAAATATCTTTATTTCATTATTTTCAATATCCTTATCTGAATAATATGTAAAAATTCTATTTCCTATTTCTCCAATAGAAAGCCCAAAATATTCTTCATCTTCCAATAACTTTTCTTTAAAAAAGTATGGAACTGTAACCCTCACTTTTTTTATCTTTCTCACCCCTTTCATACTAATTAAATTATAGTATATATTTGAATAAAAATAAAGGAACAAAAGACATGCAGTATTTGTTCCTTTAAATACACTTATTAATAAAAACTAATTATCAACCTAGCGATTAGTTTTTCATTGAAATTATCTATTCGTTTATTTCTAAATCATCTACTCCAAGTTCTATAATCATTTCAGCTAGTTCTAATCCGTCAATTAGTCTTATTACTTTATTTTTGTTTTCTAAAGCCTAATTTTTTTGCTTCTTGGCTTATTTCCCCAGTTGTTATTAGCCAATATGATGTACTATAATCTCCATCTAAACTACTATCCTTATAATCTTCTAGTTGTTTTATTCCCCAATCTCCAGTATACCCTCTATGATACTTAACTTGTATATAAATTATATGTTTAATTTTTTCATAAACACAAACTATATCTACATCTCCAATATTATTTTCTGTATTAGATTTATCATTTTTAGGTGGGATTTCACAAACTGCTCCTGTTTTTTCCATAAGTTTTTTTATAAATCTTTCTATATTATTAGGATTTAAAGATTCAACAACTGTATCTAATACTATTTTTTTAGTTCTATTTTTTAGTTCCTCTTCAATTTTTATAATTTTATCCTCTTTAAAATTTTTTATGATTTCTTCAGTATTTTCCTTTTCTAGTTCATAATATCCACTAAAACTTCTAAGTTTTCCTTTTAATTCTCCTTTTGCAAATCTTTCCCTGTCTACTCTTATTTCTCCTGACTCATTTTTAATTTTTCTTATTTTACATACTATTCCTATATCAATATCTTCTTTATCTGTATATTTATCTCTTATTTTTGAAAAAGAGATTGGTCTTTCTATAACTTCTGTAATATAGAAACATTTATAATCTGGAACTATAACTATATCTCCTACCTCTAAATTTAAAAATCTTTCTACCTTATAATTATGTCCCCATTTTCCGTATGTATCTCTTACATCTTTCTGTAAAACCTTTGATTTTTTATCTCCAAAACTATTATAATAACTTACATAATCATAATTATTTTCTACCTTATTTAAATGAGAATATCCCATACAAATATAATCATCTTCAAATAATTTTCTACTAACTTCCCATTCATAATTTAACATTCTTAAAAAATGATATTTCATTTTTACTCCTCCTTAAATTTAATTATATTTCTCCCCCTACAACTCTAACGGATAACTTCTATAATTTCAGCCAAATATTTTTCTACTTGTGTTTTATCTATTATTCTCTTATTTATTTTATCTTTTAAGATTTTTAAAGAAGTATTTTTATTATTGGTTTTTATATTTAAATTAGCTCCTAAATTAATACAATAACTTATTAAATCTAAATTATTAGTTTTTCTACATAGATGGAAAAAAATTGTAGCTCCTGAGTTTTCTGCTTTTTTATTAAGATTAATATAACTTTTTATAACTTCTTTTACCTGATTAGGATTTTCTTCAAAGTTTTTACATAAAATATTGGAAATTATTTCGGCAGATAAAATTTCTCTATATCCATATTCAAAGAAAAGCTTTAATAATTGTAAGTCATAATTCTCTTTTAATAAATCAATTAAATTGGGATAAATCATAGTATTTTTTGAAGTATAACTAGTATTTTCAAGAGATAAATCTAGTTCATTTTTTAAAGGAACTCTGATAGATTTAGTTATATCAAAAGCATTTTCTAAAAATAATTTAATTATTTCATACTTTTTCTTTTCTAATATAATTTTAAAAGATTTTATAAAACAATCCTCTAGGTTTTGTTTTTCTATTTCTTTATTAATAAATTTTTTAAAGCTTTGAAAATCTTCATTAATAAAATAGCTATTTAAATAATCTATAAATTTTTTTAAATCTTTCTTTTCTTTTGAAGGATTTAATATATCTTTAATCCTATTATAAGCACTTAAACTTTTTAGATATTGAATATATTTAGTATAATATTTTTCTATATTTATATTTTTTTCAGAATCAAAAAATCTTCCAAATATATAATGATTTCCAAATATTTTAGAAAAAAATCCTAATAATTTTATTTTCTCTATAGTTTCATATTCTAGAATTAATTTTATATCTTTTTTTTCTAAATGTTCCAATTCCTTAAAAAGATTAAATAAGTTGAATAAATATTCTTCTTTTTTCCCTAAATTAATATTTTTTTCTAAACATTCTAATATTGGTTTCAAATATTTTTTAGGAAATTCAACTATATACGAACCATAACATATTTTATTTAATATTTCTTTATTTTTTAAAATATTATTTAAATCTTCTCTATTTAAGTTATTTAGAATATTTTTATACTTATATAAATTATCCTCTATAATCTTATCAATATAATCAAAAGTATATAATTTTTTTATTTGTTTCTCAATAACTTCAATAAATTCATATAGATATTTTTTCATACTCCCCATATTTTCAAGAGAAATTATTTTAAATTTTCCTAAATCAGATTTATCTTCTAAAAATTCTTGAAATTCATCTTTATCTTCTTCATTATTTAATTCTAAGTAATTGCTATCTTTTAAAAGTTCGTAATAAGGATAATAATAGATATAGTTATAATAAAATCTTGGTTTTGATAAAAAGAAATTGAAATCTATAACTTCAAATTCTAAAGGATTTAGTTCTTCATTATAGCTATATGAAGTTTCATTTATTGCTACCACTAAAAAAATATACCCTAAATCACTAACTAGAAAAAATGGAGTAAAACTGTCATTACAACTATTATATTTAGGGTCATATCCTATTACTTTGTTTAAATTTTCTATCTCCTTTTTGCAGTCAAAATCAAAAATATATTTCATAGTATAAGTTTGATTAAAAAATATATCTATAAAATCTTTATATTTTACTTCTTGTATTTGATATTCATATCCTTTTATTACATTCTTATCATCTATGTACATTTTAGCAATAATAGAATTAAAAGAACGATTTTCTGTATTTATAAATCGAATCCCTTTATTTCCAGCCAGTTGAATTAAGTTTCTATAAAAGAAATGATTATCTAGCTTTTCTTTAAAATTTTTTAATTCTTTTGATGTTCCATAGTTAAAATAAATTGGAGTTATATCATTCATTAGCAATTCATTTTTAAAGCTTTCCCACTTTTCATAGCTATCACTTGTATTTTTTAATAAGATAGCATGTTTAGTTCTTTCTCCAAAATAGTAGGATTTTACCTCAATTAAAATATCTATAACTCCATTTTCTGAAAACTTTTTAGTAACCTCCAAAATTTCAATATCCTCAAATTTTTTTAATAAATCATAAAGTATTTTTAAAGCCTTTTGCCTATTTTCATTATAAGTATATGTTGAGTAAAAACAATCTTTAGTTTTTATCTTATGAGCAAAATGAGGAATTTTTATCTCTCCTGCTCTTAATATAACTGGAGTTTTACACTCTGGACAGATTAGTTCTTCTCTTTCTCCAGCTAATCTTAATTTTCTTTCTATTCCGATATCTTTTATTCCATACTCATTCTCTACATCAAAAGCAAATATTTTTTCATTTGTATTTTTATTTATACAATATTCCATATTTTTATCTCTCCTCAAATTATAGTAAGTTCAATATTTAGTATGTAATATATTCTAAATAATTATAAAGAATCCTATCTTCATCTTTATCTATTTCCTTTAATGTTTCAGTAGATATATCTATTTTTAACATTCTTATCAAAATAATAAAAAATGATGATACAAATATAGTTAATACTCCTAGAAATATTCCACTCATAGAAGTTAATTCTTCTATAAAATTATGATATAAAGAATAATCTAAGATAATCTCATTCCCATATTTAACATAACTCATAGGATATATTACTCCAAAAATAAAAAATAAATATAATCCATATAAAAATTTTTTTAAAAAACTAACTTCTCTTTCTAAAAATTTTATCCTTTTATTTTCCTTTTCTAATTTTTCTAACTTAAAACAATAAAGTTCAAGTTTTTTTTCTACTTCTGATGTATCTAAAATACTAGGGTTTAGAAGTGATTTAGATTCATATTTAGGAAGCATATCTGATAAAAAGTTAGTAAAACATATTTTTGAAGCTAAATATTTTCTTTCTTTCAGTTCTCTAAATATCCATTCAAAATTAGATTCTAATATAATTTTTTTATTTACTAAAATTTCATAATAAGGATTTTTCTTCATTTTTTCCTTTAAATCCTCACTCGAATTAAACTCAACTTTCTCTACAATATAATCATATAGTTTTTTCTTTTCCTCTTCTAAAAATTGTTTTTCTTCATTCTCTATTTCTGCTAAAACTTCATTCAAAGTAAGAAAAAAGGCTTTATTTTCTTTAATCAATTTCTTTATATTATAAGCTGGAGCTTTAGTATATTCTAAATAGTTTTCAAAATATTTTGATTTTATTTCTTTTAAAGTATCATTTATTTTCCCTCTTTTTATTCCAATATTTTTAATTTCAATTTTTAGTTCTTCTAATTCTTGAATTTTACTATTTATATTTTCACTTAAATTATCTATTTTTTCTTGAAATCCAAAAACCTTATTTAAAATAAAAGCAAATATTATAGATATTATTGAACTATTTATAGCACTAATATTTTTAAAAAATTCTATCAACTTATTTTACTCCTTTTTTATTTACTATCTCAATTAATTTCTCAACATCTACACTAACTCCCTCAATTTTTCTATGTAACATAGAATGGCAGTTAGAACATACAGGAATTAAATCTTTCTCTAGGTCTACTACATATTCTGAATCTATTTCACTTATAGGTTTTATATGATGAACTTCTATATAGTCTTTTCCTAATTCTCCATACTTTTCTTCAAAATTCATTCCACAAACTTGACAAGTAGTTCCTTTAAGTTCTATACATTTTTTTCTTGCTAAAGGATTTCTTTCTGATTGAGTTATGATTCTTTCCTTTTTTCTTCCTTCTAAGTAGACTTCTCTATTTATTTCTTCTAAATCTTCTTCCTTAACTCCTCTTTCTATAAATTCTGTTAAGTAATAAGGGAATATATTGTAAATACTTATTATCTCTTTCCAGTACCATATATAAGCTTCTGTTAAAGAATTAATCTCTGAAAACTCTATCTCTTTATATACTTTAGAACATTTATAATTAGAGCAAATATCCCAAGTGTAGTTATTTTCTAATTCTATTTCATTTTTTCTATATAATAGATAATTAAAATAAGATTTATTATTATCAATATAGTACTCTATTCTAAATTTTCTTTTGGAAATCCTTAATACAATATGGGCTTCTTTATTCTCTTTAGTTGACAGTAAATTAATATCAACCCAGTTTTGATTAGGCTTTTCCATCTTCATAATTTGAGAAAAGTTCGTCTTTTTCTCAAGATATGTCCTTAAATCTCCCCAAAAATTTTGAATATCTCCTTCATTTTTAATCTCTAATAAATCCTTTAGCTGAAGATTAGCTTCAATATATTTTATAATTTCTTCTATATCTTTATATCCTCTTGGCCATTGAGGATTATAATCAAATCCCTTTTCTTGTAAGGTATCTAAACTTAATTCTTCCTTATCAAATTTATCCAATAATTGTAATTCCATATATTCTTCATAACTTCTTATTTTATTTCCATTTTTCCAGTATTTTTCATCATCTTTAGGAACTTCATCTTTTAATAGGAAATTTGTTATTTTGCATTTAAACATAATTTTTCCATAAGGTTTTCCACAATAAATATAGACAATATCTCCTATTTCACTCTTAGATAAAGCCCTTTGTTTATGCCAAAAGATAGCTTTGCACTCTTCAAAAGCTTTAAAAATATCATAATCATTTGTATTACAAGAAATTATCCAATTCATAATTTTTCCCCCTTATAAATTTTCTATTTCTGTTAACTTAAAATTTATGTGAACTACTCCCAACCTTTAAGGTATAATAGATTGTCCAGAAATATTATATCCCCCCTAAAATGAAAGGAGCAGTTACTAACTATGTCTAAAAAATTTAATA
>CALUJK010000133.1 GCA_944320945.1 uncultured Bacteroides sp. | reverse complement strand
CGATGAAGTCGAACAGCGATAATTTCCGTCAATCCTCCATCCAAGGCGTAATGAAGCGGGTGAAAGCCAAAGGTGCGGAGGTGATTATTTACGAACCGACATTGGAAGATGGCAGCACGTTCTTCGGCAGCAAGGTAGTGAACGACCTGAACGCTTTCAAAGCGCAAAGCCAGGCGATTATCGCCAACCGGTATGACGCTTGTCTGGATGATGTGAAAGAGAAAGTTTATACACGGGATATATTCAGGAGAGACTAAAGTGCATATTAATCAGGATGATAAACATTTCAAATGGTAATAAGCATGAAAAATAATGTTTTTTATGTGGAAATTTATATGCAAAATCATAGGGACTCTCTTTTCAATTCTACTATGGTACCTTCAAGAACTACCACAAGAATCGCAATCAGATTTTGACAAGATTCTAAGAAACTATAAATATGAAGTTGCATTAGTAGCATTAATAATCGTATTATCTACTATTTTTGTTAATGACTTTATCGCCTATTGTAAAAAGCAAAATGCCATACAAAAATGGTCTAATAGTTTTCTTAAACATATCGTTAAAGAACATCTTGGAGGAAGGAATTTTCAGACTCGAATAAGTATATTGAGACCTCGTAAGGGGTATGAAATAATAATACCATATTTGGTTATATATCCTATAAAAGCGTTTTTCTTAGAACAGCATCGGATTTGCAACAAAGCATTTTGGAAAAACATTCCATACAAAATATTCAGTAATTATTTGACTGTGTATGCGCGTTATGGTTATTCGGATAAAATGACTTCATATACACATTTTCTCATAACAAATAGAGATGAAAATAATGGTCTTGCTGTGAAATGCTATAAGGAAGAACAGGATAGAGAAGTTAGTACTGTTTCTATTTCTAATGAGAAATTGCCTAAATGTTATGAGGAAACAAACAGAAGTATTAGAAGATATATGTCTGATTCGTATATAGATAAAAAACACTACAGTACAATGCTTGGAATGAATACAATAGCAAATAATCTTTATGCTGTTCCTATATTTCTTGAAGACCAAAATATATGGGGAGTAATGATGATTGACAATGATTCGCAAGAACACATATCTTACAAAGAGCTATTGGATCAACACATAGCTAGTTACCAAAAAATATTCAGTTATACTTTAAAGATTTTGAAATAATATGTGCAAGATTCGGATTGTAATAGAACGAGATTCAGCTATCATTCAAGATAATATTATGGATATTGAAACTGCGTTAGGCGTAGTTGAACGTCCTACATATATAGAAAGAAAATCAAGTAGTGGAATAAATGAAATCATATTTCATTACTCTGGAAGTACAGAAAAATACATATCAATTCGAAACGATAAAATTATTGTTGAATATGGCAATGTATCTGGACGTATAAAGAAAGTGCAAACGGAAAAGAATGAATTGTTTCAAACTGATATATATAATTTGCAGAATGCGGTAGAAACAACTTCATCACTTCGCTTTTCATCAAACTTTAAAGATGGTCTTATATTAGCAGGTAAGATTCTGAAAATAAAATAGAGAATATATTCTTCTCATACAAGTAAAAAAATAGGATAAGTTACTACAAATGGAAATGCATTTATCACACGTGAAAATGTATCAAAGTTGAATGTCTGCACTATGACTTTTAACTATTCCTGTATATATAAATCAAACATGGAAAACAATAACAAGGCTATCAACAAGTCTGTCGATAATAAAAGACTGCTCTATATTGATATGTGCAAAGGGCTTCTTATCATCATGGTGATGATAGGCCATATGCAGAATGTATGTAAGGAATTGGGTGTTCAAAATGATGTCTTTACCAAGATAGATCATTTGGAATGGTTTTGGGGACCGTTTTTTATGCCTGCATTTTTTGTTATAACAGGCTTTTGTAGCAATTTTAATAAGCCTTTTCGTAAATTTCTTATTTCCAATATAAAAGGCATCTTAATTCCTTCATTTACTCTTGGAGTTATAGCAAGCTGGATAGGTTTACTATACGCTTCAGACCTATCTATCGGCTCATTTTTTCACTGGGGTATAAGGCGATTCTTAATAAGTGGCGGATATTGGTTCTTGGCAGCTTTGTTCCTTTCGAAATTATCATATTATTGGATAAAAAAAATAAACAATAGATATGCTATCAGTGTGGTTCTTATAATTATGCATATTTTGGGGTATCTTTTATTTACGAACTCTATATGCTATAATATATGGTTTTTTCAACATGCAATGATGCTCACATTATACTTACATGTAGGTCAATGCTTAAAGGAACTCCAGATAAGCATAAAAAATAAGACATTATTATTTAATTGGGTCGCATATATAGCCTTAGTTAGTATTGTCTTGCTTTTGGGATATGAATCTCCACATATAGCGCACAATGTAACCATAAATGATATTCTTCTAATCCCTCATCTGATATTTTCAGTTTGGGGGGCATACATGATAATGCAAACAGCCAAGTGTTTTAAGGAAAAATCAGTTTTAATCTATTTAGGTCAGAACAGTCTAATTTATTATTGTATCCACATTAAATTTTTGTTTTTCTACATAATCATATATAGAGAACTAAATGGATTTTCTATTCTTTATTGGGTCCTTACAATAGTGTCTGTAATCTTGTCATGCACTATTGTATCCAAGTTGTTGAATACCAAATATCTGAAGATATTACTGGGGAAGTTCTAATATAATGGAATGTGTATTTTACTTTCTACTAATCGGGTAATGAACTTCGAACTATGGTCACTACAGTTAACACCAAACGTATAGCCAAGAATACCATATTATTATACTTTCGCACTTTGCTGATAATGGCAATAACACTATATACCAGCCGTGTTATTCTCAACGCACTTGGTGTGAAAGACTATGGAATTTATAATGTCGTTGGGGGGGTGGTCGCTATGTTTTCCTTACTTTCCGGATCGTTGTCAAATGCTATCAGCCGTTATATTACATTTGAATTAGGGAGAGGAGACACAGAGAGGCTAAAAATAATTTTTTCAACCAGTGTCAATATACAAGCAGGGTTGTCTCTGTTGATAATGTTGCTGGGCGTTGTAGGTGGCGGGTGGTTCTTAAACAGCCACATGAGTATTCCTCCGGATAGATTAATTGCTGCCAACTGGGTGCTATACTGCTCCTTACTAATGTTTTGCATAAATTTAATAAGCATACCATATAACGCTTGTATTATAGCCCATGAACGTATGACAGCATTCGCATATGTGAGCATACTTGAAGCATCTTTGAAGTTGTTGGTTTGCTATATGATAGTCATTTCACCCTTTGATAAATTAATCTCGTACGCAGTTTTGCTTGTTATTGTGGCGTTCGTTATTCGTTTAGTGTATGGCCTATATTGCAACAGACACTTTGCAGAATGCCATTACAAATTCGTCCATGACAAAGCCTTGCTTAAACAAATGGGAAGTTTTGCGGGGTGGCAGTTTTTGACTCACACTTCGTGGTTGTTCAATACGCAAGGAGTGAATATTCTCATCAATCTCCATTTTGGAGTAACCTTAAATGCAGCAAGAGGCATTGCGACACAAGTAGATGCCGCGGTTCAGCAATTTGTGAGTAACTTCATGACAGCCATCAATCCACAAATTACTAAATGTTATGCCACAGGAGATATTGATAATATGTTCAAGCTGATTTGTCGAGGAGCGAAATTCTCATATTATCTCTTATTATTCTTTGCATTACCTATAATGTTAGAAACTGATTACATATTAACATTATGGTTGAAAAATGTTCCTGATTATACTGTGCTGTTTTTGCGGTTAACCATTATAGGTTCTATGCTTAATATACTTGGCAACTCATTGCTGACCGCTTGTATGGCAACAGGAAACATTAAGAAATATACGATATGGGTATCAAGTGTAGGAGTACTTGTTTTTCCACTCACAATCTTGGCTTATGAATGCGGTTTTCCTGTTGAAAGTACTTATGTCATCTTTATCTTAGTTTACATAGCTGTACTTTTAGTAAAAACAATCATGTCAAAAAAACTTTTGAATTTTCCTCCAGTGTTATTCCTCCGTGAGGTTTTATTAAAGATAATAATCATCACTCCTTTTGCCGTTATTTTGCCTTACATGGTTATTGTGTTGATGCCTGAAGAATCTTTCGAGCGTTTAATCATTACGACACTAACGTGTCTATTCTCGATAAGTTGTGTCGTTTATCTTTTGGGGCTTTCAAACAGCGAACGAAAATTAATTAAAGAAAAAGCAATATTAACGTATAGAAGAATTTTACATAAATAGCAATATGCATATAAAAGGAACTATCAAACGTATCATTTCATTCCTATTGCATGGCGAAAGGTCGCCAATATATGCCCAAATCAGTTATTTAGAACCTAATAACCGATTGAAAGGAAAAAAGATTATAGTTACTGGAGCAAATCGTGGCTTGGGCTATTCCATGGCGAAGAAGTTCACTGAGGAAGGAGCAGATGTCCTAATCACAGGGCGAAATGAAGAAAGCCTTAAAAAGGCGGCAGAACAGATAGGTTGTCACTATATTGTTCTCGATGTTATTCACATAAAATCTATCAAACCATTTTTTGAGAAGGCCTATCAATTGTTGGGTGACATCACATGCTTGGTTTGTAATGCTGGCATTTCTTTGCATGAAAAGGATTTCTTTCAGGTTACAGAAGATTCTTTCGATTGTCAAATTGATACAAACTTGAAAGCAAACGTATTTCTTGCACAAGAATTCGTTCGCCTTCACTTGTCACAAGAAAAAGCGGGTAACATTCTTTTCATATCCTCAGAAGTTGGAGATTTGGCTGATAATCGTCCATACGGATGGACAAAAGGTGCCTTGAATAGCTTTGTGAAAGGAATTGCATCTAATTTCATCGAACGTGGTATCCGTATTAATGCAATCTCACCTGGTATTACTTGTTCCAACATGACAGGACTTTCTTCTAACGGAGATTTATTTGTGCCAACTAATAAAACGAAAAGAGCTTATTTGCCAGAGGAAGTTGCTGAAATAGCAACCTTTATGCTTTCGGATTGTTCTAATTGCCTTTCTGGGCAAATTATTGTTTGTAATAATGGCAAAACTATAAATACACGATTTTAATCTATTAAGAGGATAAAGGGATGAAAACATTTTATACTGATGACAAAACAACACAGATTGTATTGTCTTTATTAAAAGCACATGGAATACGTAAGGTCATTGTTTCTCCAGGCACTACAAATGTTGCCTTGGTTGGCAGCATGCAACAAGACGACTTCTTTGAAATGTTCTCCTCAGTTGACGAACGTTCCGCAGCGTATATGGCTTGTGGATTAGCCTATGAATCTGGAGAACCTGTTGTTATTACCTGCACAGAGGCAACAGCGTCACGTAACTATTTCCCTGGTCTTACAGAGGCTTTTTATCGTAAACTTCCAATATTAGCCATAACGGGTACTCATGGAAGTAAGAATGTTGGTCATTTAAAACCTCAGTCTATTGACAGAACTATTGCTCCTAATGACGCAATACGGATGAGTATAGATCTTGACAAATGTCAGAGTCCCATGGATGAATGGTATGTAAATGTGAAGGTAAATGAAGCCATATTGGAACTCATTCGTGATGGTGGGGGACCTGTACATATAAATTTAGCTTTCACATGCAATACTTACAATACAAAACAACTACCAAATGTCCGCGTTATCAAACGCTTTAAAATGACTGATGAATTGCCACCTCTCCCATGTGGACGAATCGCCATTTTCATAGGTTCACATAAAATAATGAATGCTAAAGAAATCGAATTAATAGATTCATTTTGCGATCATCACAATGCATCTGTATTATGTGATAAGACAAGTGGCTATTACGGGAAATATAGAATCGACTATTCATTGATTGCAGCTCAACAAACTTACAATTCCCCAACCGGAAATGTTGATTTATTAATCCATATCGGGGAAGTGTCAGGAGACACATACACCCAAGGGAAACTAAAGGCAAAGGAAACATGGCGTGTATCTGATGATGGTTTAATCAAAGACACATTTCATACGCTGAAGTATGTCTTTTCTATGGAAGAAACATATTTTTTCGATTCCTACCAAAAGAAAGACACCATTGAATCAAAGGAATACTTCAACGAATGCAAAAAGGAATATGATTATATTAGTAGTAAACAACCGGAAATTCCATATTCCAATATTTGGGTAGCCAAGATATTGGCTGATAAGATACCGGAAGGTTCTTATCTTCATCTAAGCATATTCAATAGCCTACGGTCATGGAATTTTATAAAAATACCAAAAACAGTGTACACTATTTGTAATGTGGGTGGATTCGGCATAGACGGTCCGATGTCTACGGTCATAGGTGCAACACTTGCCCATCCTGGAATTTTACATTTTTTAATAATAGGTGATTTGGCTTTTTTCTATGACTTGAATTCTTTAGGTAATCGACATGTTAATAGTAACTTGCGTATATTATTGATTAACAATGGTCGTGGCACTGAGTTTCGTAAAAAAGATCATGCTTGCGCTGTATTTGGAGATGATGCAGATGCATTTATGGCCGCCGCTGGACATTTTGGCTGTCAATCGAAAACATTGGTTAGAGATTATGTGCAAAACTTAGGATTTGACTACATACAAGCATCATCGAAAGAAGAATTTACAAATCATTATGAAGATTTTGTTCGAATGCAAAAGACCAATAAGCCTATGGTCTTTGAAGTTTTTACAGATTATCATGATGAGACAGTCGCAGTTAATGCTTATCGGCACATTTTAGAAGATAGAATTGCAGATCTGAAAAACCAGGTAAAACATAAAATAAAATCTATTTTAAGTTAAGATATGAAAATCGGGATTCTCACCTACCATCGTAGCCACAATTATGGAGCATTGCTGCAAGCGATAGCAACGAGGATTGTCCTTGAACAAATGGGACATGAAGTGCATTATGTGGACTATTGGCCCAAATACCATCGGCATATGTATGCTTTGATCAACTGGAGAAATATTTTTTCTCGGCATATAGATAAAGTTTACGCATATATAACGCAAAATTTGATGAAAACCTTTCGAAATCGGAAATTGCGGATTAATAATATGGAAAGTTTTATCGCAAGGTATATTCAACCTTATTGCCTCTCAGATCAAGATGAGTTTGACGTTGTGATATACGGGAGTGATCAGATTTGGAGAAAACAGCCAAACATCTCAACCTATAACCCTATGTATTTTGGAGCAAATAATATCCGCTGTAAAAGACATGTATCATTTTCTGCCAGCATGGGACTTTTGCCTCAAGACCCCAAAGACAATGAAATAGTAAGGACTTTAGTTTCACATTTAAATAAAATTTCAGTGAGGGAAGTGGATTTAAAAAATTATCTGAATAGATTAGGATTTACCAATGTAGCTGTGACTTTAGATCCAACTTTATTACTTTCTCATAAACAATGGGACACAATTTTAAATATAGGAAATGACAGCCCAACAAATGATGATTATATTCTTTATTACAATCTTATGCCAAATTCTTTTGACATAGAGAAAATTCGTGATTTTGCAAAGTCACATCATTGTGCCTTAAGGATTTTATATGGAGTACCCATCAAACAAGAAACTTATGAAGAAATTTGTTCTGCGGCTCCAAATGACTTTGTAGAACTTATCAGAAAGTCAAGATTCGTTTTTACTTCTTCATTTCATGGGTTAGTTTTTTCCATAATCTACAACAAACCGTTTTGGGCATCTTTCTCAAAAAATGAAGGCAGAGCTAAGTCCATTTTGGAACAATTGGGAATAAGCGAGTGCCTGTTGCCTCCCATGAGCCAAATACCTCATATCTATCACCCTATTGATTACCCGAATGTGATGAAACGATTAAATCTTCTCCAGCAGGAAAGTATTGCTTATTTAAAAGATGCTTTGAATAACAATTATTGACTTGTATGAAAAAAGAATTTGTTGCGTACTGGCTATTTACTTCGGGGATTTTTTTGCTGGTTCTAAAATCAATGGGAGCATATTTCCTTTGGAATGTAAGCATTGGTCCCATGTCTTTACTTGTGACCTTGTTGGGTTTAGTCTATGCTAAAACACGAAAACAGCTATATAGCTCAAGACATTTTATATATGCGTTTATATTTCTTGTGCTATACAGCATTTGGGATCGTGATATTATGTCTCAAATAAACATCGGTAACATTATGCCATGTGTCCCAATTTTATTGGTTCTGATGATGCCGGCAAAAGATAAAAAGACCTTATTAACTTTTTGTTCTTGCGGATTAGCATTCATTTCAGGTATCTCGCTTATAGTTTTCATTTTACTTTTTTTTACAGAATTGCCAAATGCAGGAATCATTTCCGATGACCTTGCTGAAAATTACACATATACCAACTATATTGTTTTATTAAAGGGGGCTTTCTATGACATTCGCTTTAACGCCATATTCAGAGAGCCAGGCCATTTGGCAATGATAGCAAGCTATTTCTTATTTGCCAATCGTTATGATATGAAAAAATGGTATAACATTGTACTATTGATTGTCATTGGCTTTACATTATCTTTAGCTGGCTATGTGTTGACCATAGTGGGATATTTGTTCAATTTGCTTTTAGCTGGCAGATTCACAAAAGTATTCAAGAAGCTTATTCCATATATTGTGATAATGATTATAGCCGTTGTCGGTATCATGAGCTATAATCGAGGGAATAATTTTGTGAACGAATTAATCATTGCCCGTCTTGAATATGATGAAGATAAAGGTGTGCAGGGGAATAACAGAGTAAACGACTATACGGATAGTTATTTTAGAAATATGATAAATGATGGTTCATTTATCATTGGAATTGGACATGATAAACAATCCCATCTTGCTTCTATCGGAAAAGTTACAGGAGCCGGATATAAAATACATATCATAGCAAGAGGGTTAATCGGAACAATTCTCATTTTTATGTTTTACTATGTATTGGCAAAGAACTCTCCTTATCGGCAATTCGCATTCTTTATGCTTTTACTGTATTGCCTATCCTTTTGGCAAAGAGCTTACCCAAGTTGGCCAGCATGGATTATTCCTTTTATAACTTCCATTTATATTTATAGACCTCAAACAGCATTGCGTCAACAAAACTATAATGTGCTTGGAAGAGGACGTTTAGCGTAATACTTCTTTTACAGCATGAATAATCAAGTAATTGTAAGACGCAAATAATCTTACATAATATGAAAAAAATCTTATACATAGTGCATAGCTCTAAAATGGGAGGTGCAACTATTTCTTTTCTAAATATGGTATGTGGCATGAAAGTGGCAGGTTATGAACCTGTTATCGTTTATCCAGATTATAACGAGACGTTTATCAGCATACTTAATCAGAATGGTTTGGAACATATCAGAACGGATTTAACACCTCTTATTTTAAATACAAGTTCATTAAAAAATAAGATTTTGTATTCCTATCATTTCGCCACACTCACAATTCGATTAAAAAAAACTACAAAGTCATTTGAAAGGCTAGTTCGTAAAGTAAAACCGGATCTCATACATACCAATACTGGAATCATTCACGAAGGTTTCTTTACTGCAAAAAAATTGGGAATACCCCATGTTTGGCATTTACGTGAATATCAAGATTTAGACTTTGGATGGCAAATTTACCCATCTAAAAAAAAATTTATCTATGCGTTATCAGCAAGCAACGTGATTGCCATCTCCCATGGAATATTTGACCATTTCAAGTTATCCACTGCGAAAGATAGGGTTATATACAATGGAATATTACCTGAAACGGAAATAACATATAACTCCCAAAAACAAAACTATTTCCTCTGTGCAAGCAGGGTGGTTGCATCCAAAGGGCATGAAGATGTAGTAAAAGCGTTCGCTTCTTTCTGCAAAGACCATCCTGATTATCGCCTAATTATTCTTGGTGACGGCCACAGAAAATTTATTGAATACTTACATAAATTGGCTGAAAAATTGGAATGCAAAGAACAGGTAAAGTTTGAAGGTTATAAAACCGTACCCGAAACTGTAAAATATATGCAGAATGCCAAAGCATTGATTGTGGCATCCAAATTTGAAGGGTTTGGCCGAATGACGGCAGAGGCTGCTTTTGCCGGATGTTTTGTTTTAGGACGTGACACAGGAGGCACGAAAGAAATTATTGAACACACAAACGGTATTTTATTTCATGACACAAACGAATTGATTCGTGCTATGAATGATGTAGCTTCTCTGGATGAGGACACATATTCTAAACGTGTCATGCAAGGTCAACGTTTTGCTATAAACAACTACTCTATAGAAAGAAACATACAGCAAATAGTTCAATTTTACTCCTTTGTTTTTAATAGAACAATCTAATTATCAGTATTATAAAGGTTTTATATTTTAATTTTATGAGCCATACAATATGTTATTTCCTATTTAATTTGTTTCACCCATTCAGTCAAACAATCACTCGCTTAATAGACCATTTGTACTCTCCTATCGTTACGAATTCACTTAAGTATATTGGTAAGAATAGTTTTATTCGTTATAAAATGAGACTGTTAAAAGGGGCGAAGTATATCACTGTCGGTAATAATTCACACTTTGGTGTACAAGCAGAACTAACGGCTTGGGATGCGTTTGGCGATGACAGATTCACTCCAAGCATTGAAATCGGTGACAATGTCAGTATAGGAAGCTATTGCCATATTACGGCAATAAACCGTATCGTGATAGGAAATGGCGTGTTAACAGGTCGATGGGTAACAATCACAGATAACTCGCATGGGGATACGGACAAGAAGACACTAGATGTTCGCCCGGTAAAACGCCCTTTAAAAAGCAAAGGTCCAGTAATCATTGAGGATAATGTTTGGATAGGTGATAAAGCGACCATTTTGCCTGGAGTCACGATTGGCAAAGGAAGCGTTATCGGTGCTAATGCCGTTGTTTCCAAAGATGTACCGCCCTATTCAATTGCAGTAGGCAATCCGATTCGAATCATTAATAATCACACAATATAATTATATATAATGAAAGCAAGAGTAATCGCATATTACTTACCCCAGTTTCATCCTATACCGGAGAATGACAAGTATTGGGGAAAAGGTTTTACAGAATGGAGGAATGTAGGTAACGCTAAACCTCTTTTTAAAGGTCATGTACAGCCAAGAGTTCCTGCTGATTTGGGATATTACGATTTAAGAATCCCTGAAGTGAGAGAACAACAAGCGGAACTAGCACAAGAAGCGGGAATAGAAGGATTCTGTTATTGGCACTATTGGTTTGGTAACGGAAAGCAACTACTGGAAATGCCTTTCAATGAAGTATTACGCACTGGGAAACCTGATTTCCCGTTCTGCTTGGGATGGGCGAACCATCATTGGACAAATAAAACATGGACTGTCGGTGGTACTTTCCAAAAAGATGCCATGATTATGGAACAAACCTATCCTGGAATGGAAGAGCGTCGAGTGGAGAAATAGGGCAGACCTCGGGGGTCGCCAGACCACCGAAAAAAAACAGTAGACGGCAAGCTTCTGTTTGTCGTTTTCCGTCCCCTTGACATACCTAACAGCAAAGAATTCATAAAGTTATGGAATGAGTTGGCTGTAAAGGAAGGATTAAAAGGTTTTCATTTCGTAGGAGTAGAATCAAGTTTGGGATTCTTTTCTAATAGTGGATCTAATAGCGGGAAAAAAATGATGTATGATGGAAAGAATACGACAAAGGTTTTATTCCAGCGTGTGCTTGATGCTGGTTATGACGGCATCAATTCACGCGGAATGAATCTGGCACACATCCGTTATGACTCCATGCTAAAGTATTACCTCAAGAAAGGTCTTAAGAGATTCTTTAAATGGCAGGGCGTTATCAAGTATGATTTTGAAAAAGTCAGTAAATTGCTTTTTGCGGAAGAAGACAAGTGGAATAATGTATATCCTACTATTATACCGAATTGGGATCGTACTCCCCGAAATGGTAAAAATGCGATTGTATGGTATCACAACAAGCCGGAATTCTTTAAGCAGGAAGTAGAGATTGCCCTTGATATGATTAAGGATAAACCGATGGAGCATAAAATTCTTTTCTTGATGTCGTGGAACGAATGGGGAGAAGGAAACTATATGGAACCTGACATTGAATTTGGAAAGGGATACATTCATGCTTTACATGAAGCGATTGAAGAATAATCAATATGCCTGAAAACAGAACAATCAGCTATTTGCTTATTTTAACCTTGCCTTGGGTCATTGCCCCTTTCATACATGGACAAAAAAACACATCAGACAAAACAATAAGCATAAGCCAACTATACTCCCATAAAATTGTAACGGAAAGTGAGTATGTCATCCATGGTCATGTCCTTGTCACAGATGGCAAATTACATAGTAATCCTGCTAATTACTCGTCTACTGATTTTATAAGCGTTGCTGATTGTGACATCATAGAATGTAATTTGCCTCCCAGTAAAGGTGGAGGAGTGGCTTTTTATGACAATGAGAAACGCTTTATTTCGGGAATAAACACTGAAGAGGGAGGGAGGATTAAAGTGAAAATGCCCGATGCAACTTCGTTTGTCAGGTTAAGTAGAAGAACTGATTTACCAGGATTGAAGTATGGGGCAAGGTTGTACTCTTCAACAGTTGTAACAGACCATGCCTTATTGATTGAATGCCATGAAAACACGCAGAGATTAAGCTCAAGTCTTTATTCAGGATTGGTACCCAATTTCTTTCCCGTATTTGTACCTGGTGATTCTATTTGTAGCAAAATGGGAATCAGTGCAACAGATAAAAATAGGAATGAGTGCCAAGTTTTTAGAATCCCTATCCATCTCAAGACTAAACATGGAACCATATTGGTTGTCTGTAACTCTATTCTCAAACATGAATGTGCAAAGGAGTATTCAGTTGTGATTGCCCGAAGTGTGGACGGAGGTAAAACCTTTGAAAAGCGGCAGATTTGTAAAGGCGTAAATCTGAGTATGATTTACGATAAACAGCACGACTGTATTTTCTTTCTTCATGGTTTGAACTATTCAATCTCTACTGATGATGGACAGACATGGAGTGATTTTATGCCGATGAACATCGAAATGCCACAAGGTTGGGAAAAGTTCTACGCCTCACCCACAACAGGCATTCAGCTTGAAAACGGCATATTGGCAGCACCCTATATCTTGATGAACGGATCAGGAAAGGGTATTTTAAAAAATGCGAATGCTGTGGTGTACTCGGCTGACTTCGGAAAGACATGGAAAGTAACAGCTGTAACGCCAGATACAATCATTGCCAACGAAACGACTATAGCAGAATATGCTCCCAATCAAATTATGATCAATGCACGTGGAGGCACTGAAGTTCAGTGGGAAAGTCCCAATCCGGGACGGCGTGTCTTTATACCTGCAACTCTTTCAAAAAGCGACAGAAAAGACTGGCAGATTAAAGAATGGAAATTACATGAATCGGACAAACTGTTAATTGAGCCGATTTGCAACGCTTCTTTTATAGCTTGTCAATACGGCAAACACCGTTTCGGATTATTTTGCAATCCGCATACCGCAGGAAAAGAGCGGAAGAATCTGATGCTGCAAGTATCCTCAGATTTTACACATTGGACTAAAGTAGGCCTGTTGACCCCATTTAACCGAAAAGTATATGGCTATTGTAGTTTGAATTATCAAAATGGCCAATTGTCATTTGTCTTTGAGGATATAGAATGCGGCATATTATACGCAGACTTAACACCTTTCATGGATGAGATTCTTACTAAAATGATTGCAAATAAAATGCTTTACAAGCAAAATTAAAATCCATACAGAACATGATAAAAAGTTTTTTAAAGAAATGTAGGACTATGTTTTTTACATTTCTTGCCAAACGGCAATTAAAACAATACGGTAGAAGCTTGACGGTCAATCATTATTGCCGATTCGCAGGGAACGTAAGTGTCGGAGATAATTGTCATTTTAATGGCATGAAAACTGGGGGTGGTAACATATTGATACACAATAATTTCCATAGCGGAGAAGAAGTATTAATATTAGCACAAAGCCATAATTACAACGGTAATGAACTGCCATACGATAGTACCTATATAATAAAGAATGTGGTTATTGATGACAATGTGTGGATTGGAAGTCGCGTGCTTATCATTGGTAATGTACACATAGGTGAAGGTGCTATCATTGGTGCGGGAAGCATAGTGACAAAAGATGTTCCTCCCTTAGCTATATATGCAGGAGGAAAAATTATAAAATATAGAGATAAAGAAAAATACGAAACACTTAAATCTTTAAAAAAATTTCATTGAAATGAAAGCTCCCAAAATTATTGCGGAAATCGGTTGCAATCACAAAGGTGATATGGCAATCGCTAAAGAGATGATTATGACTGCCGCCACTTATTGTAAAGTGGATGTAGTTAAGTTTCAGAAACGTTGCAATAAAGAACTGTTGACTCCTGAAGAGTACAATGCTCCGCATCCTCATCCGGAAAATTCATACGGTAAGACATACGGCGAGCACCGGGAATTCTTGGAGTTCAATCTTGACCAGCACCGCCAGTTGCAGGAATGGTGTAATGAGTTCGGTGTGGAATATTCTACATCCGTTTGGGACATCACTTCGGCCAAGGAAATCTGTACCCTGCATCCGAACCTGATAAAAATTCCTTCTGCTTGTAACTTGAACAAAGGCTTGTTGGAATATCTGTGCGATAATTTCGGCGGTGAAATCCATTTGTCTTTTGGCATGACTACCCGTGATGAAGAAGAACAGATTATCCAGTTCTTCGAATCCAAAAGTCGTAACAAGGATTTGGTTATTTATGATTGTACATCTGGTTATCCTGTGCCTTTTGAAGACATTTGTCTGCTTGAAATCACCCGTTTGCGTGAACTGTATGCAGACAGAGTGAAAGCCATCGGTTTTTCCGGACATCATTTGGGTATAGCCGTAGATAGTGCTGCCGTAGCTCTTGGTGCGGAATGGGTAGAACGGCACTATACCCTTGACCGTACTTGGAAAGGGACAGACCATGCTGCATCCTTGGAACCCGATGGTGTGCGCAAGTTAGCTCGTGACTGCCGTGCCGTGGCAAAGGCCTTGGCATACAAAAAAGAGGATATCCTTGACATCGAGAAAGTACAAAGAGATAAGCTGAAAAAACATCAAGTGAAATGGTAACATTAAATAAACTACCAGACATACAATTGGCAAAAGATGGCTATGACCCTTTTATTGATTTTATGAAAGGGTTTTGCATACTTTCTGTGGTATTGGTGCATGCCATTCCCCACATACCAGGAGGAGTGTACACAATAGGGCAATGTGTCCCTTTGTTTCTGCTCATTCAAGTGTATCATTATTACAAAAATGGAATGGAAAATGCCAAACCTTTCAATATTCAGAAGGTATGGAAACGGATACTGCGCCTTTTTTTGGAGTTCAGCTGTTCATCATTTCAGTCTATGCCATTACCCATTATCATTCTGAAACATTTCAGGAAATGGCGGTTAAGGTTTTAAGCAAGGGTGGGTATGGCGCAGGTTCGTATTATCCTTGGATTTACATCCAGTTTGCCATACTGCTTTCCCTTTTAGCCAAGTGGTTATCAAAACTTTCAAATGTTAAAATTGGAGGGGTGATTTTAACTTTTTGCATTGTCGCAGAATTGGTCTGTAACCTTCTGCACGTCTCTGAGGAATTTTGGCGACTTGCGTGTTTTCGATACCTCTTTCTTATCTATTTGGGTATTTTGTGGTGTAAGAACGGATTACGTATGAATAGTACGAGGTTGTGCCTGGCATTGCTCAGTGCTGTTTCCATGGCCATATTTTCATATTCAGGCATTGATTGGTATCCGTTCTTCATTGAGAATGCATGGAAGTCGTATCGCTGGATAACCTATTTTTGGGTGGCTTTCGCCTTACCTATCCTCCTTTGGTGGGTTTACAACGTGTTCTCTACTAGACTTAAACATTTTGTAGAACTGTTGGGCAAATATTCTTACGAGATATTTCTTTGCCAAATGGTGGTGTTTTGTCTGCCACGGAAGGTGTTCTTAAGCCACTTGGGTGAAACTGCTGGGTCGCTCACATTCATTGCATTGACAATCTCATTAAGTATTGTTCCTGTATTAATCTACAAACGAATTCATCTTAAATGATAATAGCATTTATACCTGTAAGGGGTGGTAGCAAGTCTATCCCCCTTAAAAATATCAAACCGTTTTGCGGCAAGCCGTTAGTTTGCTGGAATATTGAAGCATTGGAGAATTGCCCTGAAGTGGATGAAATAATAGTAGCCACTGATTCGGACAAGATAGAGGAAACGGTAACATCCCAGCCTTACAAGAAGACAAAGGTCTACCGACGTTCCGCAGAGAACGCTTGTGACACGGCAAGCACGGAAAGCGTAATGTTAGAGTATATCCACTACGCACAACTTCCGAGTGATGATATCTTTATGCTGGTGCAAGCTACCTCCCCATTGACTGAAACAGTTCACTTTACGGAAGCACTTACTATGTATGGCAAAGGGGAATATGATTCTATTTTGACTTGTGTACGTAATTACCGTTTCTTTTGGAATGAAGACGGTACAAGTATGAATTACGATTACAAGAATCGTCCACGTAGGCAGAACTTCTCAGGAATGTTGATGGAGAACGGAGCCTTCTATATAAATAAGGTAGGGAATATTCTTGAATCGGGTAACCGCCTTAGCGGACATATCGGCATTTACGAGATGCCCGAATATACTGCGACAGAGATAGACGAGCCAGACGACTGGATTGTATTAGAAAACCTGATGCGTAAGCATGTACTGTCAAAAAGACAAGAACAGAAGAAAGCCATCAAGCTTTTCTTGTGCGATGTAGATGGTACGCTGACAGATGGAGGCATGTATTATTCAGAAAACGGAGATGAGCTGAAGAAGTTCAACACCCGTGACGGCATGGGCTTCCAGTTGCTTCGCGAAGCCGGAATAAAGACAGGCATCATTACTTCGGAAGATACCAAAATAGTGGCAAGCCGTGCTAAGAAACTGAAAGTGGATTTTCTGTATCAAGGGAAACGAGATGGTGGAAAGCTGGCTGTGGCTAAAGAAATATGCGAACGGCTTGGCATCACCTTGGATGAAGTGGCCTATATCGGCGATGATGTAAATTGTGTAGAATTGCTTGACGCTGTAGTCATTAAGGCTTGTCCTGCTGATGCTTGCGAGGAAGTGAAAACGATTGCGGGCATTCGTGTAATGACAAAGAAAGGCGGAGATGGGTGTGTAAGGGAATTTATAAACAGTCTGCTATGAAAATTGCTTTTACAGTATACAATTTAGCCTTTATATCTAATTGGATAAAAAAATTAATGCCTTATTGGACAGATTGTGAGATTGTAATTTTTCATATAGCAAGCTTACAAAAACAAAAGCTACCTGCCATTGAAGGAATTAAGTGCTATGATGTCAGTTTTTGTTCTTATTCTGAAATAATAGATATTATAAAAGATGAAAGAATCGATTTATGGATAAGTCTTAATTTCAGATCTTTGTTTGAATTGTTGTTTCAAAGGATATGTGCTTTAGAAGGTATTAAAAGCGTATATTTGGAACATGGATTTTTTTCACAAAACACGCTTCATTTTAAAATTCAAAAAGCGAAAAGAAACATAAGGGATACAATCATTCGTCAGTTGAATTTTTGGCGGAAATATGTAGGACTGCTATACAGCACAGGCAAAAAATCACAGGAATGGCGAGTGTTACAACATGTCTATTTTAAAAATGAATTCAAATTGTCTCCGTTTGACCATTATTTCATCTATAGTCAGCGTGAATATAAATTGTTATCCAGTATCTTTTCTTTGGACGAAAACAATACTTCGTTGGTAGGCTATCCCATATTTTCAAGCGAAAAAGACAAAGAAGCGGCCTCAGTCGAATTAACAATGAATGGGGAAGCACTGTACGTGCATCAACCTTTTATTTTGGACGGATATGCTACGATTACCTATGAGCAAGAAAGGGAGTATTTGTTGGATTTAGAAAAACAGCTATTAAACAAATACAAACGATTAATAGTCCTTTTACATCCACGAGAGAACTTATCCGCATACAAAAAACGATTTGCAGATACTCAAATTACTATTATACAATCACCTAACAACTATTCTTGCTTTACTGATAAATCTCTTATCATAGGACATTATAGCACAGCATTGCTGTATGCACTTTATTTTGAAAAGCCTACTATCATATTGGACTATCCTACAGTAAAAAACGACCCAATTTTCCAGGAATGCTTTCCAAGAGTCGAAAGTATAGAAGATGTATGCTCCAGTGATTATCATATAGATATAAGTAAGAAAATCCCTTTTGCAGGGAAAGAGAATACATACGAGCATATAGCACAGGAGATTATTAAAATATGTGGAGAGTAATACCATGAATAGGATAATGAGTAACAAGAAGTCAAAAGTCTGCCTCGTCAGTTCCTGCG
>CALUJK010000132.1 GCA_944320945.1 uncultured Bacteroides sp. | reverse complement strand
CTACAACGGCTTTTTCGGGAACAAACACTTCAGCAAGACCAATGCTTATCTGAAAGAACACGGAGAAAAGGAAATCATCTGGTAATAAAAAGGAATCCTCGCAAAAATAAAACAGTGTACATCCGTGGTATTTTAATACCAGCGGATGTTGCTAGAGGTTTGGCTACGCTTATCCCATTTCAAATCTTGCAGAATACTGGCATTAGCATTAATCTTAAAATTGTAGTATTTCCACCGCCCGAATGGTGCGATACTGGCGGACATGGTGAAACAGTGCAAGTCGCGGGTAAGATTGAAAACCGTATTGACAATTTCCTTGGCACTAAAGTCATAACCCGAACTGAAATTGACAGACCAGCGGTTAGTCAACTTGACATTGCCGTTAATATTCAAAGCATTCAGACTGAAGCGGTATGGATAACGCATCTTATGTCTGTTGATAGGCTTGGTTCGGTCTTCTGCTACATTGAAACCGGTACTTAAGGTAACGGACCAAGGGATTTTGACTACCTGATAACCGTCTTCATCGACCTGTGCCTGCTCCACTTTCTTCTTAGGAGTACCATCGGTAGAGACTTCAGAGTCACCCTCCAAACCTTCTTCATCGGTTGCGGCCGCTTCTGCTTCTTCATCCGTTTTTTCGCCGGTGAAGAATGCTTTCAGCTTCTTCCACGTTTCATTGTTCAAGGTATAGTTAAATGAAGTACTATAACCCGACCAACGGCCGAAACGTCCGTAAGACCACTCGGTACGGTTACCTTCCACCACGTTTCCGTTCTCATCGAAAGTATAGGCGTAGGTAGCAAAAGTGGAGTTCATGCTAAGCGTATAGTTCTTCGTCAACTTCATGCGAAGATTCAAACTAAGATTACCCCATGGTTTTTCCTTGGCCGCCATATTATAGGAGATACTGGCGGACAAATCATCAATCAAACTAATTTTTTTTATCGAATCATTCTTGGTTTTATACTTCATCTCTAAGTTATTGGAGATGCTGAAGCTAACACTCCCGGTCTCTCCTCGACTTGGCACTCCAAACATGCCGTCACTATAAGGAGAATAAACGACTTCTTTCTGCGTGCCGTCGTTCATAATTTGAGTGTAGGTATCATAATAACCAAAACGGGATGCGCCGAAGTCTGGTGCCCAACTAACAGAAACAGAAGGAGTAATCACATGACGGATTTGTATATCCCTTTTAGGAAACAGCAACGGCTTGTACATACCGTATATCTTCGTATTCAGACCAAGACTAGCATTATAATCATATACTCGGTGAAAGCCATACACAGTATCCGTATTGACTACTTCATTGGAAGCCGGATCCCAATCTCTCATAATTTTCTTCGTATACCAGCGCTCTCTATACTCAAAGTTCGGAGTCAGATTGAAATACTTGAACAATGTAAATGTGGCCGACACAGGGATAGTATGCTGTGCACCGTTCTCCCAGTCTTTTATCAGATTCGATTTAAAAAGCAGGTTATCTTTGGTACGAATACTATTAGAGAAACGACCGGTGTATCGCACTGAAATCTTCTCATACCAACGCTCATCGCCTACGGCATGCTTTCGGCGGAAAGGATAAATGGTACTCAACGAAATATTCAAGTCAGGCAACGTCACGGAGATAGAAGAATCCTTCATCGTCTGATTGATATTGGTCGTGGCAGAAATATTCAGCTTTCTGTCAAAAAAACTTCGAGAATAGCTAACACTGGATGTTTTCGTATTCTGTGACATAGTCTGAGCGTTATACAGGTTACCCACATTTGTACGCTCGTAGCTACTACTTGAGAAGTTGACGCTTGCCGAGAAAGTTGAGTTCGGATTTGCCTTGGAGTCTTGTGTATGTCGCCAGACGATTTTAAAGTCTTTCGCCACCGAGTAATCAGGTAACCCCTTATCACCTGTCTTAGTCACCTGATAACTCAGATCGAAATAACCGTTATATTTATAACGCTTCACATAATTACTTTCTGCATTAAGTCGCCACGACCCTCTAGTGAAAATATCACCCCGAACAGCCAAATCCATCTTGTCGCTAATGGCAAAATAATATCCTCCATCCGTCAAACCGAATCCGCGACTGGAGTCATCCATGTAGGTAGGCATGATAAATCCCGACTGGTAACTGCTGGAGAAGGGAAAGAAGAAAAAGGGCAACGCAAGCGGTAAAGGCACGTCTTCCACCACCAGATAGGCCGGTCCCGTCACCACATTTTTTTTGGGGCGGACTTTGGCATAGGTCATCTGCATGTAGAAGTGGGGATGCTCGTGATGGTCGCACGTGGTATAGCGGCCGTTCTTCATATACAGTTCGTCGTTGGTTCCCTTTTTGGCATTGTGACCGGTGACATAGCCTTCGCCCTGCTGGCTGACTACATTACTGATAATGCCTCGTTTGGACTTAAAGTTGTAACGGATGGTCTTTGTCTCATACGGTGTTTCACCGTCTTTAAACACAGGCGTACCTTGTATCACGCCCAAAGAGTCTTCCACACCATGAGCATACACCGTGCTGCTATCGATGTTCATGGTGATGACATCGGCCGTCAACTCTATCTGTTTGGGCTGTTGATAGACAACCTTTCCTTCACCATACAAATGGGCATATCCTATCTGGGTAAAGACGATGGAGTCTGTAGCTTCGTATGTAACGGGATATTCCAGCGCATCTTTCTTTTTTTCCGGCACAGTATCAAGGGCCAAGGTGTCACCGGCCAAGCGTCCTTCTCTCGACAGGGAATCCGTTCCACTCAGTGTATCGGCCGTCCGGCTGGCAGGTGGTGTTATTCTACCTCTCCGCCGCTGCGACAAAGCTTCGCCGGAAATGATAAGGAAGATGAACAATAGTATAAATGATGATATGAATACTTTCGGTTTCAAAAGACGTTATCTATCAGTTTACGCGTTGAGGGGACAAAAGTACATATTTGTATGATAAATCTTACCTTTTTAAAGAAATTTAGGTGCTTACATGAAGAGTTCACACCAACGATCAAACCGTTTCACTCCTTCTTCACCATATTTTTCCAGACTTTTTCTGGCCTTCTCCACACTCTTTTCTTTCGCCAAGTGAGTCTTAGAAAAGAATTTGTCAGCAAAGCAGATGACCTGTTCTTCCATACTGACAGGCACCATCTCCTGATGAGGAACAGGCAGGTTCTGTGATACTATCGCTTCCAGAGACAGACCTGCCCCCGTATGGCGTTCGCACACCAACGCATGGCGAGGAAATCCATCGGCACGCACCAGTTCCGCCCCCAAATAGCCGTGGCAGATGTAAGGTTTGTCTCCTAAGCAATGAATATCAGGAGCATTGGTCAAGAAAATACCGATGTCATGCAGCATGGCCGCTTCGTAAATGAACATTTTGTCCAGAGACAACTCCGGATGGCGGTCTGCAATCTGCAAAGCTTTAGCGGCTACAGAAATGCTATGACTCACTAACGTAATTTTCAACTCATTCGCTTCAGGATAATATTTATCTATCAAATTAATCGGTGACATGATGATTATTTTTGAGATTCATCTTTCTTTCGTTTTTTCCACAGTTGCCAACTGTTAATGATGTTTTGCCACAGTGCATACGAGCCCGGTCCCACAGAAGTGACAGGCGTCAAATAAGTAT
>CALUJK010000131.1 GCA_944320945.1 uncultured Bacteroides sp. | reverse complement strand
AACTCTTGAGCTGACATTTGAATTCCATTTACAGTAAACTTAGGAGTATATTCTAATGCTCTCCATGAGTCTGTATTTGGGTTAGTTAATTTTACAGTTGATCCTCCGTTTCCAGCTAATCCACCATAAGTATCAAATATTTGAACTTGTACTACTCTTCCGGGATCACCTGAAACAGAAATTTTCCCTTCACTTGCAGGTGCATCTTTTCTAGCATCTATAGCTATTTCTCCAAAGTTTACAGGTGTAGCTTCAACCTCTAAAGCACTCCCCACTACTTTTGCTACAACTTCCATAGTAGTGTCTGAATAAGCAACACCACATAATATAAGTAAACCTAATAATATCTTTTTCATTCTATCCATCAACTCCTTAGTTATATGCTACTCTTACTACTACGTCTGTGTTATATTTACCTAATGAGGCATCAGATGCTACTGTTACAGTTCCATTTACTTTTAACTCAGCACTTCCGTCATTAAGAGATATCGTAGAACTATTTAATTTGCTACCATCTAGCGTAACATTAGGTTTATATAGTATAGTTTGATTTTCATCATCCACATGTGTTAATGAAATATCATTCGCAAATAAATTGTTGTCTGCACCATTTGACACAAAAGATAAATTAACAGTTCTTCCTGCTTGACCTTCTACTTTTATAGATCCACTTTGAGAAGCAGTTTTAGTTCCACCTTGAGCAACTATTCCAAAGTCTAACGGCTCTGTTGTTAATGTTAAAGGTTTTACAACCTCAGCTTTGATTTGTAGGTTTCCTGTCGCCTCTATTGCATTTGCTAATGCACACGTCGACATAACACATAGTAATATTAATTTTTTAATCATTTTATCATCTCCTTTTTATTTTAATTTTTTATTTTCGGTTATAAGTTACTTCAGACCACAATCATATATTACACCACCACCCTAATCAGATATATATTCTACCCTAACAACGAAACTTCCCTCATACAAACCATTGCTCGTCTTATTAGTTTGACTCTCCCCATCAATGAGAATATCGTCTAAGACTATTGTGGAATTATCTTTAGGTTTTCCATTGTCCGTGTTAAATTCTTTTATTATTTCAGATTTCCCATTATCTCTCAAACTCAACTTTACATCCAAACTCTCATTCTTAGAATTGGTTATCATTATATTACTTGGAATAGTTATTTTTACAGACTTATCCCTAACACCCTCTATTCTTATTTTTGCAGGTGTTCCTTGTTTAGTTGATAGTTTTTCTCCTGCAAATACAGTCCCTAAATCCATATCTTCTATTACCTCAACCTTAACATTTGATATTGGATTTAAGTATAATATAGGTAAAGATAAAACTAAAGGATTCTGTTCATTGTTGACATATCCTATCTTTATACCCTCTATCCTATTTATACTCCTCTTATTCTTATTCCAGTTAAATATAAATGTTCCACTAACAGATAGCTCTATTTTTTCATTAAGCCTATTATTTCTGTCCACAAAACTTATACCATCTGATGTACTTCTATATTTGTTATTCTTAATGTGTAAATTAACTACTTTTATAAAGTCTGTATCTTCTACATTTAATTTCACATAATCATCATAACTAGCATTGTCCCCATCTACAACTATAGACATATGGAAGTTTAATCTATTAGTTTTACCTATAATGAGATTCTCATTTGTAGATATATCCAATACTTCACTTTTGTATATTTGAGAGTATGTTAGAGTTGAGATGAGAGATAGTAAAATTAACCATCTCTTCATAACATCTCCTGTTTATACTTATTCATCTTTATCTTGCAATTTTCTTTTGCTACTCTTAGCTTTTCACTCATCTTGAACAATTCATCTAATCTAAGTTTTTCTTCAACATATTGTTCTAGCTCGATTAAGTCACAAAGTTTTCTCTCATACAATTCATATTTACAATGTACTCTTTTTAATAACCTAGAATAATCTCTATGAATTTGTTCTAGTCTAGTTTCAGCTAAGATGTAAGCATCACTAATATCTGCTACATTCTTTTTTAATTTCTTCAGCTCTTTCATTGAAGTCATTTACTAATCCCCTAGTTTCTTTGAATAAATAGCATCTATCTCCATGCTTACCCTCTCCCAAACCTACACATACATGTCCTTTACTCACTAGGTACTTCGCTATCTTATCGCTAAAAATTTTCTTTGTCCTCATTTTTCTATTCCTCCATTTTATTTTATTGAGGGAGAATCACTCTCCCTATTTCAACATCTTCAACACATCATCACTCATTGTTGTCGGTAGCTTGCCATCCCATTTCTCGATGAACATTTTCTTTAAAACCTTGTCATTAAGAGTATTCGCCTCCATTTCCATAGTCTTGATTACTATCTCTTTTTCTTCTTTAAGAGCTAATGCTATTTCTTTTTTCTTTCTTGCAATCTCTAACTGTTTTTCATATTCTTTCTCTGCTGTAATTTTGTCTTGTTCAGCTATTTTAGTTCTTTCAATAGCTTTCTCATAAGCATCTGAGAAATCGTGATTTACTATATTGATACTTCTGATATTAAATCCGTTCTCTTTAAATTTGTTTTTCATAGACTCTAACATTCTATTTGAAACTTCCTGTCTTTTAGAGACAAAGTCTTGAATGTTATACTGAGCTATTACAGACTGGATGCTTTCATAAGCAACTGGTGTTACGTAAGCTTGCACATAATTATTTCTAAAGTTTCTATAAACTAACTCTGGGTCAGTAATCTCTACTTGCATCTTTAAGTCTAGTGATATTGTCTGCATGTCTTTAGTTGATACCTCTACTTTTGAGAAATCATAAGTTGTGTTTCTAACTACCATTATATCTTTAGACATTATTATTGGTGTCTTGAAATGCAAACCATCACCTTTAACATCTACGATCTTACCAAACTTAGAAACTATCGCTACCTCTCCTGTTTTAACTGTGTATGAAGTACCTAAAGCTAATCCTAAAACTGCTAAAGCACCTATTCCTGCTACTACTGATATTATTTGTTGTTTTGTATTCATTTTATTCCTCCTTGATTTGTATTATAATTTATTTTACCACATTATTTATTTTGTGTCAATAATTTTTTCAAATTTATCTTTTCCTAAAACTTTCTCAATTATAGCTAACTTTCTCTCTGCCTCAAACAATCTCTTCTCCAACCAATTCATATTGTATTCTTGTGAAGTCATTACACCTGTGTAATGCCAGTCCATCCCAATTAAGACTTCTATTTCTTCTTTCGTGGTCTTATCTTTAATCTTTCTAATCCTTGAAACAAGGTATTTCTCTTTTCCTGTTTTAAGTTCTATGTATATTGGTCTTACAACTCCATCTATTACTCTAAACTCTTTGAATTTCATCTTCCCCTCCTCTTAAAAATATGTTTAACTACAGTTATTACTTTTTCAACATTAAAATATTTCCCTTTAAGATAAATTTTATCCCCTTTCACTTTAATATTATAGAATGTATCTCTAATGTTGTCCTCTAATATTTGTTTTACATCTTCTTTAGTTACGTCAAAGTTCCCTTCAAACCAAAAATCTATCCATTCTACCTCTTTTCCGTCCATATATTCAATTATAAGTTCATATGGATACATTTTGTTGAATTGATTTATTATATCTTCTCTTTTTACTATTTTTCTTTTCCTATTAAACTTCATCTTTCTCCTCCAATTCCTCTTTTATTCTTTCTAACTCTAATTCACAAAATCTAACTGTTTCACTCTTCAAATATCCACTATCTAAGATTGGTTTTATATTACGATTCCACTCAACAGATGTAAGATTATATCCCCTATCTCTACAATATCTTATGTAGAATGGAAATATTGTATTAACTAAATCTACCAATCTTTCTTTTTCATCTTCTATCTCTTTACTCCATCTTAGCTTCATATTACCTCCTATAATTCTCTAAAACAGTTTTTATACGTCTACTTGATAAATCTATCGACTGTGTCTTACAAAATCGTTTTTAGCGACTGTAAGACACATATAAGTCAAAATTTTAATGTTTTAATCATCGAATATACTATCGTATTCTTAGATCTTTTCTCCAAATCTTTATTCCCATACTACCTCCTATAATGTTATTACCTTAAAATCAGTGTCTAATTTTTCTCTATTCTCTGCTGGTAAAGTTTCATCAGCTTTTATCTTCTCTCCAGCTCTTCTTATTCTCTCCTTTCCTATCTCACAAATATTTTTGTACCCAGCTTTGTAAGCTTCTGATTTTTCATCACAAATCTCTGGTAATTGTACCATTATATATTTTCTATTTCCTCCATCTTCAGCATTAAGTTGCATAACTGCATGAGCTGTTGTAGCTGACCCAGAGAAGAAATCTAGGATAATAGAATCTTTTTCTATAAAATTAAGCATTCTTATAATAACCTGTGTTAATTTGGAAGTATCAAAAACTTTACTTTGAAATAAAGAAAATATTTCAGAAGAAGCTCCTATTAGTAAATCCATCCATGAGCTATTTAGAAGTGTTGTATCAGTAGCAGGAATATAATGTTCTGGCTTTCCAGTAGTTGAAATTCTTAATAAATCAACTGATTCTATTTGGTTTTTTAACCATTTCTCAATTTCTAAATCTGAGGGTATTTCTTTATTTAATATTATTTTTAATTTATCATAATTCTTTATAGCTTGTTCACTTCTTTCTTGACTCCATCTCCATTGTCCACTTTTGGGGGTTATTCCAAATAAAGGATATCTCATGGTAGGACGGTCTGTTCCACGCCAATGACTATTCCAACTTCCTGCTTTAACAATATCTAATTTTTTATTTTGTTGTGGAAAACGATAATTCATATTTTTGGTATAAAATAAAATATATTCAAAATCTTTTCCTAATTTATCCCATGTTTCAAATTGTGCTTGAACTGATTTTGCTCCTCTTCTAACAATAATTTGATTCCTAAAGTTTTCTCTACCAAAAATTTCATCAGCAATTTTTCTTAAATTGTCAACTTCTTCATCTCCTATTGAAATAAATATTACTCCATCATCTGTTAATAGATTTCTTGCTAACTTTAACCTAGGATACATCATACTTAACCAATCAGAATGATATCTTCCATTTGATTCTGAATTAGTAGTTAATTTGTACCCCCCCCCGCACTATTTTCAGACTTTTGTCCTGTTATAGTTAGATAATTATCTATATTGTCTCTAAAATTATCTTTATAAACAAAATCTTTTCCAGTATTGTATGGTGGGTCTATATATATCATCTTTATTTTTCCGTGGTAAGATTTTTGTAGAAGTTTTAATACTTCTAAGTTATCCCCTTCTATATAAAGATTTTCTGTATTTTCCCAATCTTTTGAATTATCTCTGTCTGGACGTAATGTTCCTGTACTTTTATCTTGAGCTATCTGTCTTGCTTGTGTCTTTCCTTTCCAAGTGAAAGAGTATCTTTCCTTATCGTTTTCTATATGCTCCCCTAATAGTTGCTTTAATACTTGAAAATCTATTTTTCCCTCTGTAAA
>CALUJK010000130.1 GCA_944320945.1 uncultured Bacteroides sp. | reverse complement strand
AAGCAGACGCTTCATCGCCCAGTCAAAACGTATCAGGTTGTCGCTCATTGTCATTGCTTTTCTTCTGGAGCAAAGGTAAGGTTTTTCTTCCTGTGCTGCAACAGGAAACAAACGAAAAATCGACTTTCTCTCTATCGCCCGCCTGTGAGCATAGCTGTCAACCGTGGGAAATAACGCCGCGACAAGGCATAAAGTGCCAATCCCGCCAAGATTGTAACAACAGGACAAAAGAAATAAAGTAGAATGAATGCCCAATCCGATTGTGGATTGACCAACTTGAAAGACACCACCTTCAAAAGCCCCAAAGGGATGGCATGGCAAGCATAAACAAAGAAACTGCTCTCGGCCAGCACTTTCGGCTGCACAATGCCTTTCCCGACAATTCTCACAACCAACCCGACAACGGCCACCATCCCTATTAAAATATTCACATTATGGAAATAAGCCATCCAATCTTCACCGTAATATATTACCTCCACCAGTCCTCCTACCAGATACAGAATAACAGAAGCGAACAAAACGGGGGGGGGAATACTTACAAATTGCTTCTTATGCACACTGAAATAAGTGCCGAATGCAAAGAAAAACAAAGCAACGATACTAAATCCAGGCATCGAGAAGTCCCATCCCAAAATCCATAGAAGAGCCAGCCCTGCCAAAGCATATACACGCAAAAACTTCACCAGCCCATAGATGAGTGGAGAGAAGATTACGATCATCATCAAATCGCGTATGAACCACAGAGGGTAGTTTACGGGGGTGTGATCGGTCCAACCGGGTACAGCCAGCCGCATATCCCAAAAGGCACCAAGGAAGTCCGAGAACCGGAAATCGGCCACCGACACATTGCCCTTGAAAGCCATCCCTCCAAAACACGTTTGAAGGACAAAGTATATCAAGAGCGCATAAACATTCCACAACAAATAAGGCACAGCAAGTGTCCGAAAGCGTTTCCTTACTTTTTGCCCATACACCCGCAACGAAAAGTTTTCTACCCTATAAAAGAACAAGAAACCCGAAATAAAGAAGAACAACGGAACCGCCGTACGTGCCAAGACTTCAGAAACCCAATAATCCACGCAGAAAAACAAAGGATAATTCTGTCGGGCGTCTGCATAGCTCATAAAGATAACGTGGATGAATACCACGCAGACTATGAGAGGGAAACGCAGGTGCGTTATTACCTTAGATTGCAGAGATTCCTGTGTCATGTTTCATCTTCCTACACAACGTAAACGAAAAATCGACTTTCTCTCTATCGCCCGCCTGTGAGCATAGCTGTCAGCCACGGAAAATAACGCCGCAACACTGCATAAAACGCCAATCCCACCAAGACTGTAACAACGGGACACAAAATATAGAGCGCTATGAAAGCAGCATCCGTATGCGGTTGAAATGCCATAACAAGTATCTTTTTAAGAAAAGCCTGTGGCAATGCATGGAAGGCAAAAATGAAAAAACTACTTTCTGCCAGAAACATATTAGGTTGCCAAGACTCTCGCCGGACAAGTTGTGACACAAGCCCGATGATACACCCCATACCTACCAAGACATTGGCATTATGAAAATAGGGCATCCACTCCTCTCCAAAGAACATCAACTCAATCAAAGCCCCTACCGCATACACAATAACAATTACGCGCAAATGGGGGGGGGGGAGTAATTCTTACGAATAATTTCTTATTCACGCTGAAATAAGCACCAAAAGCAAAAAAGAAGAATGCCGTTGTACTAAATCCTGTAACAGGCATGCCCCAAGCCATCATCCACAAAAAGGCCAATCCGGCCAAAGCATACCCCCGCAACCGTTTCACCAACCAATAGACAAGCGGAGAAAACAACACGACCACCATCAGGTCGCGTATGAACCACAAGGGATAATTTATAGGCATGTGATAGCTGGACCAATCGGCATCGACCATTTTCATATCCCAAAATGCCGCCAAATAATCGAGCGCACTGAAATCCGCCATCGGCTTATTTTCCCCCGAGGTCAGGCCCGGCAAGAATGTCTGCAGAACGATGTACAACAATATCACTATCGCATTCCACGACACATAAGGTATAGCAAGCGTCCGAAACCGTTTCCTCAATTTTTGCTTGTATATCGACAGTGAAAAACTTTCGGTTTTATAAAAGAACAAAAAACCGGAAATGAAAAAGAATAAAGGAACGGCTGTCCGCGCAATCACTTCGACAGTCAGATAGTTCACACAGAAAAACAGGGGATAAGCCTCCCGGGCATGCGCCAAATCCATCAACGAGACATGAATTAACACCACGCAAACGATGAGAGGAAGACGCAGAGCCGTGATTACTTTAGACTGCAGAGCTTCATTTGTCATATTTGCAATACACTTTTAGAGTCTGTTTTTTATCTTGCCCGCATAAGTCTGAGTACTAATCCCAAGGATACTTTTTGTTGCCACGAGGAACTCAGCGAACTACGTGACGAAGGGAAACAGAAAAGCAGACCAAGGAAAGGCTCAAATGCAACTGAGCTAAAGTCTTTAACAGGAAGCATCAAGCAGCTATGGCTTTCATCTGTTTGATATTTACCGCATTTACCACCATAGGTTTGCCCCCTACCGGGCAAAGGGATATTACTACACTGGCAGAGGAGCACTACCTAAGGGACAAAACTATGGTGGACTATGAACAATGCTCTACATACACAATATCCAATATTCAGGCCTCTTCATACTATCGATATAACTTCACCAATATCTTAAATCCTACAATAGAAAAGAACAACATATACAATGCCAACACCCGTTCTTTCCAACATGAATGATACCCAAATGCCACTTTATATAAACATGTCTTAAAAAGAGGATTATTTAAGATAGATTTCAGACAAGCCTGCACATCCGGGTTACTTATTTTAGCCTTTACATATTTATTGTAAGTAAACGATGACACAATCTTAAAAGCCGTGATATGAAAAGAAGCCTTCTTCAGAAGGCCCTCACCATCAAGATATAGAGACTTTAATGTCTGCAATGTCGTTCTATCTGCATCACAATTTACACCATGTGTTGCACTATTACCACGCATGACATAATAAAAGAATGCGTCTTCAATCACAGAAACACATTGTGTATACTTGAAGAAAGAAACAGTAAAAGCATATACTTCTCCACATTTCATCTGTTCATCAAAGTGCAATCCATGTTCCCTTACAATCTGCATCCTATATACATTTTGGGGAGGAGTAGGAAAAAAACGGAAAACATCATACAACTGTCCAACAGTATACTTTCCTGGGTGAATTGGATATGATTTTAATCTTGCTATGCCATCCCGCACAACATACAAATTACTAAATAGCATATCTGCCCCACTCTCACGCAAACTCTTACAAATGATTTCTACTGCATCCGGTCGCAAATAGTCATCCCCATCCAACAAATAGACGTATTTCCCTCTTACAACTTTCAACGCTTCATTTCGTGCAGAAGAGACACCTCCATTCTTCTTATCAATCAAAACTGCTCTATCATCGTGCATGACAAATTCTTGAATAATCTTTAATGTGTCATCCGTAGAACCGTCGTTCACAAGTATAAACTCTACTTCATTTTGCTTTGTCTGAGCAGACAAACTTTGCAAACATTTAGGCAAAAAAGCCTCCACATTATAACAAGGAATGATTATACTCAAAAAAACATCCATACCAGACAATTCATTTTACAATGCATTCCTTAATCACATCCAAATATCCATGCCCGAACTTCAAATCCGGCTCAACGTAATTACCTTCCGCCCATTCGTTCCAAGATTGCAGAAACAATATTTTATGTTCTTCTTGCTTGTTTTTAAGCAAAGACAACGCTTGCCGTAACTGTTCACGAAACAAATCAGGTGTGCTTCCTATCCAAATATGCGCTTTTGTACCTGCACGGGGGGAACGATCAAAATTGGGGACTATCGTAGGAAACACATTCTCGCTTGCATCGACAGGGGTAAAGAGGTGTTTATTTATGTCCTTTTGGTGGCACATTGTTAAGGCAAACTTATGAAAAAGTTTTCTTTTAACCCAACGTTCCATATAATTCCTGATGCTACGAGCATAATACTCAGCCAAATATTCCCCACGCGAATTAACCGCATCAAAACCTGCATCCAGACATTCTTGAAAGTTCATCTTCGGATCTACATTCAGAGTTTTTCTCAATGTAGAAACAATAGTTTGCGCTTCAATCTCTAAACTTTGTCTCGAAACAACGAAGTACACACCTGGCAATCCATTCTCCCGTGCCAAACGTTGCCACAAATGAATAAAATGCCGTATGCCTTCTACTCCTACAGCATCACGAAAACGAGTAAAAGAAAATATATAAAACAAAGGCTTTCCATCCACCGTAATATAACGCCGATCTTTGAATGCTTTCAGCACATAATTAAAATGCCTAATATAATCTTCATCATCACCATACAGTTGCTTTGCGATGGTTTCTTCATGATAAGCCGCCTTAGCATTTTCCCATGTCTTTGTAGTCCAACTATGATTTGCCCATCCCAGGCAGAACGGAAAATCCGGCTTCCCGCTTGCCAGCACTTCGTTGAAAGGCCGTTCAAGCAGCTGTTTGCCATTGCCGAACCAATAATGCCAATAGCAGAAGCCTTCGATTCCTGCCTCACGGGCCATTTCTGCCTGTGCCTCGCGCACTTCGGGCATACGCAAGTCGTAATAGCCCAAGTCGGCAGGCACACGAGGTTGGTAATGGCCTTTGAACAAAGGCTTGGCCTTGCCTACGTTGGTCCACTCGGTAAATCCTTTTCCCCACCACTTGTCATTCTCGGGTATGGGATGAAACTGGGGAAGGTAGAACGCAATTACACGCGCCTTACGCTTCGGTTGTGGTTCTTCCATATACATTAAACACTTATAATCTGCTTATAAAAGTCATATACTTGTTTAGTATGATTTTCACTGGAATAAAGTTTCCGTACGACTTGTTGGGAACGGCGTATCATTGGGAAATAATGTTCTATGCCATTGTCCACCACCTCGCACATGCATCGTACCAGTTCTTCTTGTGTGTCGTAGCGCAAGGCTATCTCATTCCCGGTCTGCTGTACCCCATTGTCGAACTGCTCTTTGGTCCCTGTCGTATTCCGGCCAATGACCAAAGCCCCACTGAACATCGCCTCGGCCGTGATGAAACCGAAACCTTCGGACCGCGAAGGCACAATCATCGCATAGGCCTTGCTCATTAGTTCCAATACGTCTTTGCGCATACCCAGGAACTCTACCCTGTCGGCAACGCCCAAACGGTGTGCTTCGGAACGCAAGAAGTCGCGGTAAGCAGTGTTCACCGTATCGCCTGCCACTTTCAGCGTAATCTTGCTGCCGGGACGATGCTTCACGAAATCGGAAAAAGCCGGCAACAAGTCACCTATGCCCTTGTTTTCTTCCAACCGTCCGGCAAACAAGAAATAGGGTTCCTTCTGCTCATGGAAACGGAGTTGCCGCTCGGACAACACACCGTCGTAGATGACACGCGATGCCTCCCAGCCATCCAACCGGTCGTACTGCTGCACGTCCTTTGTGATGCAAATGGTATAAGACATTTTAGCGCGAAGTTTCTGCAAAAAAGCTTTGCGCGTATAATAATAGTAATGATAATAGAAGTTCAACGCGCCATACTCGCGGATGTGCCACACATGAGGCAGCCCCAAACGGCGGGCGGCCCTGTAGCCGATGTTCACCACGCTGGTGTTGGAATGGATCAACTCTGCCCCCCACTGTTGCGCAATGGCAGCCAAGCGACAGGACGCGCGTCTGTTGAGCAAAATGCGCCCGGCCAGCCGAGGCAGGAAAAGGCAGACATCACGCATGGTCCTGACTGGCGGGTAAGTCCCTATACGATAATTCAACACCTGCGTTTTAATGCCCTTTTCCCTAAATACCTGGCATAAGCCATCACTCTGCGGGAAAACGACCAACGGCTCAATACCTTTTTCCATCAAGCCATAGAGCATGTTGCACAAAGCCTTTCCGCTACCGTCAAAGATGCCGGAAACATGCGTCACATACACAACTTTCATGATGCTATTTTTACTCAGACTGTTTCTTTTTTCACAAGCAAATCACGATATACCGGAAACGCACAGATATAGGGTATTATCAGATTGAACCACAACGGGGTGCCGCCATTCCAAAAAATCATGGCATACAGCATAAGCAAAGGTAAGGCTACACGTCGCGGATAAGACAACGCACATGAAAGATATACCAATATAATCAGCCCAAGCCCCACAAGTCCAAAATTATAAATATAGACACGATAGCCGGCATTTCCTCCTTCAAACATCGATGCGTCAAAATCGCTACCGAACCATACATGATCTGAACGAAGCAGGTTATTATAAGCGACCTCAAATTCATCACCCGTACGGTTGTCGCCCGAAAGGTTTCCACTGTCATCGACCTGCAGGCGTTGTATGATTTTCTCATTAAACAGATTATTGCCTCCATTATATTCCAAGCCGATGTTCCAAGCTAAGAAACCTGCAACCAAAAGCAGAACCGCCCAAATGGCCACCTTGGATTTCTGACGCTCATAGACAACCTTCTTGATGAAGAAACCCATAGCCGTAAGCAAATATCCGGCCAATGAAAGCGTACACACTATGGTAACGAGCAAAGCCTTGTTGTACCATTTCTTCATATCGTAAGCTTGGGCATAAAGCAACATGGAAGCGGCCACGGCAATGTGCCCCGGCTCCAAAAAGACTGCATGAAAACGCGGTATCGCCTCCTCGGCAAAAGCACGGATATTGAGCAAGAAGAAACGATAGTTCAGATATTCGGTCTTTTGCACGCCCTCCAACATGGTGTAAGTGGGAGACATGCTCATACCCGCAAACAAGAACAAAGCATAAGCCACCAACGACACCATACAGATGACGGCCATACAACAAGCCGTAAACCGAACCACACGGCCTTTCATCGTATCCGGCAAATTGAACAACACCACATAAATGCCCCACTGTATGAGACAAAACACAAACGCCCGAACCAGGAAGCCCTTTATACTGACGTTATAAACCAATGCTACCAAGAGGAACAAAGCTGGCAACACCCATCGCTTACGCAAGGAAAATACCCTCGTACGCACGACAAAACCCATGCACAACAACACAGCCACCAGCAGCACATAAGTGTTGAATATCGGCCACATGAACCAAGGGCTCAGTGAACCCAGAAAAGCCACGAACATGGCCACAATGACGCACCATTCAGCTACGGGTGTCCTTCTCAAAAACAACATGAGCTACTTACTTAATGCAGAACCAAGGAAAGCAAGAGAACGGGAACGCAATTCCTCCAATTTTCTGTTTGCTCCTCCGTAATTGACAACACTAAATATCGGGTGAGCGTTTTTATCTATCATCCGCTCTGTCAACCCTATCGCTTCCAACAAAGAAGCAGGACGAGTATCTCCTTTCCCCAAACGCAGGCAATAGAACGGACGATTAAAAATGACAGAGAACGCAGTTCCATGAAACGAGTTTGTGACAACACAAGCCGCATTCCTTATCCAATTGACAAACTCTTCTGGTGTTTCGGCCTGATAGACACTCTTTCCGTGCTTCCATGTCAATCTTGCCATCACCACAACAACCTCAGCATTTAACTGACGGGCTATGTCGTGAGCTATTCTCAATGTATCATTGTCACGACGTACTTGATAAGCCAAGACGTATTTGCCCGCCCGTTTCGGCTCCCCTAAAAAATTCTTCCAAACAGAAACAGGAGCTAAAAGAGTAGGATCAAGCACAGTATCTATCTTCTTTTCCGTCATTGGTCGCAACAACTCAGCCAAACAAGCCTCCCGAACGCTTATCGAATCAAGCCCCTGCAGTGCCTTTGCATAATACGCCTTTTCAGAGCCACTCAAATCTGTAGCCTCCATACTGGCAGCGTAAGACACATATTTCCGCCCTTCTTTAGGAAAAGGGAAGTCCCCAAAGAAACGGCCATCGAAACCGTGAGTCAATGATGGATTCCAGATTTGATCACTACCCATTACGTAAACGTCATAATCAGGAGTGACGTCACGAGATGCAGATAAGGTCAACCAACTGTTTATAAAACGGTCAAAACCACGATAGCGTCTTATACGATTAGACAAGGTCAACACCTCTACGATACTGCGCTTCGCCATTCTCAAGGGATTACGCGACAACACACGATGAATGTTTACCACTTTATAAACATCCGTAAGGTAGGAAGGGCAATAGTTTATCACTTCTACCTCGTTTCCCATTCCACGCAACACTTCTTGTAAGGCATAACACTGTAGCACTGCACCATAATTATGCGCACAATGAAATGTCAATATGCCTACTCTCATTTCTTCAGTATTTTCTTTACTGCTTTCACTCCGGCCTCACCCAACAACGATTTCACTCCCTCTTTAGCTTTACTTTTCAAAACGACCTGCGTATCAACCATATAATTGCGTATCATCTCAACCGCAGAACTTTCATCCTCACTATCTGTAAATACTTCAAAAAGCATGGGCTTATTGGTCATTTCCGGTGTAACAAAGCGCTTATACACGTTATTGAAACTTTCTTTGTCTGAAGCTGTCAAGTATTCAAAACCCAAATCCTCGGAATAGTGCTTTACTAATAAAGGAGACTTATTCCCATAGTGCCCTGCAGCGGCGATAAAACGATCTGCATCATCACCGAAATCGCGCCCCGGATGGTCGTAGTTTCTAAACTCTGTTCCACGCCCGTTGTTTACCAACATAACGCGCAGATTACGTCCTACATGGTGGTTCCCTGCTACATTCATGTCATAGAAAAAGGCCAAATCACCTAAAACGCCAAAGTAGAGCTTATCGGGATTGGATAATGAGGCTCCAACAAGTGTCGAGAGATTGCCATCTATCCCAAATCCACCAACATTACAATAAGATAAGACGCTGTCTGGTATCTCAAAGAAGTTCCAAGCACGCAGAGTATTCAAAATACCGAAATGCAACACGGCATTTTCAGGTAAACAGTGAGCCAACTTCTGTGCCATCCAAATATTACTGAACGGTAATTCCGGAAGCTGTCCCAGGACCTGTTTATAGGTAGACTTACAAGCATTAAAATAACTGATATCTGTAGAGTTCCCCTTAGCATAATAACGAAAGAAATATTCCTCTGGCATTTCGAATACATAGCGCAGTTTCCTAAACAGATCTTTCATTTCTCCATCTTCATTTACGCGCCACACCTGCTTAGGACGTAAGCCCAAACTATAATAATCACCCGAGACTCCTCCGATATGTATCATGACATCCATTTCTTTCAAAGGCGTTTCCCAACGTTTCTGCCCACCTAAAAGAGCAAATTGCACACGATATTTACCCTTATAGCCACTGGTATGATCACAAAAAACGACTCCATTATGGCAAGCACAAAAACTATCCAAAGCCTTTGTTTCTTCAGAAGTCCACCGCTTGTGAGAACCTACAAAAACACCTATACGACCATTGGGAAGTTCTGGAAAAACGTCAAATGCAGAAACACGTTTTATCTGACGGGTTACAGGAAGTTCCTTCACTGAAAAATCCCGGAAGTTATTAATGGAATAATTGATGTGTACAGGTCCTCCTCCCCTATGCCTCAATTCATTGATAGCTTTGTTCACAAGGATTTCACATGTCCACTCATCACTAACCGTGCGCACAACAGGAAGATCCACAGCTAACCTTATTGTGTCATTAGGAGGTGTCCGACGGTCTATTACTTGAGCAATATTATGTCCTATTTTATGTAAACCGACATGAGCTGTCACAACAAGAACAGGTAACTTCCGATAGTATGCTTCTGTCAAAGCTGGAAGATAATTACGCGAAGCTGTGGCACCAGTACAACTCAACACAACAGGCTCTCCAGATTCTTCCGCCAAGCCACAAGCCATATAGGCTGCACTACGTTCATCTGCAGATGAGTACATCTCGAAAAAAGGATCTTGTTGCAAACTTCCAATCAACGAAATATTCGTCGTACCTGGCGAAGCAATCACTTTCTTTATGCCATATTGTTTAAGCAATGATATAATTATCTGAACGCTGCGCTCATTGCTATAATATTTCTTTTCCATCTACAATAAAATATAGGATAAAACATTCTTTTATTCTTTATTTCTAGAAGTATTGTCTCTCTTCTATCTCTGTATCCAAATTCTGTTTCCTATCCGCGTATTAACCGTCTTGCCATTATTACATACTACTATTTGACCGGATATACAACCAGAAGCATCAGACAAAAGGAAACACGCTGTTTCAGCTACCTCATCAGGAAGATAAACTCGCTCTACGCTATTGTCCCCATAAAACAAGTTTCCATCAACCTTAAAGCCAGTCATATCAGAAGCTGTAACACCTGGAGCAATAGCATTTACTCGTATCCCTTCAGAAACGAACAAACATGCTAATCCTTGAACCAAACTATTTATAGCTACTTTTGTTAATCCATACGGACGAATATCTGCAGTATCTCCCGTTTCAGAAGAAACAAATAGCACGTTCCCTTTTCGCTTGCCTTTTAACAACAATTTTGCAAAATACTGTGCCAAGAAAAAACCTCCTTTCAAATTCGTTGATACCTGCGCATCAAAAGTCTCTGGGGTTACATCAAAATACGTCGCTTCATGAAGAGAAACTCCTGCATTGTTCACCAAACAGTCCGCCCCACCCAAAATACGATCGGCGTTATCAATGAACTTTTGGAAGCTAGAAACATCTTGTACGTCCAATGCCAAATAATGACATCCTATCTTATTTGCTGTATCACGAAGAACCGACTCATTACGCCCTGCAATAAGAACAGTAGCCCCTTCTGCTACAAACTTGGCTGCCATAGCTGCTCCCAAGCCACGTCCACCTCCTGTTATGATTATTTTCTTACCTTCTAAACGTTTAGAAGGAGCCAAATAAGAAATCTGAGCAGTAACCTTTTTATAAGAGAGTCCCTGTATAATCAAAAGGAATAGACTCCGAATCTTCTTTTTAATTGCCATAATCGATCTATTTATATACCAAAAGCATCACATGCGTCTATTATGACGAAGTTGATTTTTTACTGCTACGACCTTATTAAGGAATATTTTCCTTTCCCCTCGTTCCATTCCTAAGACATACACACTTAAACACGTAGAAAGAATAGAAATCACACAGCATAAGAAAAAACGCTCTAAAGAATCCTCCATACAATACACTATTAATCCTGGAACAAGAAAAGCCACAGGAGTGACAACAACCAATCGTAATAATACCAACTTAATAAATAATGTCACAGGAAAATTCAACAAACCTTTCATTATATAAAGACGCACGAATATTAAGAGAAGGTATACGCCCAAATATATC
>CALUJK010000129.1 GCA_944320945.1 uncultured Bacteroides sp. | reverse complement strand
GACTCTGGAAACATAGTGGTAATCGTTTAAATGTTATAATTGGGTACTATAAATTTAATACTTTTATCGCTATGTTCCTAATTATCAGAAAAATATATTTATTCTTATTTCGAACTCACGTTATTTATATTCATACAATTTGACATGTAACACTTTCCAATCTCCCACCGAAATGCGAACGTGACGGCCTTGATGACTTTGGTCTCCATTTAACCGACGGATGTGTTGGAATTCTCCATTAGGTTGTACTGCAATTTCATCTACCGAACTGATGCCACAGCGTGTACCCTTGAAATGAGTAGTCTGTTGAGTGATTGTTTTCTCACTACTTTGTTGCAAAAAACCGTCTTCACCCAATGTTTGGCGTTTTGTCTCTTGCTGTTTTTCGGATGTTTTGGCAAATTCAACGACAATGCCATTTCCGGCTACAATATACTCATTTTTAGCTAACCGCAGAATAATACCGCCTACTTCGGGCCATGTACTGCCATCTGTGGCGCGTGAGTCCCAAGGAAGAGTAAAATTATGGCGACATGTTAATGTCAGGTCATCGAAAAACAGAATACGTTCTTTATCTTGTTGGTCAAACAGCAGTCCGTGCATATTTCCTTTCCCTTGATGACGGGTGAGTAGTGGTATTAATTCGTGCAGTTTGCGATAGCTTTGTACTAATGGGGTGGTGGGTGCATCACTTCCATCTTCTATGGAAAATGGACTGATACCCATGGCATCGTGTTCGCCAAAAATGTAAAATGCTCGTACACCGTTATTGTCTGCCAGGCGGATTTCAGGTATAAAAAGCGGGTTATTGTGTCGATGATATTGTGCTACCCAATTTTTGAAACCATCATCATATAAGTCCGGAGCCAATAAATCGATACTCGGTGCAGCGCAATGCCACACATCAATGAGATGTGCCAATGGACCGGCTGACGGATATTCGCCAGGTTTACGTCTGCGACTGTTCATGGCTGCATTTACATAGAGTGGTACATTATAAATGCTACGTGCTGTTTGTGCCATTCGTTCTACATAACTGGCATAATGCCAAGCCATGAAAATTTCATCGGTAAAGATGTCATTACCGAATATTTCTTGCCACGTACCTTCTTTACGCTGTTTCAGGCTATTCCATTTTTCCCGCATCTGCGGATGTAATTGTCGATAGTTTTTTTGTAAGTATGTTGTCAGTGCTTTGGGTACGGAAGACTGGAATGCTTTATTTGCGGCAGCAGAGTAGTCGCGAGCACTTTCCAGCATGCCAATCTCGTTTTCTATTTGTATCATGATAACGGTACCCGTTTCTTTGTCAATTTCGGCAATGTGTTCCAGCCATCGGGTAAAAGCCCGGTTATCGGCTTGGAATACTGTTTCGGAGAATACACTGGCTATTTCTAAAGGTTTACCTTGTGCCGTATGGGCACGTGGGTATTTATGGTAGTCTTCTTTGAACCACTGGGGCGCATAGCAGCTCATGGAATTTTTCCAGGCGCCAAACCACAAGAATATGACCCGCAAATTATTCCGTCTTGCCTGCTCTATGACTTGGTCTGTCAGTGTGAAGTCATATACTCCTTCAATGGGTTCCGTCAAGTCCCAATAAGCAGGAGTCAGTACGGTGTTTAGCCCCATGCGTTTCAGCTTAGGAAAAATGCGTTCAATGTCTGCGGCGCATGTGGCGGATGAGTTCCCTAATTCGCCTCCAAGGATTAGGAAAGGCTGACCGTCTACCTGGAGCTGTGTGGCAGTGCCTTGCCTGGTCAATGTGCTTTTCTGTGCAAGGAGTAGCGGGAAAACTGACAGCCCCAGTGACAGGAGTATAAAAAATCTTTTCATTCTTTTTGTATTGTCTTTTAGATGGAAGGTTTGTCAGCCTGCAAGCCGGTTATACGGCTTGCAGGCGGCATGACCCTTTTGATTGTATATCCGGTAGCAGTTCTGTTCTGTCAGTCGTAATAGCTCTATTCTGTCAGTCAGAATAGTCCTATTCTACCGGCCTGAAGAATTCGGTTGTCATTCGTTGTCTGTACTTTCTTCTTCTTTTTCTTCGTTGTATGCACTTTCCCACATGTCGCCGGTGAAATCACTGCTGATGTCATATCCGGCTATGCCGTCGCATACACCTTTATAGGCATGTTTCCGGCCATAGGTGGCATCGAAAATATTCGGTGCGTCATCGGGTATCCAGTATTCATGTTCGCGTGCGTTGTCCGTTAGTGACCAGATAGTGATACCGTCTTGTTGTTGTTCGGGCACATTGGCCTTGAAAGATTCGAAAACCATCTGGTAGGCATTGGCCTGTTCTTCCAACTGGTCGGCTGTAGGTGAGGTTGTTCCTACTTTGACATCCAACTCGGTGACCCGTATCAGTTTGCCTGTGGCGGCCATCGTTTGGAACATGGCATCTATTTGTTCACGGGAGATGTCGGAGCTGATGTGCATCTGCGTACCGATTCCGTCAACTGTTTGTCCTTGAGATTCGATGTATTCTACAAGACTTATCAACGAAGCCAGTTTTGTAGGGCTGTATTCCAAATTGTAGTCGTTCACAAAAAGTTTTATACCGGCCGGAGCGTATTGGCGTGCGTATTCGAATGCCTTTACAGCATATTCTTTGCCTAAGTAGTATCCCCAATAGAAGTGTCCGTCTTCCCAATTGAGGATCAGTCCGGAATCTTCGCTCTCTGTGGGTGCACTGTCGCCGCTGGCAAAGCCTTGTCCATCGATACCTCTCCATGAAGTTCCATCATCGCCGATAGGTTCATTGATAACATCCCATCCATAGAAACGGGTCTCGCCGGCGATATGTTCGAACATGCCCTTTATCCATTCTTCCATGGCACCCAGCAGGGCTTCGCGCTTCTCTTCCGGAGTTTTCAGGACGTATGTAATGCTGCTTGCACGTGTATTTGCAGCCTTAGTGGATACAGCGGCAAACGGATCAAGTGATACCACCACGTCGTCTATCAGGTAAGTGCCCGCCATCAGTCCTAAGTCAAAATTAATTCCAGTAACGTCTCCGGTGGTTGTCAGTTCCCATTCGATGCGTTGCCATCCGGGGGCTACGGTTTGATTCCCTTGATAGTTGACGCCTGTCCCGTCGCTGGTAGATGTGGAGACGCGCACGGAGCCTTCGCCGGAAGCAACTTTAATGTAGTAAGAGATGTAGAGGGAAGTACCGGTTGGAACCGCCTCCGCCAGGTTGGTGTGGATTTGTACTTTCCATTCTCCTCCTTCATTGTTTGATTCATTGATCACTTGCATGCATCCTGTGTTGTTGTTACCTTCGGTATCGTTCCACGTCAGGCAGTTGTCAGCACCGTTCCATTTGGCCCAGCTGTCCGTTCCTGCGGAAAAGTTGCCGTTTACCAGCAAGTTGATACGGCCAGCATCTGGGTCTGCCACTTTGGTACCAAATTCTACATTGTCTACGGTATATGTTCCGGCTGCCTTTCCAAAGTTGATGAGGATACGGTTCATACCATCCTTTGTACATGTATATTCATATTCACAGGTTATCCAGTTTGTACCCACATCAAAAGTATGATAGCCTTCTCCTTCTTCGTAATTAGGGTCGTTTTGCACAGCAAATTGCAATACTCCGGCAGGATTGTCCGATTTGGCTTTGAAACGGATGACATAAGTTTCTCCGTTGGTCAACGGTTCATTCAAGCTATAGGCTAATTGGGCACTATGTTCTGAAGCATCTGACGGATTGTATAGTTCGATGGCATACGAGCCGTCTTCTCCGATGCCTGCTTTTACGGTAGTGGTAGAGTTATTGCCCCAACTATCCCAATTTGTCTTATCGCCGGTCTCAAAATCTCCATTGACCAAAATACTGGCAATATCGCTGTCTGAGTTTACAATCATTTCGGGTGCAATGAGTGACCTTAGGTAATCTTGTTTCTGTTGGGTATGCCAAATGAAATTGTGTCCATATACTTTCATGTCGGCGGGTACTGCTTGCAAAAATGCATCTACAGTGTTGAAATCCAGACTTCCGTTACTTTGTACAATGGCATCGTGCTTCATGGCATTGCCTGTCGTAAGCATTTGGAAGTTGTCATTGGCAACTTGGCGATATTCTTCGTCATCTATGTAGAAGTCAGCACTTAATCCGGCACCAATGATGCTGTTAGGCATGTACTCTGCGGCATAGTTTTTAATATAGTCATAGTTCGCAATCTTCTCGGCTAAGTCAAGAGGTATTTCGGAGATGGAAACATCACCCTGGCCATCAGGGGTTCCCCATTCCATCTTTTCGTCATAGCAGCTGGTAAAAAGTAAAACAGTAGCTATTGGGAATATGATTTTATTGAGTCTCATAATCGTAAATCTTTAATGTTATAATTCGTTTTATTCGGTAGTCTCTTCTTCATCATCTTCCGGGTAGTCTGATACCGTGATGTGTTCATAGGGCACTACGCGCCAGTTATCTACATAAATACGTTGATTAAATAAGGAAGAAGTAATGTCTAATCCGCCGTATGTGAAGTCTGTGTTGACAAAGCCCATACCGAAGTTACGGTAGGTTCCTGCGTTTCGGTCTTCTACTACCATTTGGAATGTGGGTTCTTCACCCTCCTCAATGAGTGAGGCATATTTGTTGAATTCGCTGAAAGGAATTGTAACAGTTTGCCAATTCTCAGTCATGAAAGGAACATTCTCGCCGTCTTCTATCCAAGGTACATAGAAGTAAACAAGGTTAGCATCGCCATCATCGTCAGAACCGATACCGGCGTAGTTATAATTGTTGATGAGGCAGATTTGGATATGTCCGGTACCAGACCAAGCTTCAGGAACATAGATGTCAAATTGTAAAGCAACTTCAGAAACAGGGGTCGTTGACGGAATGATGCTGTACATACGGCTCCAGTCGTCTAAATCGCTATCGTTACCACCTGTCCACCATTCGGTAGCGCGAGGCTTTCCGGGAACTATTCCACTGTCAGCACTATTTAGCAAACGTTCGGGTACTATTTGTGCACATTTGCCGCGTCCGCTATTTAGTGGATCGTCCACTAAGTCTGTTGCATCACACATGGAACCGGTTTCCGACCAACTCCACGAACCTTGTACACCTAATCCGTCGAAATTGAGGATATAACATCCGTTCTCGTTAAAATAAGGTGGTGTGACAGCTGTGCCATTGGCTCCTTCGGAGGTAATAGAACCGCTTTCTGTTACACCGCTTGGCATGATGAAAGAATACCATTCGCCGTCTTCGTCATCGCTGGTGATATCGGTACTGATTTCTATGCCACCCGGTAAAGTCACTAAGGTAGTTTCGTGAAGATTGGTACCATATACTGTTACGGTCTCACCTGCTTGCGGAAGTGTGTTGCTGATGCTGGTTACAGTGGGAGATGCTGCACGGATGGTGAAGTTGAACGTTCCTTCTGCACCATCTTTTACAAGCCGGATGATATCGCGCTCTTCTGGATCGGCTTCACTGATAGGTGTGTCCTCGTCCAACTGAAAAATCATATTGTTGTCAGTTACATAAGTACGGTTGAAATATGTGTCAAATCCATTGACATAAACTTTTTTCACTCCATACAGACCGCTACCCTCTACCCGGATGATTTGTCCGAGACGGGCATAAGTGACTTCCCGGTCGGGAACAGAAGATTCTGCGTTTTCCAAATAAATCTTATTGATGGTAATTGGTGTATTTTGAACATCTTTATCAAAGTAGTCATCTTCATCGTTACAGGCAGTGAAACCTATTGCGAAGGATGTGAGGCATAAGAGCCAGATATATTTAAAGTTCTTCATATTGATTCCTTATTTGATGGTTAATTGAATAATTCCTCATGTGTGATTTCCCGTTCTCCGAACTCATAAGCTACGGTGTTGATATTACCTTCAGAATCTGGTTTCAGATATGGGTTTTTACTTTGGTCTGTATCGGCAACCGGTAAAGTCAAACTACGTACAGTGGCGGTAGCTACACCTGTACCCGGTTCTACATAATCTTCACTGATCTCATATATACCGGTATCTTCGTTGTAGTCGTAGCTGGCATTACGCTGTTGATTGTTCATGTAGTTGATGACTTCCTGCTGTTGGTAATATGAACGGCGTACCAAGTCATACCAATACAGACCTTCGAAAGCAAATTCCATGCGGCGTTCGTGACGTATATCTTCATAAGTCACGGTACTCTTGGTCTTCATGTTAGCTCGTTGACGTACTAAATTGAAATAAGCTACATCCGTCGTGCTGGAGTTGTTGCCCAAGGTTGCTTCTGTGTAATTCAAATATACTTCGGCCAAACGCATCATGTAGGTATTAACTCCTAAATTGTTTACTTGACTGATGCCATTGTCTGCATTGGTGCCGATGACATATTTTTTAATGTTGGCACCTTGCGAACCGCGATTTTCAGTGACTCCGTATGTATAACCTCCGTTACGTATATTCATTTCAGAATAAAATTCTCCATAAGAAGCGATAGAGGTATGGCGGCGTTCAGCATCGGCAATTGTCTCTCCAAGCGTTGCATCGTAATAATTGGTGAATTCTTCCCATAAATTCCATGAGCAGTAGGTCGCACCTCCCCAAGCATTGGTATCAGCTACCATAGTGGACCATGCTAAGAAACGTCCCATAGTGTTTGCTGCTCCATCTACGGCATCAGTTGTACCGGACATCCATTGTAACTGGAACAAGCATTCTGAATTGTTATTCATGTTGCTTGCCATGAACAGATTCTCATAAGGATAAACTAAGGATGCATCAGATTCGTTGATGACTTTTAGTGCAGCTTTCTTGGCTAAGTCAAGGTAATATTCATTGCGTGTACCTCTGTTGTGGTCGGCGGCAACGTTAGTTCCATCATAGATTCCATTGGTAGTAAGCCCTGCCATGGATAGGTAGACTCGTGACAACATACCGTAAGCACTATAACATGAAACACGTCCTTGACTTGAAGGAGTTGAAGGCAAATGCATTGCGGCAAACTCCAAATCACGGATAGCAAATTCCATGACATCTGCACAAGGTTGTGCAGGAACAACATAATTATTGACCAAGTCAGAAGTGTTGGTATAAATGATGCCTGCTCCCCATAAAGAAGCGATGTACCAATAGGCTGTACCGCGCATGAAGCGTGCTTCTGCAATGGCTTCATTCTTTATTTCTTCGCTGAGGCTGGCATCAGAATAATCTATAATGTTGTTGATGGTATTATTAGACTGCGCAACTACAGAGTATAGAGATGCCCACGCATCAGATAATCCCTGACTGAGTGAAGTTTCACTCAGGTTTGTATATGGGTAGATATAATCTGAGTATTGGGCTGTAATGTTATTGGCACGTCCGTCTCCCATACCATAATAGAATTTGTCATTGAATCCGGACCATACGTGATTATATAAAGGAGCGGTAGCAGCTTGTAATGCTTCTTCTGAGTCGAAGAAGGTTTCTTGATTTAAATCGTGTGTATTTTCTTGTTCCAGAAAACTTTCACAACCGGTCAAGAGTAGGGAACCTGCCAGAATCCCTGTTAAAAAACTGTATTTCTTTTTCATTGTGTTTCGCATTTTAGGTTAGAAAGTTACGTTTAAACCGAATGTGTAGATACGTGGTGAAGGATAACGACCGTAGTCAATGCCATTATACAGTTGGTTGCCATATAAGCTACCGACTTCTGGGTCATAGCCGTCATATTTGGTCCAAGTATAAACGTTTTGTAAGTTGGCATAGATTTTCAGATTTGAGATGGGAGTTTTTTGCAACCATTTCTTAGGGAATGTATATCCTAATGAGATATTTTGAATACGCAAGTAAGAGCCGTCTTCGACAAAGCGATCACTGACACGCCAGTTCATATTTTTGGAACTGTCTGTATACATGCGTGGTGCCAAAGCATTGCTTCCTGAAACGCCGGTTACATGGTAATTACGAAAATCATCGGGACCGTTCGGGTCAATCTTTTCCACAATAGCATAACTTGTAGAACTTAACAGGTTGGAATTACTTCCACTCATTTCCAGCCAACGGCGATTATAGTTTAAAATGTCATTTCCATAGGATCCGCTTAGGAAGATTGTCAAATCAAATCCTTTCCAAGAGAACGTGTTACCGATACCGTAAGTGAATTTCGGTTCAGGATTTCCAATGAATGTCTGGTCATTGTTGTCGATGACACCATCGTTGTTAAGGTCTGCAAAGATATAATCGCCTAACCAAGTTTCGCCTTCGGCAATGTTGCTGCCTTCCGGACGTGCTACTTCTTGAATATTTCCATTGCTGTCTTTATAGAAAAAGTCTGTGGGCTCATCGAAACGGCCTATCACTTTATATCCCCAGAATTGCCCGATGGGCTGGCCTGCCATTGAGTTGGTTACTGTTTGTGTATCAGAGCCGATTTGTAAAGAGTATGGCAAACTACCGGTTTCCGTATCCATTTCGAGTACTTTATTCCTGTTCAAGGAGAAAACGAAGTTACTTCTCCATTGGAAACCTTTGGTATCAATGTTTACGGTGTTTAATGTCAATTCGATACCTTTGTTCTCCAATGAACCGATATTAGCCCAAGGATTAGAAGCTGCGCCATAACCGGATGAACCCATGAATGCCGGTAAGGAGATTTGCATCAGCAGGTCTTTTGTCTTCTTATAATAGAAATCAGCAATAAATTCAACGCGATTGTCAAAAAAATTGAGGTCCACACCGACATTGTATGAATAGGTCGTTTCCCATTTCAAATCAGGATTAGCTGTATTTCCATTGAGTACTCCATTTCCCCACGGAGTGGTTTTGGTGGACAATAGCGCCATGTATGCCCAATCTTCTACATTCTGGTTACCGGTGGCACCCCATCCCAAACGAAGTTTTAAGTTGTTGATAACCGGATTCTCTTTTAGGAACGCTTCATTACTGATTTTCCATGCCAAAGCGGCTGAAGGGAACCATCCCCAGCGGTTACCTTTAGCGAATTTGGATGAACCGTCGCGGCGGATAGTGGCGGTTATTAAATAACGGTCATCGTAAGAATAGAAAGCACGACCGAAGTATGAGAGGATAGAATTATCATTCTGATAACCAGTTCCACTGGATGAACTTAAATCACCGGCACTGGGATCTGTGGCAGAATTGGATAGATATCCGGTTGCGTTGCTCACTTGTGTTTCATAGTGGTTTGAACTCATTTCTTGTCCCAACATGATGTTAATGTTATGCTTTTCTGCAAACGTATTATTGTAGGTCAAGATGTTTCTCCAACTCCAGTATTTTGTATCGGTTTTGGTCCAACGTCCGGTACGAGTTTCGTTTACCTTTACTCCGAATTGATAATCCGGTTCGTAGTAGTAATATTTGTTTAGATTATAATCTGTAGATAATTCAGTTTTAAAGGTGAGCCCTTTGTACAAAGTAGCTTCCAGATAAGTGCTGAATCGGAAATTTTCCTTTTTGTTATTGTTTGTACGGATTTCAGCCATAGCGACAGGATTATCAGGCATCCATTGGTCATCAGGACCATCGTAAGAACCATCACCGGAAGTTACGGCAACAGACGGTTGCGAACGTAGGGCATTCATAATAATATTGTTATCTGTCCCGACATTTTGTTTACTGTCTGCTAACGAGAAATTGATACCTCCTTTCAGCCATGTCTTAATTTGTGCATCTACATTGCCACGTAAAGAAAGACGTTTAAATCCGGAACCTAATGCAATACCGTCTTGCTTTAAGAAACCGGCACTGAATGCATAAGTTATTTTCTCGCTGCCTCCTGTAAACGAAAGGTTATGGCTGGTCATTAAAGCATTGTTGAATAGTTCATCTTGCCAGTCAGTTCCTTTACCCAATAAATCAGGGCTGATGAAATAGTCACTGTTTTCTACAATGTCAGCTTCGGCACGGGCATTATGATGACGTGCATATTCTTGCAGATTCATGACGTCCAGATATTTGGGCATACTTTGCCAACCTACATAACCATCGTAGGTAATTGTGGATTCTCCAGCTTTACCGCGTTTGGTTGTAATCATGATGACACCGTTTGATGCACGGGCTCCGTAAATAGCTGTAGCAGACGCATCTTTCAATACATCCATAGAAACGATATCTGAAGGGTTGATACTGGAAAGTGGATTGCTGGTATCATCGTCAGCAGAAGAGTCTATGATAACACCGTCGATAACAAAAATCGGTTGATTAGTGGCATTGAGTGAGTTTGTACCACGGATACGGATAGACGAACTACCACCGGGAGTTCCGGAATTACTCTGAATTTGTACGCCGGCGGCACGTCCTTGCAACACTTGGTCAATAGAGGTCGGTACGGCTTTTTTGATGGCGGCATCACTCACTGAAACTACGGAACCGGTTAAATCGGAACGTTTCATCTGTCCGTAACCTACTACTACTACTTCATCCAGAATTTCAGTATCTTCCCGCATGGTAATATTGATTTCGTTTTTTCCGTCTACGGCAATTTCTTGGGTTTTATAACCGATGAAAGAAACCACAATAGTACTGTTGGGTGATAAGGTAAGTGTGAAATGGCCTTCCATGTCGGTGACAACACCATTGGTAGTACCTTTTTCTAAGACACTGGCGCCGATGACTGGCCCGTAACTATCCGTTACTGTTCCTTTTACAGTAATGTTCTGTGCGAAAGCCCAAAGTGGGAACATACACAGTAGAAATAAAAGCCTTAAAGACTTAACACGATAAGTTGTGCATTTCATGATGAAATTAGTTTAATTGATAACAAATAAGTTTTCTCGTTGGGTTCCTTATATATAATAATAAGGTGTAAGTTGATGTCATTTAATTTTTGTAGCGATTCATATTTCTTTGATATTAGTGGGTTAAACTTTGTTTTTTTATCTGATACAAAAGTATTGAAATGTGACTAAAATGTACAAAAATGGTGTTTCATACATTATGGGTGGATGTAACATAGTTTTGGTAGATGTAACATAAATTTTCATGTATGTAACATTTGTGTTGTTTAGCAGTTTTTTGAGTTTGCTCTTTCGACAAATGATGTTACTTTTGTGTATACCATTAGATGAAATACCATGAAAAATATCTTAGGTTGCTTATTTTTATTATTGAGTTGCTTTACACAGATAATAGTTGCACAAACGGGAAACTTCTATTCAACAGACAACGGGCTTTCCAGTAGTTTAATTAATCAAGTGTATCAAGACAAGCGGGGCTTTATATGGGTAGCTACTGAGTATGGGCTAAATAGGTTCGATGGATTACATTTTTCCACATATCTTTCTTCTTCAGAGGATTCCACTTCATTAAAAAATAACTATGTAAGAACACTGTTTGAGGACAGCAAGAATCATTTGTTTATTGGATGCATATCCGGTTTGTTGTTATATGAACGGTCAACTGATGCCTTTCGTGAAATACCGGTTTGGCGTAATGGGCAACGGGTGTATCCGCATGTTACTCAGATTTTGGAATTACATAATGGAGAGTTGTGGTTTGTCACGTCCGGACAAGGAGTTTTTCGTATTCGAAAGGATTTGAGTGGAGCCGATTCGTTGGATCGGGTGATGGATAAAATAAGTTACCTTTATTTCAACAGTATTTATGAGGACATACATGGTAATGTGTGGATGGGGACAGAACAATACGGCTTGGTTTGTTATCGGTTAGCGACAGAAACAGCTAAAGTATATCGTTATCCGGACATAAATGACGACTGGATTTCAGCTATTCATGAAGATGCATTGGGGGAATTGTTCATTGGAACGGCTCGAAAGGGGGTAATGTGCTATGACCGGGCGAAAGACAGTTTTATATCAGTTCCGTATGAAAAAGGAGGCTTTTTGTCGGTTTATAGTATGGAGTTAGTGAATGGGATGTTGCTGATTGGTACTGATGGTACCGGATTGAAAGCCTATAATCCTGCCCGAAAAATAGTAGAAGATCATTTTATTAATACAACCCCTATCGATTTCTCCACGGGTAAGATACATTCTATTATGCAGGATAAGGAGAAAAACCTGTGGCTGGGACTGTTTCAAAAAGGAGTAGTGCTGATTGCGGCCGAACAAAACTTGTTTGAGTATTATGGCGAGCGTTCTGTCTATTATAATCCTATAGGAAAAGGGTGTGTGATGGCATTATATACCGATGATGAGCGTAATCTGTGGGTGGGGACCGATAATGAGGGGCTCTATAAATTGGATATGAATGGTCGTCGTATTCATCATTATCAGCCGGATGAAACTTCATGGGGTGTGCCTTCTGTTGTGACTTGCTTGTTCTGCGATTCCGATAAGAACTTATGGTTAGGTTCATATATGCGTGGAGTGGCAAAATTTAATCCGATAACTGGCCATTGCACATATCCTTTACAGGACATTGAGAATAAAAAGATTTATGCGCTGGCAGAAGATAAACACAAGAATCTGTATATTGGGACGATGGGGGCAGGCTTCTATAAATATAATTTGCAGACAAGTGAGTTGACCCATTATGAGTCTTCAAAAGATGAAAGTGGAGATTTACAACGGGATGAATTAATAAACGACTGGATTAATTCAATTTATTGTGATAGTAAAGGGTTGGTATGGTTAGGGCATTATAAAGGTGTAAGTTGCTTTGACCCTTCCACTGATAGTTTTTTACATTATAACGGTCGCAATGTGTTAATTACGGATTGTGTAGGATATGTCGTCAGGGAGGATTCTTTTGGGGATATATGGGCCGGTACGACGGAAGGACTGTATCGTATAGAACGGCAGACTGGCAAGGTACATCGGTTTACCACTCGTGAAGGACTGCCTAATAATGTAATATGTGGACTGATAGAAGATAATCAGAAAGCTATATGGGTAAGTACCTATAAAGGTATTAGCCGTTTCGACCGGAATAGTAATCGTTTTATTAATTATTATGCGGGAGATGGATTGCAAGGCAATGAATTTGCGCATGGCGCTTTTTGCAAAGATAAAAATGGAAAGATATATTTCGGTGGTGTGAACGGCATTACGGCTTTCCAGCCGGAAATAATAGGCCGGGTTAATAAAAAGACCAATGTCTGGATTACGAACTTTTTTATATTTGACCGTCCGATAAATAAGAATACATTGTCAGGAGGTAAACCGGTAGTAACCGATATTGTACAAGATGCAGACAGATTTAATTTGGCATATCAGGATAATACGTTCAGCATTGTTTTCTCTACCTTGCTTTTTCATAATCCGGAGCAGATAGCATATCAGTACCAGATGGAAGAACTGAACCGGCAATGGCTTACACTGGAACCCGGTATGAACCGCGTGACCTATAATAATTTACAGCCGGGTGAATATATCTTTCGGGTACGTGCCATCAATCATGGGAACTATTCAGAAACACGAACCGTAAAAATCTGTATAGCCTCACCTTGGTATCAGACATGGTGGGCCTACACTATCTATGCCATGCTGCTGTGTCTGCTGATACTCGGTGTGGTGAGTTATATTATGGTACGTATCCGGCATCGCCGTGAGATGATTGAACACGAGCATATTGAGCAATTGAATGAGGCTAAGTTACAATTCTTCATTAATATTTCTCATGAAATACGTACTCCGATGACGCTTATCATTAATCCATTGGAAAAATTGATGGCAGAGAATAAAGATAGCGGATTACGTCAGGCTTATGTGATGATTTATCGCAATGCGCAACGTATTCTCCGTTTGATAAATCAGTTGATGGATATCCGTAAGTTGGATAAGGGATTGATGAAAATGAGGTTACGTGAAACCGATATTGTAGGATTTATCAACGATTTGATGCAGACATTTGATTATACTGCGAAGAAAAAGCATATCAACTTCACTTTTGAACATGATAAATTACCGCAGCTTAATGCCTGGATAGATTTGGATAATTTTGATAAGGTGCTGGTAAATATTATTTCCAATGCTTTTAAATATACGCCTGATGGTGGGGAAGTAAAGGTAACTTTGACTACCGGTGTGGATGAACAGCGCCGCGACCCTTTGCGTAATTATTTCCAGATAGAAGTAATAGACAGTGGTATTGGCATTGATAGTGATAAAATAGAACGTATTTTTGAACGTTTCTATCAGATAGAGAATGATGTTACGAAGTCAAACTTTGGAACAGGTGTCGGTTTACATTTGTCAAGGTCATTGGTGCAGCTGCATCATGGGGTGATTTATGCCGAGAATCGTTTGGATACGTCCGGAAGCCGTTTTATTATTCGTTTGCCGTTAGGAGCCGATCATCTGCGTGCCGATGAACTGGATTTGTCGGCTGTTTCAGATGAAACTACTGCTCCAGCTTCTGTACGAGCCATGAACCATAAAATAGATGTACAGCCCTCAGAGAATGAGGAGGAGAAAGAAATCAGTAGTCTGCCGGATAGGCCGAAAACAGTCAAACCACATTCTAACCAACGGGTATTGGTGGTGGAAGATGAGGCTGAAGTCAGGGATTATTTGCGGGAAATATTAGCCGATGAATACCGGGTAGATACTTGTACAAATGGTCGGGAAGCCTATGAGTCTATTTTGCGTAATTCACCTGATATTGTTATTTCAGATGTCATGATGCCAGAGATGGACGGAATGGAATTATGTCGCAAAATCAGGCAGAATACCAATGTGAATCACATTCCCATCATTTTGCTGACAGCCAAATCACGTCCGGAAGATACACTGGAAGGTATGGGCTGTGGTGCCGATGCGTATATCGTAAAACCATTCAGTACAGATATACTGATGAGTTCTATTGCTAATCTGTTGGCAAATCGCCGTTTGTTGCGTAATAAGTTTGGGGGCATTCAGCAGCAGGAAGACAAGATGGAGAAACTGTCACTGAAGTCGAGCGATGAGCAATTGATGGACCGCATTATGAAAGTAGTAAACCGGCATCTGAATGACCCGGCGTTCAGTGTAGAAATGCTCGCCACAGAAGTCGGATTAAGTCGCGTACATGTACATCGTAGATTAAAGGAACTTACGAATCTCTCTACACGCGATTTTATTAAGAATATTCGGCTTCAGCAGGCAGCCAAACTCTTGAAAGAGGATAAGAAACTCTCTGTTTCAGAGATAGCTTATGCCACTGGCTTTACGAATTTGTCTCACTTCTC
>CALUJK010000128.1 GCA_944320945.1 uncultured Bacteroides sp. | reverse complement strand
TCTTCAATGGCATACACGTTATAGGCGGTCTTGAACCGGGCGATTTGTGTCTTGTCCAGTCCATAGTTTTTCTGCAATACATAGTCCAACTGATTCCGAGTAATGGTAAACCATCGGTCTGCAACTTGCCGGGAAACCGCACTGCGTACATCGGCAGCCTTTTGGTCATCCAATTGGAACAACTTTTCTTCTTTCTGGGCATACTTGATTTTTTCGGCATATACTGCTTTGCGCTTATACTTATATTCTTTGTCAATACGAGCTATTCGTTCACCCTCGCGATACGTAGCATTATATTTATCCATATTGCCTATGGTTGCTTGTTGCAGTGCTTTTTCATCGATATACCATTGTCCGAGTTCTTCGCCCAAAACACGGCAGATTTCTTTTTGCAACGCCTTTTGCAGGTCTGCCTGACGCTGATGCTTGACATTTTGAGGGTCGCCGCCAGTCCGTATGGCGTTGCGGTCGTCCAACCATTGCCTTTCTACCTTAAACAAGCCATAGAGTTGCTTCGGAGTCACCAGTTTTTCATTACTCAGCACGTGGTAACGGTCAATTTCCTTGTTGCAGGTCTCCCAAATGTGATATTGCTCTTCATTAAAAATGGAAGAAACCTCTTGCCTGAATTCACGGATAAGCGATTTCCGCGCTTTGGTAAAGTCTTTGGATGTTAGCCGGGAATCACATAAGTCTGCATCTTTTTCCTTTACGGAAGACCACACTGCTTCATACCGGTCTGCTTGGCTGGCAGTAACATCGTAAATATCCATCAAGTAAACACGCCTTTGAGCTGACGTGACGGACTGAGCCGCCACATTGGAAACGAACCAAGCAAACAGTCCTACAAACAAAATCATTTTTTTCATAACTAAGTGACCTTTATAATTAAACTTCAGTTACATGTATCTACCACCATACTTGTTTTCCTTTTTCATAGGTAAAGGGGCGTTCCTCATGCCCTTTTGTGACATTGCGCAACCAGAGCAAGGCACCGGCAGGAACATTTTGGAACGAAAGGCTATAATCCGCTGCCCTTTGGCTACCCGCTTTTACCCAGCAATTGTCCCAATAATACAATTCGTACACATCGCCGGACGTAATGGCATTGTCATCGTTCCGGGGAGCAAACTCGATAGAGCCAATCTGACAACGACGTCCCAAGTCCATGCCGACCCACAAACCAAATCCGGCATTAATTTCAAGGTAAGTCAACGGATCGGAATCGAATACGCGGGCGACAGTCACTGTCCGGGCGATGGCTTCACAAGTTATCGGCGTAAAATGCAAGGTGTCTCCTTGCGGAGAATATGCACGCAACTCAGCAATACTAAACACGCCACGAGGACGCATATAGCGCATGTAACGATAAGTCCCAGTCTCTTCTACCGGCACCCGCTGCATACGGCTCAAAGGGGTTTCCATTATTTGATAGACAGTTTTTGCATCTGAGAAATCCGGCTGATTGGCCACTTGGAAAATGCCACGACGCATGTAACCGGCAAAATCCACCATGCGCCGGCTGAGAGGATACTTCCTTTCCAATGTAACCGGGCAACGCCTGGCAGTATCGGCCTGCAAGACTTGTACACCGTTGGAAGAAACGATTATCGGAGCGGAAACCGGCTGCATCTCTCCCCGCACATAGCGGGAAGGCAGATAGAGAATGCCGTCGCCCAAGTCATCAGCTTCTTTTACATCGCCGGGCAAACGGCCGGTTCCCACGTCGGTAAACTCCTTAGTGGGACTGCAAGCCACAGGCACCCAGCCATCGGGAGAAAAGACGGAAAGATAAGTCAACCCTTTGGAAACCTCCAACGGCAATGCAATGTCAAGATGCCCCAACCGATGTTTGCAGGTCACGTCCAGACAGTCGTAGGAACGGAACAGCTCCGGCAAATTTTCTTCATGGTTATATAGCTCTGTATTCCGGCTATACATCTTGCGGTAGACCTTCGGCGTCTTCCGATGCAAGATGTCCGCTTCGCCCGTATTGTCGTCGTTCTGAAAAGGTATGATGGAATCATCGGGCAGCACCAGCGTGCCAAACGAATGGGCATTGTTACTGCTTCCCCAATAAGGTACCAGTTCGAAAGCGGCGGGAATGCCCATGGCGCGCAAAGCCATTACCAACAGGGTAGCCCGGTCGTCACATTTGCCATACCCTTCCCGCATGAGTTGGGAATAAGATTCTTGGGAAGCGCCGTAGAAATCAGGAGACATTCCAAGCCTGACTTGGGCATTGATGTGACGAGCTGCCGCTGCAATATTCACACTGTCCGTATGAAAATGCCTGGGACAATCCCATTTCCAATAATATTCCAATGGTTCATTGGCGACACGGTAAGGCAATACATACTCACAGAACTGTCGAAACGTATATTCCTGTAGAAACGGAACGGTCTCTTTCAACCGGAAAGAGCATTCAAGCGAGCGGATCAAGGAATCTGCCTTGACCACATCCACATCGTAAATCTTGTGCACGCCGTCTGCCGAAAGGGAATACTTTCCCGGCATGTTGGCTACCAGGAAACAGGCTGCTGGTATTTTTCAGCCTCGCCCGACGATTGGTAATATGCTAAGAAACGTAGCAATTCATCCCGATTCAGTTTGGAATGTTCGGCTACTTGCCAAGCGGCATCTTCCTGAGGAATGCCGCAACTTACGAAAAGACACAAGGAAGCAATAAAAAATAGCGTTTTCACAGTATATCAGGTTATTTTCCTGCAATAGTAAAGAAAATAGCGTTATGTTGTAACAGAAATATTTAGATTTTAATATTATTTCAAGAATACAGAAAAACTACCTTTCCGTACACTCCCCGCACTTTGACACTTTGTCAACCGCTGACACTTTGTATTTCCTAATCGCCGAGAAGGCCCTCGTTCGGACAGAAATAAGGCTCGATCGAAAAAAATCGAAGCGATTTAGAGTTAACCATCACATATGCAACAAACTAAGCCAAAATTTAACACTTGATAACTGCGCAAAATCATCGAGAAAAAGCGGAATTTGTTCCGATTTTGTTCCAAATATGTTCCGAATCTGTTCCGAACATACTCCGAATCCGTTCCGAACATACTCGGAACAAGTAGGAAGTTAACTTCCCGGTCGCAGGAGATTAATTTCTTGGTCACTTCAAAAATAAATAATTATGCAGAAAGCTGTATATTTATGCAGTATTTAGCTCTTTTCCATGCATAAATATACAGTTTTGAAGTGTTAACAAAACCTATTTCGAACGTTTTGAAATCTTGGAGAGTTAGCAAAACAGGCGTTTAGCTATCTTTTTGCAATCATTCCTACACGAACTCTGCCGTAAAGAAAAAAGTTCAGCACTCTCGAGGTGTGAAACCGGGCTTGCACCAAGCATTTTCCCGGAAAGAGTAAATATCCCTCAAAGTATGCCTTTAGGCTGCAAACTTTTTCCTATGCCATACGAAACAAATGTGTCCGTAAAACAATCGTTTATATCACATATTTTAGGTACATTTGCCTGTTCATTTCACAAAAAAGAGACTTATACCTATGCTTAGCAAATACAAGCTGAATCAGCTCTACTTCAAGGACACCCAGTTTGCCAACCTCATGACGCGGCGCATCTTCAACGTGCTGCTCATAGCCAACCCCTACGACGCCTTCATGCTGGAGGACGACGGGCGCATCGACGAGAAAATCTTCATGGAGTACACCTCCCTCTCCCTGCGCTACCCGCCCCGCTTCACGCAAGTGACCACGCACGACGAGGCGCTGGCGCAACTGGCGGCGATGAAGTACGACCTCATCATCTCCATGCCGGGCACGGGCGAGAACGAGGGCTTCGACCTGGCGCGCGACATCAAGAACCACCATCCGGAGATTCCGATGGTCATCCTCACCCCCTTCAGCCACGGCATCACGGAGCGCATCGCCGACGAGGATCTCTCGTCTTTCGAGTACGTCTTCTGTTGGCTGGGCAATACCGACCTGCTCGTCTCCATCATCAAGCTCATCGAGGACAAGATGAACCTGGAGCACGACGTGCAGGAGGTGGGCGTGCAGGTCATCCTGCTCGTGGAGGACAGCATCCGCTTCTACTCGTCCACGCTGCCCAACCTCTACAAGTTCGTCCTGCAACAGAGCCAGGAGTTCAGCACCGAGGCGCTCAACGCCCACCAACGGACACTGCGTATGCGCGGCCGCCCCAAGATAGTGCTGGCGCGCACCTACGAGGAGGCAATCACTATATATAATAAGTATAGCAACAACATATTGGGCGTCATCACCGACGTGCGCTTCCCCCGCGTGGAGCGTGGCGAGAAGGACGGGCTGGCAGGCATCCGCCTGTGCGAGCACATCCGCCGTCACGACCCTTTCGTGCCCCTCATCCTGCAAAGCAGCGAGACGGACAACGCCATGTATGCCCACAAATACGGCGCGGCCTTCATCGACAAGAACTCCCAGAAGATGGACGTGGACCTGCGCCGGACGGTGTCGGACAGCTTCGGCTTCGGCGACTTCATCTTCCGCAACCCCGAGACGGGCGAGGAGATTGCCCACGTGAAGAACCTCAAGGAGTTGCAGAACATCCTCTTTGCCGTGCCCGCCGAGTCGTTCCTCTACCACATCAGCCGCAACCACGTCAGCCGCTGGCTCTACTCGCGCGCCATGTTCCCCATCGCCGAGTTCCTGAAGCCCATCACGTGGAGCAGCCTTCAGGACGTGGACGCGCACCGCAAGATTATCTTCGAGGCCATCGTGAAGTACCGCAAGATGAAGAACCAGGGCGTGGTGGCCGTCTTCAAGCGCGACCGCTTCGACCGCTACTCCAACTTCGCCCGCATCGGCGACGGTTCCTTGGGGGGAAAGGGGCGCGGACTGGCTTTCATCGACAACATGGTGAAACGTCATCCGGAGTTCGAAGAGTTTGAAGGAGCGCGCGTCACCATCCCCAAGACGGTGGTGCTCTGTACGGACATCTTCGACGAGTTTATGGAGACGAACGGACTGTATCAGATAGCCTTGTCAGACGCCGATGACGACGTCATCCTGCGCTACTTCCTCAAAGCCAAACTGCCTGACCGGCTGGTGGAGGACTTCTTCACCTTCTTCGACGCCGTGAAATCGCCCATCGCCATCCGTTCGTCGTCGCTGTTGGAAGACTCGCATTACCAGCCCTTTGCCGGCATCTACAACACCTACATGATTCCCTATCTGGACGATCGCTACGAGATGCTGCGCATGCTGAGCGATGCCATCAAGGGCGTCTATGCGTCGGTCTACTTCCGCGACTCGAAGGCGTACATGCAGGCCACGAGCAACGTCATCGACCAAGAGAAAATGGCGGTCATCCTGCAAGAGGTGGTGGGCACGCAGTATGGCAACCGCTACTACCCGTCGATGTCCGGCGTGGCACGTTCGCTGAACTACTATCCGCTGGGCGACGAGCAGGCTGAAGAGGGCATCGTCAACCTCGCCCTGGGACTGGGCAAGTACATCGTAGACGGAGGGCTGACGCTGCGCTTCTCGCCCGCCCATCCGCACCAAGTGTTACAGACCAGCGAACTGGATCTTGCCCTGCGCGAGACGCAAACCCGCTTCTATGCCCTCGACCTGGGCAATGCGGGTCACAACTTCTCCATAGACGACGGTTTCAACCTGCTGAAACTACCCGTGAAGGAGGCGGAGAAAGACGGAGCACTGAACTACATCGCCTCCACCTACGACCCCTACGACCAGATTATCCGCGACGGCATCTATCCGGGCGGACGGAAGGTCATCACCTTTGCCAACATTCTGCAACACGATGCGTTCCCCTTGGCACGTATCCTGCAACTGGCCTTGCAGAATGGTCAGCACGAGATGCGCCGTCCCGTCGAAATAGAGTTTGCCGTCAATCTGGACCACGACAAGGCACGGAGCGGTACGTTCTACCTGCTCCAGATACGCCCCATCGTGGACAGCAATGCGCAGTTGGACGAGGATCTCTCCGAGATACCGGACGAACGGTTGCTGCTGCGCTCGCACAACTCGCTGGGACAGGGCTTCATGGACGACTTGCAGGATGTCGTCTACGTCAAGACCGACCACTACAGCGCTTCGCACAATCAGGAGATAGCGTGGGAGATAGAACGCCTGAACCGTGACTTCCTGACAGACGGGCGAAACTATATCCTCATCGGGCCGGGACGCTGGGGAAGCAGTGACACATGGCTGGGCATTCCGGTGAAATGGCCACACATCTCCGCGGCGCGCATCATCGTGGAGGCGGGACTGACGAACTATCGGGTAGACCCCAGTCAGGGAACGCACTTCTTCCAGAACCTGACGTCGTTTGGCGTGGGTTACTTCACCATCAATGCGTATATGGGTGACGGACTGTATAATCAGGAGTTCCTGAATGCACAACCTGCCCTGCACGAGACGGAGTATCTGCGGCACGTGCGGCTGCCCCGCCCGCTCATTGTAAAAATGGATGGGAAGCGCAAGCAGGGAGTGGTGATGCTGCCTGAGGCAGAGTCATAATATAAAATCACCCTTCACATACTGTCACTCGGGGCACATATTGTCACCCTGAACGCATGTGAAGGGTCTCGCACTATTCTGACACGCCCTTTTTATCTGTTTCTATACGCTCCTTAAGATAATTGTAGAAAGTGTACTGCGACCGTACCGGCTCGCTTTGCGGATGCGGTGACTTCCAGACGTTGCGTCCCTCGCCGTCCACGAAGCAAGCTTTACGGCGGTCAGTCAGCTGAATGTGCAGCAAGTCGATAAGTTCCTGTTTCAATCCGGCATCCAGCACGGGCGTCACGGCCTCGATGCGGCGGTAAAGGTTTCGCTTCATCCAGTCTGGCGAGCCAAGGAATACGCAAGGGTGTCCCCCATTGCCGAAGTACCAGATGCGCGCATGTTCCAGGAAGGTATCTACAATGCGGGTGACCCGTATGTTCCGGCTGAACGCCTGCCCGGGAATCAGACAACAGATGCCACGCACTATCAGGTCTATCTGCACACCGGCCTCGGAAGCCTGGTACAGACGGTCTATCATCGCACGGTCTTGCAGGGCATTCATCTTCAGGATGATGCGTCCCTCTTTGCCCGACTGTGCCAAAGCAATCTCGCGGTCTATCAGGCGGTTCAATTCCGGTATAAGGTTGTATTGTGCCACCAGCAGCCGGTGGAAAGTGGCTTCCGGATGTCCCTGCAGCACGCGGAACAGTCGGTGCAAATCGTTCACCAATACGGGATGACAGGTGAAAAGGCCGCAATCGGCGTACTGGCGGGCTGTCTTTTCATTGAAGTTGCCGGTACTGATGTAAGCGAAGCTCGTCAGTTTATGCCCGTGGTCATCACGCCGCAGGACAAGCGCCACCTTAGCATGCACTTTCAGTCCCGGCAGACTGTAAATGATGCGGATGCCGGCGCGTTGCATCAGTTCAGCCGTGGCTAAATTATTCTCTTCGTCAAAGCGAGCTTTCAGCTCCACAAATACCGTGACCCGTTTACCGTTCTGGGCAGCAGCTATCAGCGTGTTGATGACGGCGGAATTCTCTGCCACGCGGTACTGGGTCACCATCACCTCGCGCACCGTCGGCTCGTGTACCGCCTCGTACAGAAAATGGATGAAATGCTCGAAAGAGTGATACGGATAATGCAACAACAAGTCTCGCTGCTCTACGTAACGGAAAATGGATTCAGACTCATCCAAGCAGGTCAGCTTCATGGGCTGTGGCTTGTGTACAGCGAGCAAGGAGGGGTTAGGATTGGGCAATCGGCTTAAGTCCTCCAAATTCAAATGTTTATCGCCGGGTACCAGCTCGCTGCGGTCGATGTGGTAAGCCTGCATCAGATGGACAAGAAAAGAGAGAGGCATGGCACGGTCGTACACAAAACGACACACGGCACCCGTCTTGCGCTTTTTCACTTTCGTCTTGACCTGCTCGATAAGTTCGCGGGAAGTGGTCGTATCATCAATCAGAATATCGGCATCACGCGAGATTTTAATGCAATAACTGCAATCCACCTCATAACCGGGAAATATCACGTCAAGGTTTGCCTTAATAATGTCTTCAATGAACATCAGATAGTGATTGCCTCCCTCACCGGGCAACTGGATGAAACGGGGTACTTTGCTGTAAGGCAGCTTCATGACGTAATAATAATAACCGTTCCACCCATTTTTCTCCTTGAGCCGCACGGCCAGATAGAGACGGTTATCACGCAAGAAAGAGACAACTTTGTCATCTGTCACCGGCACCGGCGCCAAATAGGGAAATATTTCCTCGCAGAAGAATCTCCGCACAAAATCCCGATGAGACGGTTCAACTTCTGCCACACTCTGATAGAATATGATATGATGCCGACGCAAAGCCGGCAAGATGGAATGTTCGTATATACGGATGCGTTCTTCAAGCTGACGGTTCACTTCCCGGTTAATCTCTTCAACCAGTTCTGTGGCTGCCTGCACACTTTCTCCGTCTTCCGACATCTTCCCGCTAGCAATCGCCTTATGGTCCGCCACCCGGATTTTATAGAACTCTTCCAGATTAGAGGAATAAATGGAAATGAAATTGATACGTTCAAACAGAGGTAGCGACTCGTCTTCTGCCTCCAGCAGTACACGATAGTTAAAAGAGAGCCAACTAATGTCACGCTTAAAATAACGGTATTCCATATTATTAGTAATATAGGTTATAAAGGTTTTGGCTCAAATTTATTTACTTTTGCAGAGAAAAGCAAGTAAACATATGACAAAAATCGGATTACTCTCTGACACGCACGGTTATTGGGACGAACGCTATCTGCACTATTTCGAACCGTGTGATGAAATCTGGCACGCAGGCGACATCGGAACATTGGAAGTAGCACAACAACTCGCAGCTTTCCGCCCTTTACGGGCAGTTTACGGCAATATAGACGGTCAGGACATTCGCTGCCTTTATCCACAAACCTTGCGTTTTACAGTGGATGGTGCTGAAGTCTTGATGAAACACATTGGCGGCTATCCGGGACGCTATGACCCCAGCATCGCAGGAAGCCTGCTGACCCATCCACCGAAGTTGTTCATCAGCGGGCATTCGCACATCTTGAAGATAAAATATGACAAGACATTAAGCATGCTTCATATCAATCCGGGAGCGGCCGGTAAATACGGTTTCCATAAAGTGCGGACATTGGTACGCTTTTGCATTGATAATGGAAACTTTAGCAACTTGGAAGTCATCGAATTATCAGACTAAGGGAAAGCTGCCTATTCCAGTTTGTAACATGGATGTAACATGTATGACAAGGTTTTGTAACAAAAATTACGTTACTTTGCGCCCGAAAAACGGACGAGATTCAATCCGGCACAAGCTGAAATACATACATATCATTATATCTTTATGGAAACAATTTACTTGTGTATCGTCATTTTGCTGGGTATTCTGGCTATATACGATCTCATTGTTGGTGTCAGTAATGATGCCGTAAACTTTATGAACTCGTCTGTAGGCTCTAGAGCTGCAGCATTTAAGACAATTTTATTCATCGCAGCCATCGGTGTATTTGTAGGAGCTTCACTTAGCAATGGTATGATGGACATTGCACGCCACGGCATTTATCAGCCTCAACACTTCTACTTCAATGAAATCATGTGCATTCTATTAGCCGTGATGCTGACGGATGTGGTGTTGTTGGATGTGTTCAATACTATGGGACTTCCCACTTCAACGACCGTCTCAATGGTGTTCGAGCTGTTAGGAGGTACATTTGCTCTGGCACTCGTCAAAAGTTTAACAGATCCGTCACTGAATATGGCAGACATGATTAATACCGATAAGGCATTATCTGTCATCATGGCTATCTTTGTATCTGTAGCATTGGCATTCTTCTTCGGTATGGTAGTGCAATGGATAGCACGTATTATCTTTACCTTCAATTATAAGGGGCACATGAAATATACCATCGCCCTGTTCGGAGGTATCGCAGCTACAAGTATCATTTACTTCATGTTAGTAAAAGGATTGAAAGACAGTTCTTTCATGACAAACGAATACAAGCAGTGGATACATGATAATACGCTCATGATCATCGCCTGCCTTTTCGTTTTCTTTACTATTTTGATGCAGATTCTACATTGGTGCAAAGTAAACATTTTCCGCGTAGTGGTACTGTTAGGCACGTTTGCACTGGCATTGGCATTTGCCGGCAATGACTTGGTAAACTTCATCGGTGTGCCTTTAGCCGGATATTCTGCCTACCTCGACTTTATGGCAAACGGGCAGGGTGTAGGTGCCGATAACTTCCTGATGAGTTCTTTGTTGGGATCGGCTGAAACGCCGTGGTATTTTTTGGTAGGTGCAGGTATTGTCATGGTGTATGCCCTCTGCACATCGAAAAAGGCACATAACGTTATTAAGACAGAAGTCTCCTTAGCCCGCCAAGACGAAGGAGAAGAAAACTTCGGTAGTACTCCTATCGCCCGCCGATTGGTTCGCTTTAGCCTCAATCTCTCCAACAGCATTAACAAAATCATGCCCGAACGAACCAAGCAATGGATTGAAACACGTTTCCGTAAGGATGAAGCTATTTTGGCCGACGGTGCAGCATTCGACATGGTTCGTGCATCTGTCAACCTGGTATTAGGCGGACTTCTTATCGCTGTGGGTACTTCCATGAAATTACCGCTTTCCACTACTTATGTAACCTTTATGGTGGCTATGGGTACCTCACTGGCTGACCGAGCTTGGGGACGTGACTCAGCTGTATATCGCATCACTGGTGTATTAAGTGTTATCGGCGGATGGTTCATTACGGCAGGAGCAGCATTTACGATTTGTTTCTTCGTAACATTAATCATGCACTTCGGTGGCATAATAGCTATCATAGCCATGATTGCCATTGCTGCATACTCTCTCATCCATAGCCAAATAATGTTCAAAAAGCGCAATGCAAAAGCCGAAAAGACAGCTGCTATCAAGCAAATTCTACAAAGCACTGATAACGAAGAAGTACTGACCCTATTACGTCAACATACGCGCGAAGAGCTGAGCAAGGTACTTGCTTTCACCGAAGAAAACTTCGAACGCATCTCCACAGCTTTCTTACACGAAAACCTGCGCGGGTTACGTCGTGCTATGGGTTCGGTAAAATTCGAGAAACAGCTTGTCAAGCAGATGAAACGTACCGGCACATTAGCCATGTCACGCTTGGACAACAAGACGGTATTAGACAAAGGCCTCTACTATTTCCAAGGAAATGACTTTGCCAGCGAACTGGTATACAGTATTGGTCGCCTTTGCGAACCGTGTCTAGAGCATATCGACAATAACTTCAAGCCACTGGATGCCATTCAGAAAGGTGAATTTACCGATGTAATGGAAGACATCACTAATCTGTTACAACGCTGTCACTCCAAAATGGAAGATAACAACTACCAGAATATAGAAGAAGAAGTTCGCAAAGGTAACGACCTGAACGGCCAGCTTTCTATGTTGAAACGAGAGGAGTTGAAGCGTATCCAAAGCCAAAGCAACGGTAGCATCAAGGTAAGTATGGTATATCTGACGATGATACAGGAAGCCCAGAACGTGGTAACCTATGCCATCAACTTGATGAAAGTAAGCCGCAAGTTCCAAACAGAAGAATAACCATAGTGGAATAAAACAAGCACACAGGCTGCAAACTATAAAGGGTTGATAGTTTGCAGCCTGCGGCATTTATCATTACGGCATTATATATAGCCCTATAATTATTCTACCGGTTTCAGTCCCATCTTCGCAGCACGTTCCAGCAGGAAAGCACGGGCAGCCTCATACTCATTCGGAATAACCCCATCGAGAATAGCATCCTTAATGGCACTTTTCAGTACCCCAATCGTGTTACAGGGAGGCAGATTAAAGAGCCGCATAATTTCCTCTCCATCAACAGGAGGCTGAAAATTACGGATGCGGTCACGCTCTTCCAAATCTTTCAGTTTACGACGCACCAACTGGAAATTATCCAGGAAACGCCGTTTACGCTCCATGTTCTTTGAAGTGATATCAGCTTCACAAAGGGTCATCAGGTCATCGATATCGTCTCCTGCTTCAAACAACAAACGGCGGACAGCCGAATCGGTCACTACATCATCAGCAATCACAATGGGACGCATGTGCAAACCAACCAACTTCTGTACATACTTCATCTTCTCGTTCATGGGCAACTTCATACGCCGAAAAATAGTCGGAATCATCTTCTCTCCGATGTAATTATGATTATGGAAAGTCCATCCCAAACGCGGTTCCCAACGCTTGGTGGCAGGCTTGCCTATGTCATGTAACAGTGCTGCCCAACGCAACCACAAATTATCCGTCTGCCGGGCAATATTGTCAAGCACTTGCAAAGTATGGTAGAAGTTATCCTTGTGTCCCCGTCCATTGCGTGTCTCTACACCTTGCAGCGCCACCAGTTCCGGAAAGATAAGTTCCAGCAATCCGCTACGGTCTAAGTCGATGAAACCTTTGGAAGGAATCGGAGACAAGATGATTTTATTCAACTCATCCGCTATTCGCTCACGGGAAATGATATTAATGCGTTCCCGGTTACGACAGAGCGATTCAAAAGTATCGTCATCAATATAAAATCCCAACTGTGTGGCAAAACGTATGCAGCGCATCATACGCAAAGGGTCATCACTGAATGTCACATCCGGGTCGAGTGGCGTACGAATGGTCTTCTCCTTCAAATCACCGATACCGTCAAAAGGGTCAACCAGTTCCCCGAAACGATTTTTATTCAGACACACGGCAAGTGCATTGATGGTAAAATCCCGGCGGTTCTGGTCATCTTCCAGCGTACCGTCCTCCACAATGGGCTTGCGGCTGTCATGCGTATATGACTCACGACGGGCACCTACAAATTCCACCTCAATCCCCCGATACTTCAATTGTGCAGTGCCGAAATTACGGAACACAGACAGGTGAGCACCTTTTCCTAACTGTTGGGCAAGCGCCTGTGCCATAACAATGCCACTGCCCACCACCACTACATCAATGTCTTTCGACGGACGTTCCAGAAAAATGTCACGCACATAGCCACCAACCGCATAGCACTCCAGCCCTAACGCATCGGCCGTATCAGAAATTTTCTTGAATATATCTGCACTGAAATGTTGTTTCAACTCGTCACTTGTCAATTCTTTCATATCTATCATCAAATGCTATTCACCGGATGTTTCAGTCACACCCGGAATCCATTTATATCTCCTTAAAATCTTATTAGAAAGGCACAAAGATACGGAATTATTCGTATTTTTGCCGCAGTTTAATGTTCAAGAATATGAAACCATTCTTTCTTCTGTCAGCTTTATGCGCCGCTTTAGTATCTTGCGGCAGCGCCGACCGTCAAGCAGCCCGATACTTAGACAAGGCTCGCATCGCCTATGAACAAGGCGACTACAATGCAGCCAAGCTCCATATAGACAGCATCAAAACCCTTTATCCCAAAGCATACGACACCCGCAGGGAAGGCAACCGTCTGATGCAACAGGTCGTATTAGCCGAACAGCAACGCTCACTGCTCTACTTAGACAGTACGTTGCAAGTCCGTCTGGAAGAACTGAGTAAGACCAGCAAACAGTTCGTTTTTGAACAAGACACTGCCTACGAAGAGTTAGGCCGATACCTGCATCCCAAACAAGTCATCGAACAGAACTTAGGACGTAGTTTTCTACGCTTTCAGACCGACGAACGGGGGATCATGACCTTAACTTCCATCTACTGCGGAGGAAGTAATATCCATCACACTGCCGTCCGTGTCACCGCCCCTGACGACAGTTATGCTGAAACGCCCTCCTCACGCGACAGTTATGAAACGACCGATTTAGGCACACACATCGAGAAAGCCGACTACCGCCTCGGCCAGGACGGAGGAGTCATCGAGTTCATTGCCTTGAACAAAGACAAGAATCTGCGTGTGACATACTTAGGCGAACGCACCTATCACACCAACATGATGCCTGCCGACCGCGAAGCAGCTGCCTCAGTTCTGAGTCTTTCACGCCTGCTCTCCTCCATTGAAGAAATCAAGAAGCAGATGCAAGAAGCACGCCTCAAGATAAACTTTGTACAAGAGAAAATGAAACGGGAGACCGGCAAATGAAACAACACCCAATTATCTTCCGCCTGCTATGCACCGTCATCCTACTGATGATAGTGGCACCGGTTGTGCCTCATCATCATCATGCCAACGGCGTCATCTGCATGAAAGCAGATATTCCGGCGGAAGGGGGTTGTTCTAATTATTCCTGCCACGACACCTGTCACCACTGTTGCAGTGACACCTGCTGCCCCTCCACACACAATTATCAACAGGCATCCATCCGAACCATGCCGACACCGGCTCCACTGCCTATTGACTTACTTCCCGCATTCATCAATCTTACAGGACTTTTTCAACCCCTGACTAAGGGAAATGCTCAACATACATTTCCACCTTATATCGAACATCTGCACGCCTTGCTTCCCTTACAAGGCTGGAGCCTCCGTGCCCCTCCCATTCTCGCCTGAGAAGATTATCATTTTGTCATGCTGAACGCATATGAAGCATCTCCTAATAGCAGAAGCAGGAGTTCTTTCGTGTTATTTAGAATGGCAACTCCTAATATCATTCGATACATATTCTGATACATCTCTCAGTCTCTCATCACTCTATGCCTTTCCGCGCATTGCCACTTTGCAACTCAACTGCGCTGTTGGAAAGACTATCTTTGCCCACGCCTCAGAAGAGCGTTACTTATTGGAATAAAAATCTTTAAAGTCAATGTTATGAATAAACTTATATTATTGGGAGCCGCCATTTTATGCTTGCTCGGCTCCTGCCACTCCTCGGATTCCAAACACGAGGAACACGACCATGCAGCCGAAACCACCGCACATGATATACACGGAGAAGCTGCCTACGAATCCCATGCACACGGTGAAATCGTTCTTCCGCCCGACCGCGCCCAAGCCGCCGGTGTGGAAGTCAGTACCGTCCAAGCAGAAACATTCCACCAAGTGATACGGACCGGCGGGCAACTGCTGGCTGCTCCGGGTGAGGAAAGCTACCTGACAGCCCCCGTCTCCGGCATCGTCAGCCTGAAGCAGGGAATTGCCGAAGGCACATTCTTTGCCAAAGGCGCTACCGTAGCCACACTTTCCTCCCGCCAGATGGCAGAAGGAGACCCCGTAGTAAAAGCACGCATCGCATACGAAACTGCCCGCAAGGAGTACGAACGTGCTCAGTCACTATTACCCGACCGGATTATCTCCGAAAAAGAGTTCTTGCGCATTAAGGAAACTTATGAAAATGCCCGCATCAATTACGAATCGTTAGTCGGCACAGCTACTGAAGAGGGTGAAACACAACCCGACGGCGTACGCATAACAGCTCCCATAGACGGCTATATCGGCACCTTGTCCGTAGCCAACGGGCAGTACATACAGGCCGGACAGCCCATAGCCACCCTAACGCGTGGCAACCGACTGCAACTGCGTGCCGACGTGTCGCAACGTTATGCTGCCTCCCTGCCCCACATACACCGGGCACATTTCCGCACACCTTATAATAATAATGTATATGACACCGAATCCCTCAACGGCGGACAGCCGACAGTCGGTCGCACAGCAGAGCAAGGCAGCAACTACCTGCCTGTCACTTTCCACATCAGCGGAAGCAAAGAACTGATACCCGGCACTTACGTGGAAATTTATCTGTTATCCGAGCCTATTGCAGACGCCATTGCTCTGCCCCGAGAAGCACTGACCGAGGAGCAAGGAAACTTCTTCGTTTACCTGCAAGAAGACGAAGAATGCTACCGCAAACAACCGGTCACCGTGGGAGCAGACGACGGTCAACGCATACAGATACTATCGGGCGTACATCCGGGAGACCGCGTAGTGACACGCGGTGCCTACCAAGTGAAACTGGCCGGTGCCACCAACGCCATCCCTGCCCATACACACGAACATTAACCAAGACAACAACACTATGCTGAACAAGATTATACATTTTTCACTGCGAAACCGCCTCGTGGTGCTGGTATGTTCGCTGCTGCTCATGGTGGGTGGCACCTACACAGCCATGCACACGGACGTTGATGTCTTTCCCGACCTCAACGCGCCAACGGTAGTCATTATGACCGAAGCCAACGGCATGGCCGCCGAAGAGGTAGAACAACTCGTCACTTTCCCCGTAGAAACAGCCGTCAACGGTGCTACCGGCGTCCGCCGTGTGCGCTCCTCATCCACCAACGGATTCTCCGTAGTGTGGGTGGAGTTTGACTGGGACACGGACGTATATCTGGCTCGACAGATTGTCAGCGAAAAGCTGGCAGTAGTCAGTGAATCACTGCCTCCTACCGTGGGACGCCCTACGCTGGGTCCCCAATCATCCATCCTCGGCGAAATGCTGATTGTGGGACTGACTGCCGACAGCACTTCCATGCTGGATCTGCGTACGCTGGCCGACTGGACCATCCGTCCCCGACTGCTCTCTACAGGTGGTGTGGCTCAGGTAGCCGTATTAGGCGGTGACATCAAAGAATACGTCATCGAACTGGACCCCGACCGTATGCGCCACTGCGGAGTGACGCTGGCCGACGTGCTGGCTGCCACCCGCGGCATGAACCTGAATGCCAACGGAGGTGTGTTGTACGAATATGGCAACGAATACATCGTGCGCGGTCTGTTATCCACCACCGATGCCCAACAGTTGGGACGGACGGTCATCAAAGTGCCTGCCGCAACCAATGTCAACACAGCCCCTGCTCCTATCTACATTGAAGACATTGCAGACATCCGTATCGCCGGCAAGACCCCCAAACTGGGAACTGCCTCGGAACGCGGCAAGGACGCCGTACTGCTGACCGTAACCAAACAACCTGCCACCAGTACACTGGAACTGACCGAGAAACTGGAAGCCGCCCTGCACGACCTCCAGAAGAACCTGCCACCCGATGTACGTGTATCAACCGACATCTTCCGCCAAAGCCGATTCATCGAAAGTTCTATCGGCAACGTGCAGAAATCACTCATCGAAGGCGGTATCTTCGTGGTCATTGTCCTCTTCCTCTTTCTTGCCAATGTGCGTACCACGGTCATCTCACTGGTGACATTGCCCTTATCAATGGTGGCGGCACTGCTGGTACTGCACTATCTGGGCTTCACCATCAATACCATGAGTTTAGGAGGTCTGGCCATAGCCATCGGTTCACTGGTGGACGACGCCATTGTCGATGTGGAAAATGTTTACCGCCGTCTGCACGAGAACCGCGCCCTGCCTGCCGAACGCCGGAAACCGGTGCTGCAAGTGGTATTCGACGCTTCGCGCGAAGTACGTATGCCGATACTCAACTCCACGCTTATCATCATTGTCAGCTTCGTGCCGCTGTTCTTTCTGTCAGGCATGGAGGGACGCATGCTGGTACCGCTGGGCATCGCTTTCATCACAGCGCTGGCAGCATCCACGCTGGTGGCACTGACACTGACGCCCGTACTCTGCTCCTACCTGCTGAAGAAGCGCGGAGAGCCGGATGGTGTCATCAACATGAATCACACCGAACGAGACAACAACAATGCATCCAGTGAGGCAGTAACTGCGTCTCAGCCCTCCCCCCTGCCTGCATCAGAAGCATCTGTCAACGAAAATGGGGCGAAGAACGGAGACTCTGCCGTAGCCCGCTGGATGAAGCGTTGGTACGAGCGACAGCTTGTCATCACCCTGTCCCACCGCCGTAAAGTGCTGGTTTCAACCGTGCTGATTTTTCTCGTCGCATTAGGCTTGTTCTTCACCCTCGGACGGTCGTTCTTGCCGCCGTTCAACGAAGGGTCGTTCACCATCAACGTCTCCTCCCTGCCCGGTATCTCCCTAGAGGAGAGTGATGCACTGGGACGCCGTGCCGAAGAGTTGCTGCTCACCATCCCCGAAATACAGACCGTGGGACGCAAGACGGGACGTGCCGAATTGGACGAACATGCCCTTGGCGTGAACGTCAGCGAACTGGAAGCCCCCTTTGAACTGCGCGACCGCAGCCGTAGCGAACTGACTGCCGAAGTACGCCGGAAGCTCTCCACACTGGTAGGTGCCAACGTGGAAATCGGCCAGCCCATCAGCCACCGTATCGATGCCATGTTGAGCGGCACACAAGCCAACATCGCCATCAAACTGTTTGGTGACGATCTGAATCGCCTCTTTACGCTGGGTAATGAAATACGCGAAGCCATTGAGGACGTGCCCGGTGTGGCCGACCTCACCGTGGAGCAGCAAATAGAACGCCCCCAGCTAACTATCCGCCCGCGCCGCGAGATGCTGGCACGCTATGGCATCACCATGCCCCAGTTCTCCGAATTCGTACAGGCATGTCTGGCGGGCGAAGCCGTATCACAGGTGTACGATGCCGGCAAGAGTTTCGACCTGACCGTCCGCGTGCGCGACGACCGCCGCGACCGTGCCGATCGTATTGCCGACCTGATGATTGATTCACCTACAGAAGGCCCCATTCCTTTGTCATACGTGGCAGACATCCGCTCCACCACCGGTCCCAACAGCATCAGCCGCGAGAACGTAAAACGCAAGATTGTGGTATCGGCCAATGTACACGACCGCGACCTGCGCAGTACCGTCACCGACATACAGGAACGCATCGACTCACACGTCACCCTTCCCGAAGGCTACCATGTGGAATATGGCGGACAGTTTGAAAGCGAACAGGCAGCCAGTCGCACACTGCTGCTGACGTCACTAGCCTCGATAGCGGTCATCTTCCTACTGCTTTATCATGAATTCCGCAGCCTGCGGGAGAGTGCCGTCATCCTCATCAACCTGCCGCTGGCGCTGATAGGTGGTGTGTTTGCCCTGCTCATCACCACGGGCGAGGTCAGCATTCCGGCCATCATCGGATTTATATCATTGTTTGGTATCGCCACACGTAACGGTATGTTACTCGTCAGCCACTACAATCACCTGCAACGGGAAGAAGGTTATGGTGTGTACGAGGCCGTGCTGCACGGTTCGCTGGACCGTCTGAATCCCATCCTGATGACAGCGCTGTCCAGTGCCCTCGCCCTCATCCCGCTGGCTGTGGGAGGCGACCTGCCGGGCAATGAGATACAAAGCCCCATGGCAAAGGTCATCCTTGGCGGACTGTTGACATCGACCCTGCTCAATGGATTCATCATACCAATCGTTTACTTAATGATTCACCGTAAGAAATTATGAAACAGCTATTCATCCTACTTGCATTCCTTGCCCCCGCGGCAGGAATGCAGGCACAAACAGCAGGTACGGACATCGACGCCGTGCTGCGCCAGATAGAGACTAACAACAAGGAGATTCAGGCATCTGCCCACACCATTGAGGCACAGAAACTGGCACTGAAGGCGGAAAACAACCTGCCTGACCCTACACTGTCCTACTCACATCTGTGGGACAGTGATGACAAGAACATCACCGTGGGTGAGTTAGTTATCTCGCAAGGGCTGGAGTTCCCAACCCTCTACACCACACGTGCCAAGCTGAACCGACAACGTTTCACTGCACTTGATGCTCAAGCCGCCACTACACGCCAACAGATATTGCTTCAGGCCAAAGAAGTATGTCTCGACATCATCTTCCTCAACCGTCAACAGGCATTGCTGGACGAGCGGTTGCGTAATGCCGAAGAATTGTCTGCCTTCTATCAGCAACGTCTGAAGCAAGGCGATGCCAATGTACTGGAGACCAACAAAATCAATTTGGAATTGCTAAACGTTCGCACTGAGGCACGCACCAACCGCACGGCACTGGAAGCCAAACTACAGGAGCTGCGCCAGTTGAACGGCGGAGAAGCATTAGTCATGCAGGAACTGACCGAATATCCGGCAGAAGAAGCGGTTCTTCCGGCAGACTTCCCTGCCTTGTGCAACGAACTGCTCGCCGCCGACCCTACCCTACAAGCCTTGGAAAATGAGCATGCCGCCGCCCGTCGCCAACTCTCACTGAACAAACAAGGTTGGTTGCCCAATCTGGAGATAGGCTACCGCCGCAATACGGAGACACGCCATCCGCTGAACGGTATCGTAGTGGGCTTCTCCTTCCCCATCTTCCAAAATCGGGGGAAAGTACGCACGGCTCGTACTGAAGTCCAGTCCATCGACTTCCGCCGTGACGGGGCACGTATTCAGGCAGCTGGCGCCCTGCGCCAACTCTATGATGAAGCATCTACCCTGTCGAAATCCATTGATGAGTATCGCCAGGCCTTTGCCCATCAGCAAGACCTCACCCTGCTGCGCCGCGCACTTGACGCCGGACAAATCAGCATGATAGAATACTTTGTGGAAGTTTCCGTGCTATACCAAAGCCGCGGTAATCTGCTCCAGTTGGAGAATCAATATCATAAAGCACTGGCACGGATGTACAAGAGTCGGCTATAACGACTTCCTTGTCTTAAAGTTATCACCCCGTAATCGGGAGTCTCTCTAAACGTCGTATAATCCGACTTAGACACTCTCCGATTACGGGGTGATAAGCATTAATTTGTATATATACATTACTTTAAGGAAAAGTAGCCCTATACCGCCTCAGAAGGTATTGTGACGGGGATTTACTCCGAAGCCTTTCGGAGCACGAGCCAAAAGGCTTCGGAACAAATGGACGCAATACAGTACACATTTTGTTTATACTAATTACCACGGTATTCACTCCGGATGCGCCACTCCTGCGGATAGAGATTGTTGGCACGATTGCCCACCTGCTTGACAAAACCCAACGGTCTGCCTTGATAAGTCACCAATACAAATCCCGGTGCATGGGTATTGTCCAATACGATGGCTTCACGTCGCAAGTAAGCCACAGCCTGCTCATAAGACAGTTCCTCGCGCGGAAAAGCTTCTGCATTCAGCAGACGGCTCATGGCAAGGGCATGGCGAGGAATCAAGTCTCGTCCCTTTACTTCACCGACGGCAACACCTGCCTGCATCACACGAAGTTGCCGACGCAACAACGGCAACAACTCCACATGGGCTTGCGGGAAGAGGGATGCCACTCCATTTTCCGTAAGCCATTCGTAATCGTCGACACCACATACCCATGTATGTGCCCGCTGCAACAAATCTTTTGGGAAGGATGCTGCTTTGCCGGACTGTTTCTTTCCACTCCGAGCGGAAGAACGCACCTGACCGGCCGAAGCAGATACCGGACTCGCCTCCGTCTTTCGCAGAACGGCTAAAAAGAATCCCTCTCCCTTCGTCTTATGCGGTAGAAAACGATAAACAGGAAGCGCCGCATCGGACAAAAGGGAACCCGTAATATTCCACGCATCAGGCACTTGAAGAGAGACCGGTTCGGCACCCAATTCGCGGCATGCCCACAACACATTTTCCTCATCTTCGCGTATATTATAGGTACAAGTGCTGTATATCAACCATCCGCCCGGCTTCAAGGCTGGCCACACATCAGCCAGAATACGCCGTTGGCGACGGCTGCACAATTCAACATTCTCCGGACTCCACTCGTCCGCGGCTGCTGCATCCTTGCGGAACATACCTTCGCCGGAACAGGGCACATCGGTCAATATCACGTCAAACAGTTCTTCCAACGGAGCGAAATCAGCAGGGTCGTTATTGCACACCACCACATCGGGGTGTCCCCACTTTGTCAGGTTCTCCGCCAGTATTTGTGCCCGTGTGCGTATCACTTCGTTAGCCACCAACAGACTGCCCGGCGGCAATACACTGCGCGCCAAAGTGGACTTTCCACCCGGAGCAGCGCAAAGGTCGAGCATCCGGACAGGAGCTTCGCCCAAACATTGCCGCAACACCTCTCCCACAAACATGGACGAGGCCTCCTGCACATAGTATGCTCCGGCATGAAACAAGGGGTCAAACGTAAACGAAGGACGGCTCTCCAGATAACGACCTGAAGGACACCAGGGAACGGTGGGAGATGAAGAATTAAGAATGAAGAATGAAGAATCAGGTTCGGCAACTCCCCGTTCTTCATTCTTCATTCTTAATTCTTCATTTAACCGCACGCTGACCGGTGCCTCTTCCTGCAAGGCGTTCAGAAATTGTTCTGCTTCCTGTTTGCCCAAAAGAGCAGACATCTCGTTGGTAAAAGCTATGGGTAATTCCATGATTATCGCGCATTTGTTTCTGCAAAGATAGGTATAACCGGCACGAAAAGGAATGAAAAAATGGGGGAAACCGAAAAAAATATCATTTCTTTGCAACTTTCCGACGGCTGACTTCCGTCTAATGTACAAAAGGAAAAAACAATAAAAATGAATATAAGTATGAAAAGAATCTTATTTGCACTCGCAATGGTACTGGCATTCAGCCTGACAGCTCAAGGGAAGTACCGCACCGTGACAGAAAACGACAGCTTAGGAAAGCTGAAACGAATCATTGAATTGCACGACACGATATTAGACGAGCAAATGGTCACCGACACGCTCAGCATCACCATTTATGACAACAACCAAACCAATAATGACCAATGCGAGGAGGATATGGATGCCGAAAACAAAGACGACTTCTTCCCCATCCCGGCCAAGACATTCTTCAGCAGAGCTTTACTGGTTCCCCTCCTCTCCATTGCGTTCTTCTTTACGATGCCCGTGCTCTTGATTTTCATCATTTTTTATTTCCGCTACAAGAACCGTAAAGCCAAATACCACTTAGCCGAACAGGCACTGGCCGCCGGACAGCCGCTACCCGAGAGTTTCTTCAAAGAGCGTACATATGACAACACACGCAACAAAGGCATCAAAAACATCTGCTTGGGCATCGGCCTGTTCATCTTCTTGTGGGCCATCACAGAAAATTTCGGAATCGGCTGCATCGGGCTACTCATTCTCTGCACCGGCATCGGGCAAATGATAATCTACCGCTCTCAGGAGAAAAGTCACCCCTCTTCTCCCGACCGCAATCATGCGGATGCACAATGAACCGGCTTGACGACATATCATTGGTGGCACAGGTCGTAGTGTTTCACAACACTGCGGCCTTCGACCGCCTGGTGCGGAAATACCAATCGCCCGTCCGACGCTTTTTTCTACACCTGACGTGTGGAGATAGTGCACTCAGTGACGACTTAGCACAGGAGACGTTCATTAAGGCTTACACCAATCTCACATCGTTCCGCAACCTATCTGGATTCTCCACGTGGCTATACCGTATTGCATATAATCAATTTTATGACTATCTTCGTAGCCACAAAGAAACTGACACGCTGGATGCTGCAGGAGTGGATGCACAGTACAGTGTTCCGCCCGATGATGTGGGCAGGCAGATGGATGTCTATCGCGCCCTCTCCATTCTGAAGGAGACGGAACGTACCTGTATCACTCTTTTCTATATGGAAGAGCAGAGTATAGAAAAAATTGCCGGAATTACAGGACTGCCCGCCGGAACCGTAAAGAGCCACCTATCGCGGGCAAAACAAAAAATGGCGACTTACTTAAAACAGAATGGTTATGACGGAAAATAGCAATATGAACGAAGATAAACTATTGCAGGAATTCTTTGCCGAACACCGGAAAGAAATAGCAGATGAAGGATTTACCCGACGTGTGATACAACGCCTGCCAGCACACAAAAACCGAACTGCACAGATATGGACTTTCTGCTGCTCCGTGCTGACACTAGTGGCATTTGTGGCACTGGACGGGGTACATCTGTTGGGGAATGCCCTGATGCAGGCTCTGCGCAACACCGTGAACAGCGGTATTATGGACATAGACCCTAAAGCGATGCTCCTTGCTGCCGTAATTTTGGTCTATTTGGGATGCAGCCGAATAACCTCGCGAGCCTGATTTTGCTTTTCCCACATTATATTATAACTTTGTCCCCCTCATAAAACTAAGCACACAAAGTTTTGAGAGGATTATTTGTCTTTATATTATTAATAGCTGTATCGGTCTGCACACCGGCACAAGAGTCTACAGACTCACTCGTCATAAAATATTTGCAGACTGAAATGGATATTCCCATAACAACCAAGAACCAAGTAAAGCTACTGCCAAGCGGCCGTCAAAAATTTGAAGATTTATTCGAAGCCATCAGGCAAGCCCGTCATCACATTCATCTGGAATATTTCAATTTCCGCAATGACTCCATTGCCAACACACTGTTCAGGTTGCTGGCACAGAAGGTTAAGGAGGGAGTAGAAGTGCGTGCCATGTTCGATGCCTTTGGTAACCTGTCAAACAATCGGCCATTGAGACGACGTCACTTGAAGGCCATCCGCAAGCAGGGCATCGAGATTGTGAAATTTGACCCGTTTACCTTTCCTTTCTTCAACCATGCCGCCCATCGCGACCACCACAAAATAGCCATTATCGACGGTGAAATAGCTTACACCGGTGGAATGAACATAGCCGATTACTACATCAACGGACTGCCCAAGATAGGGAAATGGCGTGACATGCATATACGCATTGAAGGTGATGCGGTACGCTATCTGCAAGGCATCTTCCTAAACATGTGGAACAAGGAAACCGGACAGCACATCGGAGGGCCAGAGTACTTTCCAGACACTTCGCAGATGGTGACAGACAGTGTCACCATTGCCATTGTGGACCGCACTCCTAAAAAAACACCTCGTTACATCAGTCATGCCTATACTTTTTGCATTCTGAATGCAGAGCATAACGTGCGTATCGTCAACCCTTATTTTGTACCGACCAAGTCTATCCGTAAAGCAATCAAGCAGGCACTGAAAAAGGGAGTTGAGGTGGAAATTATGGTGCCTTCAGTATCTGACATTCCCTTTACACCCGAAGCGACTTTTTACATCGTACATAAATTAATGAAGAAAGGAGCCAAGATTTGGTTGTTTAACGACGGTTTTCATCACTCCAAAATCATGACGGTGGACAGTACATTCTGCACCGTGGGAACAGCAAACCTGAATAGCCGCAGTCTGCGCTATGATTACGAAACGAACGCTTTTATCTTCGACCCCGACGCTACCGCCCAACTGAACCAAATGTTTGAACGCGACAAGCAGAACAGTACTTTGCTGACACCGGAAGTGTGGAAGAAGCGTTCGGCATGGAAAAAGTTTATCGGCTGGATAGGAAATCTGATGACGCCGATTCTGTAAAAGGAGCAGACGTCATCTCATTTTTTTATATTACCTTTGTGGGCAAAACCTGCGAACATGAAACAATATCTTGACTTATTGAACCGCGTACTGACGGAAGGCGTAGAGAAAAGCGACCGGACAGGTACGGGTACTATCAGCATTTTTGGTCACCAAATGCGTTTCCGGCTGGATGAGGGTTTTCCTTGTCTGACAACAAAGAAACTGCACTTAAAATCCATCATATACGAACTTTTATGGTTCCTGCAAGGTGATACCAATGTACATTATCTGCAAGAACATGGGGTACGCATCTGGAACGAATGGGCAGACGCCAATGGGGATTTAGGACATATATATGGTTACCAATGGCGTTCATGGCCGGACTATAAGGGGGGATTTATTGACCAAATCAGTGAGGCGGTAGAAACCATTAAGCATAATCCAGACTCACGGCGCATCATTGTCAGTGCGTGGAACGTGGGGGATTTGGACAATATGAATCTGCCTCCGTGTCATGCTTTCTTCCAGTTTTATGTGGCAAACGGGCGGCTGAGTCTGCAACTGTACCAACGTAGTGCAGATATCTTTTTGGGAGTGCCTTTCAACATTGCTTCATACGCCTTGTTACTGATGATGATGGCACAAGTGACAGGACTGAAAGCGGGTGACTTTATCCATACGTTGGGCGATGCACACATTTATTTAAATCATCTGGAGCAGGTGAAACTGCAATTGACGCGTGAACCGAGACCGCTGCCACAAATGAGAATCAATCCGGAAGTGAAAAACATTTTTGATTTTCAATACGAGGACTTTGAGCTGGTGAACTATGACCCGCATCCGCACATTGCAGGAAAAGTTTCGGTGTAATTTTCTTACTATTCATTTATATCTTTTATATCTTTCATTCTCCATATATGATTACAATCATCGCCGCCGTAGACCGTCGTATGGGTATCGGTTATCAAAATAGATTATTGTTTCATTTGCCCAACGACTTGAAACGCTTCAAAGCACTGACCACAGGAAACACGATTATTATGGGAAGAAAGACATTTGAATCGCTTCCCAAAGGTGCATTACCCAACCGACGTAACATTGTACTTTCTACCAACTCTAAAACGACGTGTCCCGGAGCCGAGGTTTTTCCTTCACTGAAAGAAGCTTTGAAAAATTGCGGAGAAGAAGAAAAGGTATTCATCATCGGCGGTGCAACTGTGTACCGCCAAGCATTGCCTTTGGCTGATGTGCTTTGCCTAACAGAAATAGACGCCAAGGCACCGAATGCTGATGTATATTTTCCAGAAATAGATAAAAGCATCTGGCAAGAAAAAAGTAGAGATGTTCATCCTGCCGATGAAAAGCATCCCTACTCCTATGCGTTTGTAGACTATGTAAAACGGTGAACAGCTAATTTATTCTTTGTTTTCCACCATAATGGGCATCTGTCTTTTAATGGCTTCATGAAAGGATATCAATGTCTCTGTGCGCGACAATCCAAGCGGTTGAAGCTTATCGTGAATGATACTCAACAAATGGTGATTGTTACGGGCATACAGCTTGATAAACATATCATACTTGCCCGTAGTGAAATGGCATTCTACTATTTCAGGAATAGCCTCCAGTGCTTTTGTCACTGCATCGAACGTTGCTGGGTCTTTTAAATAAATGCCGATATAGGCACACGTCTCATAACCTATCTTCTCTGGATCGATTATGTATTCAGACCCTTTCAATATACCTAAATTCGTGAGCTTCTGAATGCGCTGATGAATAGCTGCACCTGAGACATTGCATGCCCTCGCTACTTCCAAAAAAGGAATGCGCGCATTGTCGGCTATCAGCCTCAATATTTGCTCATCCAAAGAGTCTAACTGGTAATATCCCATTCTTTTAAAGTATTAATAAAAAAATAAAAATTCCTCTCTAACTATGCAATTATCGCAAAGTTAGCCATTTTTCTTTATATTGTATACAAATCAGATAAAATAATCGTATATTTGTAAAAGAATCAAGAAAGAATTAACAATGAAAAAAGCTGTTTTGCTAACATTATGTCTATTGACAGTACTTTCCGTACATTCACAAAAATTCGAAGAATATTTCACCGACAAGACACTTCGTGTCGATTATCTTTTCTGTGGAAATGCAGAGCAACAATATATCTGCCTTGACGGGCTATCTTCTTTACCCGGCTGGGCTGGCAGAAGAAAGCATCTGTCTGAATTACCGCTGCAAGGCAACGGACAAATCACAATGCGGGATCCTGAGAGTGGGAAGGCATTATACCGGACTTCTTTCTCCGCACTGTTTCAGGAATGGCTGGAAACGGATGAAGCCCGTATAGCCACGAAAGGGTTTGAAAATACTTTCCTTCTGCCCTATCCGCAACGGACGGTTGAAGTGGAAATAACCTTGTTTGACTCACACCGGCGCATACGTGCAACGCTAAAGCACACTGTACAGCCGAATGACATCCTGATTACTCAAAAAGGACAAACGCATGTCACTCCTCATAAATACCTGCATCAGAGTGGAGAACCCAGCAAATGTATTGATGTAGCCATCCTGGCAGAAGGATATACATCCGAAGAAATGGAAACATTTTATCAGGATGCAAACATAGCCTGCGAAAGTATATTGACACATGAGCCTTTCCGCAGTATGAAAGATAAATTCAATTTCATAGCGGTTGCCAGCCCTTCGGCAGATAGCGGAGTCAGCGTACCCCGTTTGAACGATTGGAAACACACGGCATTCAATTCACATTTCAGTACGTTTTACTCGGATAGGTATCTTACCACTTCGCATGTAAAAGCTATTCACGATGCGTTAGCGGGTATTCCGTATGAACATATCATCATTTTAGCGAATACAGAAGAATATGGCGGAGGAGGCATTTATAATTCCTATACGCTGACAACAGCTCATCATCCGTTATTCCGTCCGGTTGTAGTGCATGAATTCGGACATAGTTTCGGCGGACTGGCAGACGAATATTTCTATGAGAATGATTTAATGACAGATACTTATCCATTGGACATCGAACCATGGGAACAAAACATTACCACACGAATAGATTTTGCTTCTAAATGGCAGGATATGTTACAGGCAAATACCCCGATACCGACACCGACATCCGCAGCAAAGAAATATCAAGTAGGAGTATTTGAAGGAGGAGGTTATTCTGCCAAAGGTGTATATCGCCCTTCAGATGACTGCCGCATGCGAACCAATGAATATCCGGAATTTTGTTCTGTATGTCGCCGCGCTTTGCAACGAATTATTGAATTTTATACCAAATAACAAATCTTTCTTATCCATCAAACTTATGATTACATTACAACGTATCCACACTTGTGATGCAGAATTGTATGCATACATGGAACAGTTGCTGCAAACTTCATTTCCTGAACAGGAATACCGTCCCCTAAACGAACTACGGGAGATTACTGACACGCAAAGTAATTTCTATAATAATGTCATACTCAACGATGCCGCTCCCGTAGGACTTGTCACGTATTGGGATTTTAACACTTTCCGCTACATGGAACATCTTGCTATTGACCCGACTCAACGAAACGAAGGATTTGGCAAACAGGTTCTTGAACATTTATGTCCCAAACTGACTCCTGTAATCCTTGAGGTAGAACTACCAGAAGAAGAAATGGCTATACGTCGAATCAATTTCTATAAAAGGCAAGGGTTCGTTCTTTGGGATGAAGAATATTCGCAACCTCCGTATAGAAGTGGTGATAAGTCTCTACCCATGAAACTCATGGCTTATGGCAGCCTATCTAACAGCAATTTTACGCATGTCGAACACGTCATTCATACAGAAGTATATCACAAATTATATTAATATGCAAGCAAAATAAAAATACAATTACTATCATAAATCATTTTAGGCACCTACATACAGTAAGGAATTTTAGAGGACACGTTAAACCTCTAAAATTCCTTACTGTATGTAGGTGCCTAAACTTTTAATCTTGTCCATTTTTAAGAGACAATAGTGACGCCATTTTAATTGCAATTTTTCTATGTTTTCTTACATAATCCCATCCTACAAAATAAGATCCCATTATTTCACGAATAAAAAAGGGGAAAATAGACTATACATTAATAATTAGGATTTTGGATTAAACTACCTCTTGTCTCACGAATTTCATAAGATGGAATGGGATATAACTCATGCTTACCTGCTTGAAAATAAGTACCGGCAGCCCATACATAATTGTCCAAGGTTCCATCAGCAACAGCAGCATTAAACTTATCAGCAAAATCATCTAATGCTTCTGCCAATTTATTCCAACGAATAAGGTCAAAGCGGTGAAAACCTTCAAAACATAGTTCGCGAGGACGTTCAATATATAAATAATCGCGTACACTTTGCTGGGTAGGAAAATCTGCCAAAGTCAAATCTATCGCAGAATTAGTCGCTAAAGGATCATAACCATAAGCTCTCCGTCGAACTTGATTTAGGCATTCCAGTCCCAATTGATCCAAATGTCCATCCACTTCATTAACGGCCTCGGCATACATCAATAAGATGTCAGAATAACGCAGAAGAATAAAATTGATATCCATATTCTCCAAGTCTTTTGGAGGACCAGGTATCCAATTTCTACGCCATTTACCTGGTGCCCATGTATAACTTTTACTACGAGGAATCTCTATTATATTGTCATTAGCATCAATCTTAAATGTAGCAATAGCAGTTTCTCTACGTAAATCTTCTGGTTCATAAAGGTCATAAGCAAAATGAGTGGTTTTGATAAATGAATTACCTAAACCATAAGAGGAGTTACGATCTATTTCTGGTGAATTATAAGAACCAATTTTACTGCTATGTTCGTCTTCACCAGAAGGATTAAAAAATTGTACCTCATACATCACTTCTTTAGGTTCAAGAATATTCTCACAAACATTTTTAAAAACACGTTCATAACTACTATTTAACGCATGATGATGAGAGTTTATAAGTTCTGCACAAATATTCTTTACATGAGTATAATACTCCATATAATTATCGGAACGCTCCATATTACCATTCTGGCGTAAAGAATATCCAGCCCAATATAAATAAGCACGTGCCAACAATCCCATAGCTGCCCCTTTTGTAGGACGTCCTTCATAAGAAGACAATTCATCATGCCAGGGAAGATCATTCACGGCTGCTTGCATATCGTCAACAATCTGCTGGTATACAATCTCACGATCAGTACGAGTCATCGCAAAATTCTCAGTCTTATCAGAAGGCGTAAGTTTTAAAGGCACATCCCCCCACATACGGACTAAATCAAAATAACAAATACCACGTAACAAACGAGCTTCCGCAATCAATCGTTTAAATGCAGATTTAGATTCATCATCAGGCTGTGCAACACGATCTTTGTTGGCCATTATGCGATTTACACGATCTATGCCTGCATAATAGTATCCCCACGCTTCTTCAATCCACGTGTGGGAAGTATATATATTGTAATGTCCTAAATCGCGTGCCACTTGCCCAGTGCCAGAACCTTTTATATGGCTCCAGTCCGTATCACAATCATTCACCAACATAAAATGTCCATAAGTCATTTTCTGACTCAAAACTTCGTAAGCACCATTGACGGCTAACTCAAGTTCTTCAATGTTCGTATAAAAATCTTGTTCATCATAAAAATCATAAGGAGTTTCCGACAAGAAATCTTGGCATGACGTAAAAGCTACACTTAACAGGAAGATGCCAACAACGACTATTTCATTATATAATGTTTTCATATCAGTATATCCAAATTAGTTACAATAATAAATTCCGCAAACGTTAAAAAGCGATATTAGCACCAAATACCACAGATATCGCTGATGGATAAGCTCCCCAATCAATACCCGGGGTAAGGCCACTATTGGGATAGGTATTAACCTCAGGGTCATAACCTGAATATTTTGTCCATGTATACAGATTATAACCGGTAGCATAAAATCGTACATTAGAAAGTTTCACTTTCCGCACCAAATCTTTAGGAAGAGTATATCCTAAAGATATGGTATTAATTTTAAGAAAAGAACCATCTTCTACATATCCCGAATGAAAATACAAATTAGAACTTCCTTCTACTGACACATAATTACGACCTTGATTGATAGCAGCCAACTGGATGGGATCATTTTCTATATTCTCGCCAAAAGCATTAATAATTGTAAAACGATTCAATGCTTCCTCGCGCAATGTATTTCGCCAACGATTATTAAATTTAGTATAATACATTTTATTAGCACTATAAACTTTATTACCAATAGAGAAATTCAAGAAGATATTTAGATCAAAGCCTTTCCACGTAAAAGTATTGGTTAAACCACCAAATAATTTAGGATTTGCATTACCGATGATAGTACGATCATCCTCCGTAATCTCTCCATCCTTATCCACATCTTCATATTTCCAAAAGCCCGGTTTCGGATAGAAATTTTTATCATAGGGAATGCCATCTTTCACTATATATTTTTGTTGCTCCTCGTCAAAAACAAAATCATCCACCTGATAGATTCCTTTCAAACAATAGCCATACATTTGCCCTAAAGGTTCACCTACACGAATCATATAATCACTTTTATTAAACTCACTTGTCTGAGACCATCCTGAAACAATTTCCATATAATCAGAATTATACAAGGCCTTCACTTTGTTCTTATTATGCGACAGATTCAATGTTGTACTCCAGGTAAAATCTTTTGTATCAAAATTGTAAGTAGTAATAGCCACTTCTATACCTTTATTGTTTGTCTTACCTGCATTAATCATCATTGTTTTGTAACCAGACAAAAGAGGAACCGGAGCATCTAACAGTAAATTCTTTGTATCAATATTATACAAATCTATGCTCATTTGGATGCGTTGATTCAAAAAGCCTAAATCAATACCTAAATTAGCCGTCACATTTGTTTCCCATTGTAAATCAGGATTGTACAATTGTTTACTAACAAAGCCTGATACCGTACTCTGCCCATTATAAGGTATCCATACTGAGCCCATCTTTGATAAACTAAGATAATTTTCTATTTTGTTATTTCCAGCCGTACCATAACTCAAACGAAATTTTAAATTGGAAAATACATTCAAATCTTTAATGAAGTCTTCTTCCGAAGCGCGCCAAGCAAAGGATGCAGCCGGAAATACTCCCCACTTGTGATTATCTCCAAACTTACTAGATGCATCGGCACGAATAGACGCAGCAAACAAATATTTATCTTTGAAATCGTAATTGGCACGCATGAAATAAGACAACATGCGGTTATTCTCTAATCTTGTAACAACTTTATCGGGGCTGGCTCCTAAAGACATATCTGCCAACCCAAAGTTTACATCTTCAAATTGTCTGGCTCCTGTTTTTAAATAATCTGTATGATATTGAATAAACTCCTGTCCACCTACCAACATCAGATGATGTTCACGCTTAAAAGTTCTATCCCATGTAATAACGTTATTATACATCAGACTTGATTGCTCCTCCTGTTCTTTCCAACCATAAGGAGCACCAGCATTCTTTGCCTGTTTGGAACGTTCCGTATAAAATACATCATTATTTATTGTGCGTTTGCGTATGCCTACAGTTCCACGATAGGTCAAGCCTTTCCAAAGTTTAATCTGAATATCACCATTTATTGACAAAATGCGATTACGTTTATCGATTTGTTCACTCTCAATGGAGGCTATAGGACTTTGCATAGGGCTGGCACCTTCCAGCATCAATACCGGGTCATCATCGTCTATTAACAACTGATCGTCACTACCATTTTTACCATAGGTAGGACGGTATTGAATAACATGTTGCATACGGCTATAAGCACCACCTTCTTGAAGACTACCTAACCCTGTAGTCTTCTCATCTATATAACTAATATTCGTTGAAAAACTAAACCAATCCGTAGCATCCTGATGTAATTTCAAACGAAAGTTATCACGTTTTAAGCCACTTCCATACCACACACCTTTATCATCGTTTCGGGTATAAGTCAACATATATTGCGAACTTTTATTGCCTCCACTAATCGTTATCTTATGTTGCTGTGTAATTGCAGGACGACGCTCAAAAACTTCTTTCTGCCAATCAATACCTGGTCGATTATTATATAATGCATCAAATTCATTATAAGTCCCATATGTCGGAATAATATAATCATTCAGCACATCAGGTTCTCGAATGGCACGTTCCCACTCCAAATCTACAAAGTCACGCACATTCAATACATCCAGCTTTTTATTTACTTTCTTAAATCCAATATACATATCATAACTGATATTGAATTTATCAGCCTTTCCTCCTTTCGTGGTTACCAAAACTACTCCATTCGCACCACGAGCACCATAAATGGCTGTAGAAGACGCATCTTTCAATATATCTATCGACTCAATGTCACTCGCTTCAATTCCTTTCAGACCATCCTCACTTGGGAAACCATCTATTATATAAAGAGGTTCATTACTTTGAGTAATAGATGTACCACCACGCACTTTAATCGACACTTCTGCATCTGGAGAACCCTGAGAACGGATAACCTGCACACCAGCAACTTTACCACTCAATGCAGAAGTTACATCCGCCACTGGAACAGAAGCTAAATCTTTAGAACCAACAGAAGATACAGCACCAGTCAAATCTTTCTTCTTAACTGTAGCATAACCAATAGTAACAACTTCATCCAACATTACAGCATCAGCTTCTAATGTCACATCCACAGTCTGCCGACCACTTACTTTTACCTCTTTAGAGGTCATTCCAACATACGAAAATACCAAGATGTCTTTCGACGCATCATTTACACGCAAAGAATAATTACCATTGGCATCTGTCACAGTCCCCACACCTGGAGTTCCCTTAATAATCACACTACCTCCAATTACTTCATACCCTTCATTATCAAGAACCTTTCCCGTAACTGTAATACTCTGCGCGTAAGTACATAAACTGATACACACAAAGACGAGCGATAATATCGCTCCTTTCAATTTTGTCTCTCGCATAGCTAAATAGATATAAGATTTAACAATAAAAAGTCTAACGATTCAAAATTAAAAAATCGATAATTAAAATCACATTAATTTTGTCTTTTAATCATCATATACTTCTACTTTAAAAGCATAATTTTGTACAATTATAGGGAATTCTGTGTAAAAAAGAATGATAAATATTTACATTTAAAATAAAAATATGTCCGAAACAAGAAACTTTGCTCCGGACATATTTCGAATATTTAAGACTCAATAAAGAACTTCTCTATTTCGTCAAATAATCAGCACGCATCGGAGAGAAGCAATCTATCAAAAGTCCTTCTTCCAAGCAGACACAACCATGCAGAATATCAGGCTCCATATAGATGCCATCACCTGCTTCAACGATTTTCTTCTCACCGCCCACTGTAAATTCAAATTTACCGCTTGCTACATACGTAGTCTGTGTATGATAATGCGTGTGAGGAGTACCTATCGCTCCTTTTTCAAACTTAACCTTCACAACCATTACTTGACCGTCATAACCTAATACTTGACGTTGTACGCCCTCACCAGCAGGTTCCCACTGTTTATCTTTGGCGAAAATAAAAGATTCACTCCGCGTTTTCTTTACCGGAGCACCGGAAAGTTCTTTATCATCCGGCTGCATTGCATACGAATTTGTACTCATAAGTAAAAATGCTCCCATTAAAAATAAACCATACTTTAAGTTTTTCATAATCATCTGTTTTTAGTTTATTAAATCAAATTGATATATCGTACGTTGCTTATACACTTCCCCCGGACGTAACACCGTAGTAGGAAAATGTGGATGATGGGGCGAATCCGGGAAATGCTGCATTTCCAAACAAACTCCGTAATAACGGCCATACACCTGACCTCCATGCCCAATGTAACGGCTCATATCAGAACCTGATATATAAAACTGCATACCCGGCTCAGTAGTATATGCACGCAGCCGACGTCCCGAAACAGAATCAACAACAACAGCTGCCAGCTTCAACTCTCCCGGCAGTTTTCGCAATTTATAATTGATATCATAACCTTTACCTGGTGCCTGAATGCTATCCGGAGCGGCATGCAAATGGGTAAAATCATACCGAGTACCCGCAACTGCCAACAGTTTTCCCGTCGGAATAGGCTGTACACCCAACTGAGTAATGGAATCTGCACATATCTGATAAGCATGATTGACGACCGAAGTCTGGCAACCGGACAGATTAAAATAGCTGTGATTTGTCAGATTCAACACAGTAGGCCGGTCAGTAACAGCAGTATAGTCCAAAATTACTTCATTCTTATTTGTCAGTTTATAAGCTACTGTAACATCCAATGTACCCGGAAACCCTCCCTCCATATGCGGACTCTGATAACTGAACACGACAACAGCCGTATCGCGCTGCACATAAGCGGTATCCGTATGAAACAACTGCCGATTGAATCCTCGTGTTCCGCCATGTATGGCATATCCATTGGCCGTTTTCTCCAGTTCATAACGACAACCGTCCAATGTAAACTCACCTTCACCGATACGGCCAGCATAACGTCCTATCGTATTACCAAATTTAGGATATGTCCCCAAATAACTCTGCAAGCTATCAAAACCCAAAACCACAGATTCAAAACTGCCATCTTTATCAGGCACTTGTACATCCACCAAAGAGGCTGCAAAGTTTGTCACCTTCACGACCATTCCGTGGGCATTGACCATTCGAAACAGCTCGACTGGTCTATCTCCTTGCCAAATACTATCCTCCTTATGAACGGCCAGATTCGCCGTAGTTGAATGCTGCCGGCATGAAGCACCTGACAACAAGACAATTGTACACAACAAACTTAATATAACTCTCATAACACAACATGCTTAAACATCAAGACTTCTTAACATATTCCGTAGGTAAACAACCCACATATTTCTTAAAGCGTGCCGCAAAATAAGACGGTGTATTGTAACCCACCATATAACTTATCTCTGACACACTGTACTTTCCTTCCTTCAACAACTGGCAGGCACGATTGAAACGAATCTTATAAATGAAATCAATAGCAGACTTACCGGTAATTGCTTTCAGTTTCAAATGAAGATTGGAACGACTCATGTTCATCTCACGAGCAAACAGTTCCGTCGAAAACTCTACATTATCCATATTCTTCTCCACTACAGCGATGGCACGTTTCAGCAACTCTTCGTCCATTGAATTATTCGTCAGTTTCTGCGGTTCTATTTCCGTAGTATTAGAATATCGTTCAAAGTTACGATACCGTGTACGCAACATATTCAGTATCTTGGCCTCCAACACCTCTATAGAAAAAGGTTTAGGAATATAGTCATCAGCTCCAACCTGCAAGCCCTGCAATTGGGAACTGACATCCGTTTTTGCCGATAGCATATAAACGGGAATATGACAGGTACGCAAGTTCTGCTTCACCAATTTACAGAATTTTACCCCGTCCATCACCGGCATCATCACATCGGTAATAATCAAGTCTACCTCATTATCCTTCAATACATCCAATGCTTTCTGCCCATTCTCAGCTTTCAACAGGTTAAAATGGGTTGATAGTCCGTTCACGATATATTGCCGCAATTCATCGTTATCCTCTACGACTAAAATAGTTCCGCGCTTTGTTACCTCCTCATTTTCTGTGTTGTCATCTACTATAATATCCTCGTCAATGTAAGAATCATGTGCATTGGTGGAGTAAACGCGCGGTTCATCATCACCGGCCGCATGTCCTGCCAATTCTTCAGCCGTATAAGCAGACTCATCCTGTGGCAGATATACGGTAAAGACAGACCCTTTACCCGGTTCACTATCCAGCGTTATCCGACCATGATGCGACTCTACCAACCGATGTACTAAAGAAAGACCAATACCACTGCCGGCATGGGTATTCTCTACCTGATAGAAACGTTCAAAAATCTTTTTTTGTTTATCTTTAGGAATACCGATACCCGTATCGGCCACTTGTACCACGAGGTCACTCCCCTCTTTATAAAGCTTGACGGTAATGCTTTCGCCTTCTTCCGTGTATTTAAACGCATTCGACAAAAGATTATTTACAATTAAATCCAAATAATTTCCATCAAACAGTTCATTCTCATCCTGCAACTCTGTATAGAAGTTATAATCAATATCCTTCCGCTTTGCCAAGTTTTCATAATTGACAAAACAGCTTTCTATCCGTTTATAAGCATTAGCGCGTACAGGAGCCAATTTAAAGATACCCAACTCTGCACGGCGATAATCCATCAACTGGTTAACCAAATGCAACAGCCGATTGGTATTTCGTTGGATATATAATAAACGCTCGCGCTCCCAATGGCCGGAAATACGGCTAAGCAACTCTTGCAACGGTGCCACAATCAACGTCAACGGAGTACGCAGTTCATGAGAGATATTGACATAGAAACGAATTGTCATTTGGTTGATTTCTTCTCTCTTCTCTTTATCCAGGCGTTCCATCAGAATTTCTGTCTGCATGCTTTTCCGCAACCAAAAATAACGTATAACGCCACTCACCAGCCCGATAAATGCAAGTAAGAAGATCGTATATGCCCACCATGTCTGATACCAAACAGGCAAAATCTGAATGTGTAAAACAGATGCCTCCTGATTCCATTTACCGTCATTATTTGCAGCCTTAACATAGAATGTATAATCTCCTGCCGGCAGATTGGAATAAGGCACCGGAGCGATATTCTCTTGTCTATACCACTCTTTGTCATAACCTTCCAACTTGTAAGAGAACATATTATGCTGTCCGGCAATGTAATTGGACACTACAAAGGATATGGCAAAAGAGTTTTGAGACGAACTCAGTGTAATATGCTCTACATCTTCTATGCTTTCCGTCAAGATGCCGGTATCATCATCAGGGAACACCTCTTTACTAAATACAAAGAATTTATTGATAACCGGCTTCGGCGCGTAGGGATTATCCACTAACGTCTCCGGGCGAAACGAAGTTATGCCATTAATGCCTCCAAACAGCATACTGCCATCATCCAACCGACAACAGGATGCTGCATTAAACTGATTGCTCTGCAAGCCGTCAGCCTCTGTGAAATTACGGAATTTGCGACTTTCTTGAGTCAGACAGCTTAATCCCTGATTCGTACTTATCCACAAACGGCCATAAGTATCTTCCAGCACACCATAAATGACGTTACTGGGTAAGCCATCATCTATCGTATACTGCTCATTCTCGGCAGCATCTTTCTTCAAGGCAAAAAGGCCGTTACGGGTGCCCACCCACATTATTCCTGAAGAAGACTCATAGAAACAGTTGACAAAAGAGCGTTTCAGTAGTTCATTGATGGCATATCCGCTATCCGCTGACAGGGATGTCCCGTTAAGCGTATATACAGCACATCCGGCCTCTCCACCTATCCACAGACGTTTATGCGAATCCCGATATAACAGCCGAGTATCTTTCGGCAGTTTTTGTCCTTGCACATCCTTGTCAATAACAATAAAATTTTTTTTCTTACCGTCATAATGAATCAGATGTTCCAATGCTCCTATCCAAAGGCCATCTTTCTCGTCCGACAAAATAGAGTAAATATTGTTAGTAGGCAAGCCACTGTTTTTACGTGTCCAATACTCTTTATGCCCTGTAGCACGATCCAGTATCATAATACCATACGCATGGGCACCTACATAAACCTTATTATGAGCCTCATCAACATACACCGTTTTGATATCCCTGAAAGGAACCTCACCCCTATTACGGGTATCCAACAAATAGTTTTTATATGTTTTAGAAGTACGGTCGTACAAATTCAATCCACCGTCACTGGTACCAATCCAAAGATTATGCCTCCCATCCTCAACGATACAACTGACGACATTATCACTTAATGAATTTTGGTAAGGAATATGCTTGATATGACGAAAACGGTCGCATAACGGATGATAATAATTCAATCCTCCCCAATAGGTTCCCAGCCACATACCTCCTTGTGAATCTCTAAACACGCAACGTACCGAATTTTGCGAAAGTCCTTCATCGTTATTTACGGTATTAAAAATGGAATAGAAGTTATCGTGTCCTTCATCATAAATACTCAATCCAGAGTAAGTACCTATCCACAAACGGTTTTCTGAATCCAGAGCTAACGAACGCACATAGTTAGACAGTAATCCCAAAGTTGTATTCTCCGACCGATAGTTTTTCAGTTCTTTCGACTTGGTATCATACAAGTATAAACCATCTCCCTCCGTTCCTACCCACACACGGGTGTGCATCTGGCACAAAATAGCATGTGGTTGCACATCTTTGGGAAGTGAAAATAGTTTTTCCAAAGAACCTTTAGCTATCGAATAGGCATACACCCCGCCATTAGTCCCTATATAAATATAATCATTCTCACGCTCCAAGACATTTGGCTGCAAAGCATGTACAGAAGCAGGCAAAGTATCATTCAAAAAACGCTCACGCGCCACATCAAAAAGCAAAAGTCCGGCCGTACTGCCTACCATCATCCAATCTTTTTTTAGCTGTACGATGCTGTTTACCGAAGCGCTCTTACCTGCTTTCTGATAGACGTAATTGGAAAAATTATTTTTACGACGATTATAGAGAGAAAGCCCTTCTCTGGTACCCACCCATACCCGGTTTGAATCATCCACGGTAATACAACGGGTGATGTCACACGCAATACTTTTAGGGTCAGAATACTGATTCCGATACACGGTAAAATCATATCCATTATACTTGTCAACCCCATCGTAGGTGGCAAACCACAAATTTCCGTCTTTATCCTGGTCTATCGCAAAAACCGTACTATGCGACAAACCTTGTTCCAAACCAATATGAGTAAAATGGATATTTTCTATCGGACCGGCATACAAAAAAGAAGCATACAACCCAATAAAAAATACCCACAAAATTCGAAGTGTCTTCATATACAAGCAGATTTTACGCCGAAGATACGGTAAATATCTAATAAACTAAAATCCTTACTTGAATATTTTTATGTGACTTTTCCGGATTTATCTGTACAGGAATAAAAGAGAAGCCGGGAACCGGGTTGAAAATGCGACCGTCCTCATTGACCGAAGCAATACCCATTTTACCAGCCTGACAAGAAATCGACAATACCGCTTCTTTCTTATGCACCCGAATCTCATTACCCATTACTTCCACTTTCTCCGAAGGAGCCGAAATGACAGGAAGCATCAAATAGGCTGAATCCGGACATTGAGATATTGATACCGTAACTCCATCCGCCGCATATGCATAATTGATAACGGCTGATACGCTTCCGCCTGCCGGAGCTTTTTGATTAATGTCAACCAAATGTGTCTGTACGGTAAAATCATGATTTTCTCCTTCTTTCTTATAGAAGATATTCGTATCCAAATCATCCAGATTGCTATAAAGAGTACCATTTTGCACCATCTCTAAGCGAGGAGTACCACTCATCTGATACGTATTGTAGGTGACTTGCATATTGGGAGCCTCTATCAGATGGTAACGATTCATGGTTGCGGCAAAGATGGGACCCGTCTGCGGATGCCACAACATAGACATGGCTCCGCCCATAGGATGTGTACCCTTTACTTTATACTCTGCATCATTGCCGGTCAGAGTAGCACGCCAATTACCCTCGGCAATCAGCCACGTACGTATATCGCGAAAATGTTTCACCCCATATGATTTATCGCGCGGAAGTTCCGCTACAACATAATGAGAATCTTGCAAAGCCGGCAACTCCAAGAAAGAAGTCAAAGCTTTCGCATGCCCAAAAGTATGATGTATGCAGGGAAACATTCCAGACTCTTTATAATGCATACCTCCATATAGCAATCCCTCCTGTGTAGCCCGACGCAATAAGCCGATGTTACGATGAATCGCTGTAAGATATTCGGGATGACGTCCAGCCATCGCATAATATCCACCCATAAAACCATCGCTGGTACGTCCACCCCAATACATCCATTTAAAACTACGGGTTCCCCAGCTATTATCCCATGCACCATCAGGAAGCATAAATTCCAGATGGGTACTCATGGAGCGTTCCACCAGTTGCAACAATTCATCATCTTTCACCAGTTTGGCATAATAGGCCAATTGCGGCAATGATTCTTCCACATTATATAGTAAGTCTACGGGGCGACAACCGTTCTTGGTTTCAGTCCAGATATTAGGGCCTTCTCCATACAGGAAACAGTCATTTTTCGTAAAATACTTCTCCTTCAACGCATCAGCCACCGTACGGGCATAATCCTTAAAATCCTGTCGGTTCCACATTTCCCCAATCACCTGCAAGGCATAAGTGACGGATGCCGAATAATTCACATTGTTGTTCCGCATGCCTTCTCGATTACGACCATAGATAAATGGATGGCTAATCATAAACTCACCAGCCTCCAACAATTGCTGCTTCCAATGGTTACGCGTTGAATCGTCCAGCAGATGACCATGATAGTGTATCGCCTCATACAGAGCAATGGCAGCAAAAACAGTCGTTCCATTCCAATCTGACACATTGACATCGTTCATCCAGCCACCATCCGGACAATGGATATTTTCCATCCAGGCCATCAGGCGCTTTGCACCGGAGAGATATTTCTCATCTTTTGTCTTGTCAGCCAAATACATCAGCGGAAGAACAGCATCTCCGATGCGCCCATGAACACGCACACACCCCGGACAAAACACTGCACCATTAAACGCCCGCCGTGGGTCATCACTCTGATAAGTCAGGAACGTGTCCATCCATTCCGTTAACAAACTCTCGGCTTCCGCACGCAAAGAAACATCGCTATGGGCACTGGTGTATTGGGTCTGTGCCTGCATCGGCAAGCAGACGGCCAACAAGATACACATCATCCCGCTGAATACTACATTTTTCATTGACAGATTTAATTTTAAATTTGGTTTCTATATGAATCTTGTTTCATTGGCAAAACTTTACCAAGAAACGTCTCTCTAACATATCATTTGTATACATACATTACTTTACAGAAAAGTCCTTTGATACCGGTTCAGAAAGCATTCTGACAAGGGTCTGTTCAGAAGCCCTTCGGAACACGAACGAGACAGCTTCGGAGCACGCTCGAAAGGGCTTTGAAGCACGAGCCAAAGCCCTTTCGGACAAACGGCCTGCCACGCGGCACTCTTTTGTATACATCTTTTATCTTTCATCAAACAAAGATAAGAGTTTATATGCAGTATACTTTCGGATATTAGCCTATTTTACTCTTACGGATGTAGGAAAACAGTCCCAATTTTGTGCATTTTACGCCAATATTGTTGAATCGTTCCCTCCAAAACAATATTAGCGTTCTTTTGCACAGAAAAGAATACTGTTTTACTGGAAATGAGGTACATTCGCAACAATTAATCAAATATTATTCACTATGAAACGCATTCCTTTATTTCTCTCTTTGACCGCATACGGATTATGCGCCCCGAACACGGCAACTGCCGGTACCGATAAAGACAAGACACCCAACGAACGTCCCAACATCCTATGGCTGACTTTCGAAGACACCAGTGCGCGCGAATTCGGCTGTTATGGCAACACGGATGTACATACGCCCAATACTGATACACTGGCTGCCCGTGGCGTACAATTTATGAATGCCTGGTCGGTAGCGCCACAAAGTTCTCCGGCACGTTCATCGTTAATCACCGGATGCTACGCCACGACTTACGGAATGGATGTCCATCCGGTGCAGTATGATACCCCCGAAGGCATTCTCTTCCCCCAATGGTTACGCGAAGCCGGTTACTATTGCACCAATAACAGCAAGACTCATTACAACACGACGCTCAATCACAAAGGATGTTGGGATGAGTGCAACAATAAGGCGTCATACAACAGCCCCAAACGGGCGGAAAGACAGCCGTTCTTCGCTGTGTTCAACACCGTAACGTCACACATGGGACGTATCCGAACCTTCCATACGGACGGACGGCGTGACTATACCACGGAAGGCATTTATCCGCAACAGCTCACCCTGCCCGACTACGTGCCCGACCTTCCAGAAGTGCGATCCGACTATGCCGGACACTTGGAAGCTGTACAGGATGTAGATACATGGTTGGGCTTCTTCCTGAAAGATTTGCAGGAAAAGGGGCTGGCCGACAACACCATCATTTTCTTCTTCAGCGACCACGGTGGTTGCATTGCCCGTGGCAAGGGATATCTGTATGAAAGCGGATTGCGCGTACCACTCATTGCCTACTTCCCGCCCAAATGGCAGCATTTAGCCAACGGATTATCCGGCAAGGTGAAGGATTTGGTAAACTTCACAGACCTGGGTCCTACCGTCCTCAGTCTGGCAGGTATCCAACCTCCTAAGCACATGCAGGGTAAAGCCTTTTTCGGGAAATATGCCGAGAAGGAAAAACGTACATTGCAATTTGCCCTTGCTGCCAATCATTTGCACCATTTCACTCCGGCTCGCGCTGTGACCGACGGACGCTACAAATATCTGCGCACCTATCTGCCTTATCGCCAGTTCAGCATGCGCAACTACTATCAATGGGGAATGCCGTCAAACAAGGCATGGGATGCCTACGTACTGGGTGGACACAACACAAATCCTATATGGGCACTGCCTTTTGACCGTCATCCGGCCGAAATGTTGTTCGACCTTGACAATGACCCCGGAGAGACACACGACCTTTCTGCCTCTCCCGAACATGCTGCGATCTTAAAACAGATGCGTGAGGCACTTTCCAAGCACATTCGCGAGACCAAGGATTTAGGCTTCTTCCTCCCCACCACCCGTGCCGCATGCAACATATATAATAAGGTACGCGAAGAAAACTATCCGTTAGAGGAACTTTACCAACTGGCGGAAACAGCCGGTACGGCCACTCCCGATGATTTGTCATTATTGCACCATGCCTTGACTGACACCCGTGATGAGATGCGCTACTGGGCAGCCGTAGGCTATGCACAACTGGCACGACAAAAGTACACAACCGATTGTCCAGATGAATTACTCGCGTTGCTTCAAGATTCCAATCCGTATGTAGCCGCTGAAGCGGCCTATGCTGTAGCCTATCTGGGACATCCCTCCGAAGGTATCGAACGTCTTGTTACTCCTACCGTGGAAGCAGATCGTAAAATTGGCTATTCTGCCCTCGAATGTCTCTCACTCGACCCGTTGATGCGCCCCTATTTACGCCCCTATCTGCCCCAATTAAAAGAAGCGGCAGAGACACTGCCACGTAAACAGAATGAAGACGCTGGACTCATGGCACGCGGTATTCTCGTCAATTTGGGAGAATTGGACATTCAGCTTATGCACGGTCCTGAAGCCTATAAACAAGGCTTGAAACTGAACCACGGCCGTCGTCCAATGGTACCGCTACCGGAATAAAGTGATGTGCTCCGTCGCAAAAACGATCTTATTTTTTAGGAATACTATTACATATCTATTTTATATCTATCTATATGACATTAAAAAAAACACTACCTTGCTTTCTCCTGTATGGATTAATCTCCACCGGACAAACATACGCACAACAACCTACTTTGGTCCCACTGAAAGGTCGTGTCAACGTTCAAGCAGACACGGCACGCAGCAATCGCATCATCGACGGGCAATGGGTGGCCGTGGGAACCAATAAGGCACATACCATTCAGCGCGACTATACACGCATGTTCAATGGTAAACCTTCTTACCGCTTCGAACTAAAACAGGAAGACAACACACTGGAAGGCTATGCCAAAGGGGAAACCAAAGGAAGAGCAGAACTATCTTATTGCTATGCCACTCATCAAGATTTCCAGGGATTGCCGCCACAAACATTCGACAATGCCCGCCGCATGAAAACCGTCTACCACCGTGGAAAAGGAAGTTGTCCGCAGGGAAGCAAAATGAGCTATACATTCTCATTCTATGCACCAAGTGATTTGAATCGTAATGTCAGCACTATTTTTGCCCAATGGCACGGCATGCCCAGCCGCACATTGGTATCTGACCCGACCGGCAAAGTAATGCGTCTTACTGACGAAGAGTTTCTCCGGATGGAAGAACGCATGATATTCAAAAAGAACATTGCCCATGATAAAGTCATGAAAATAACAGAAAAAGGCGATACCATCTATCGTGCCGGAAAGCCCAACGGCTGGTTAGTAGAACAGGGAGGATACCCGCCACTGGCTTTCGGCTTTTCACAAGGATATTTCTACATAAAGGCCAATTCCGACCGCCGTTGGTTGAGCGACAAGACCGACCGTTGCAATGCCAATCCCGAAAAAGCGGAAGTAATGCGTCCGGTTACATCGAAATACAAGGCATCGACGATTGCCTATAAACTGCCGTTCAACGAATTTCCTAAGGACTGTTGGGTAACGTTCCATGTCAATATCGACTGGACTGTTTATGGAAAAGAACAGGAAAACATCCTCAAACCAGGACGTTTGGATGTGACCATGTCTTACATGGAAAACAATAACTTAGTAGAACGCCACATTGTAGATAATGAGGAAATTCTGATAGGACGGAATGATGAAGAGGGGTATTACTTTAAATTCGGCATCTATCGCGTGGGGAATAGTACCGTTCCTGTCTGCTATAATTTAGCCGGATATGAAGAACACGAACGATAAAGACGGCTCTCTTTAAGAATAAAAACGAGACAAAAACTCTATATAAAAATTGTCACCTTGAACGTAGTCTTCAGAACTCACATTTACTGCTGTGAGATACTCGCTACATTCAAGGTGACAGTCTGTTTCTTTCAACTCTACCAACTTGAACTTATGTCGTTTTTATCATACTGATGAAAGTCTTTCCTCAGCAGCTGCACGCTTGAACTTACGGAACTGCATTATTAACATTACACCGGCAATCAAACTTGCCAACACGTCAGACACAGGCATGCTCCACCATACACCCTCTACTCCGAAGAAGCGTGGCAAAATAATCAAACAAGGCACCAGAATAAGTAACTGACGAGAAAGCGACAAGAAAATAGCTTTACCTGCCATACCAATACTTTGGAAGAAATTAGCAGTCACCATCTGGAAACCAATAATGGCATAGAACGTCACCACGATACGCAGGCCATGTGCAGCAAGATTTATCAGCTCCTCATCAGAAGTAAAGATGCTGGCTAACAAATGCGGCATAAACATACCTGCCAAGAAGCCGACTGTGGTGACAATGGTAGCATAAGTTATTGTCAGTTTCAAGACTTTCGTCACACGGTCATACTGACGGGCTCCATAGTTATATCCGGCAATAGGCTGCATACCCTGGTTCAATCCCATCACAATCATGACAATGATGAAGGCCAACCGATTTACAATGCCGTAAGCACCGATAGCCAAGTCGCCTCCGTAACGCTTTAAGCCCTGATTAATCAGGATAACAATGAAACATGCTGCAATATTCATCAAGAACGGAGACATACCGATAGAAAGCGAATCGATCACAATCTTGCGTTTTAACCGGAAGATACCACGCCGGAAATGCAACAATTCCGACTGGTCACTGAAAAGATGCAATTGCCAGCACATGGCAACCAACTGTGCCAACATTGTGGCCAAAGCAGCGCCACGAATGCCCCAACCAAAGACAAAGATAAAAAGCGGTGCCAACAGAATATTAACAACAACTGTCGTCACCGTGGCATACATCGCTTGTTTAGGATGTCCGGAAGCACGCAACACGGCATTCAAGCCAAAATACAAATGGGTCACAATGTTACCCAGCAGGATAATCTGCATAAAGTCACGGGCATAAGGCACCGTTTCATCACTTCCGCCAAAAAAATAAAGTATCGGGTCAAGAAATGGCAAGAGTATCACGGTTAGTCCCAAACCAAGCACGACATTCAATACCAACACATTGCCCAACACCTGTTGCGCCGTTTCATAGTCTTTTTGTCCCAACTTAACCGAAACCAGCGTGGATGCTCCTACTCCCACCAACGAACCGAAAGCTGCCGTCAGGTTCATCAAGGGGAAAGTCAGAGCCAAGCCCGTGATGGCCAACGCGCCAACACCGTGCCCGATAAAGATACTGTCCACCATGTTATAAAGCGAAGAAGCCGTCATTGCGATAATCGCCGGAACGGCATACTGCATTAGCAGTTTCCCGATGTTTTCCGTACCCAACGCCGTGGGTGTCTTCTGTGTAGTCATAACCTTAAATCACTATTTCCGGGTGCAAAAGTAATGAAAAATCATCAACAACCCATACACTCACGATAGAAGTCTAACGTCTCAAATATGGTTTCGCGGTCGGCAGTCTGATTCAGGCAGATGTCCCCCACCCCATGTAACAAGGTAAAGTTGATGACACCGGCCGTATTTTTCTTATCGTGTTGCATCAAACCGTAAAGTGTGTCATATTGCTTACAGTCAAAAATAAATGTGCCATAATTCTCTTTGACGAACTGGACGACATTTCGCATCTCTTCGCGTGGGAATCCGGTCTGAACATGTGACAAATAGAGTTCGCAAACCAATCCCCATGCCACGGCATAACCATGCAACACCGGACGGTTTTCCATCAATGCCAAGCTCTCGAAAGCATGCCCTACGGTGTGTCCTAAATTCAATGCTTTGCGAATGCCGTGTTCATGCGGGTCCTGCTCCACAATGTGCTCCTTCACCTGCACCGAGCGGGCAACAAGTTCTTTCAAGCGGGCATAGTCAATATGCTCTGTATCGAAAGCCAGCAACTCGTTCAGATGCTCATAATCGCTTATCAAACCATGTTTCAGCATCTCCGCATAGCCGGAGAAAAAATTATGGCTATCTAACGTACGCAAAAATTCTGTCTCAAGCAACACGTAAACAGCCGGTGCAAAAGCCCCGATTTCATTCTTCAATCCATTGAAGTTGATGCCGGTCTTTCCACCTACAGCAGCATCTACCATAGAAAGCAATGTAGTAGGTATATTAATATAAGGTATTCCTCGTTTGAATGTGGCGGCAGCAAAACCACCTAAATCTGTCACCATTCCTCCCCCTAAATTAATCAATAACGAATGACGGGTAGCTCCTTTCTCGCTCAACGTTTGCCACACGGAAGCCAGTGTTTCTATATTCTTATGGACATCTTCCGCTCCAATGGTTATCTCTATGGCACTATCAAGAGCCGAAATGCCGGACAGTACCGGCATGCAAAGGTTGTGCGTATGTGTATCAGTCAATATAAAAAGACGGTCGTGCGAACAACGGTTCACAGCCTGTGACAAGCTGTCATCCAAATCCTTGCAAATAATGATTTCCTGTTTGCTCATAATCATTTCAGTTTTAACATGGCAAAGATACGGATTTCTCTATGAGAAAATAACGATACAGAGTCTTTTTCGGGAAGAAACAGAATACGTTATTTTTGACACACCAACATTGTATCCCAATATTTTATTTTATCTTTGCATCTGGAAAAGATAAAATCACATTCTGTTTATGAAAGCTTTATTACCCGTTTACAGCCGCCCGCTTGGCTATTTCATTATTGCATTGGGCTTATTCATGCCGCTACTCATGGCCATGGTGGGAAAAGTAACCGATAACAATTTACTTTTTTACCGCGAATGCGCCAAACTGCTGATGATGGTTGGTGCCTTGATGATTCTCTTTGCTCAAGCAAAAAACGAAAGTGTAGCAACAGAAAAAATACGTACCAATGCCATGCGTAATGCCGTGTTCGCAACGGTTCTTTATCTATTCGGTATGATGTTATATCGCGTGTGGAAAAATGATTTGATGTCAATAGATTCTTCTTCATTCCTCATCTTTTTAATCATCAATATACTTTGCTTAGAATTTGGTCTTAAAAAAGCACACGTTGACCAATTATTCAAGGGGAAAAAGCAATAAAAGAACGCTTTACTGCCAAAATAACATCTATAAGTAAATCCATAAAATGGTTAAAATAGGGAGAAACGGATTAAACCTTTCTCCCTATTTTTTATCCAACCAAACACTACGAATAGACAAATCTGATTTATTTTTAAGACAAAAACAGGGCATGAAAAAGAGGATTAGTGGAATATTGTTGTTACTAATAGCAACTTGTTCTGCACTTGCACAAACCAAAAACATTACAGTAAGCGGGCAAATCGTTGAAGATACAAAAGAGCCTGCCATACAAGCTACTATCCAATTATTATCATTACCGGACAGCACGTATGCCGCCGGTATTGCCTCTGACGTCAACGGGAGATTTACCCTTCCGCGTGTCAAAGCCGGTAAATATTTACTGAAAGTCTCCTACATCGGGTTTAAAACCAAATATATACCCTTGCAACTTTCTTCCTCGACTCCTCGAAAAAATGTCGGCACACTTACATTAGAGTCAGATGCCATTATGTTGGCAGAAACTGTTATCACCGCACAGGCTCCGCAGGTGCAAGTGGTAGAAGATACTATGCAATATAACTCATCAGCTTACCGCACTCCGGAAGGAGCTATGTTGGAAGAATTGGTAAAAAAATTGCCCGGCGCAGAAATTGACGACGACGGTAACGTAAAGATCAATGGTAAAGATGTTTCGAAAATATTAGTCAACGGCAAGGAGTTTTTTGGAGGCGATGTGGCAACCGGATTGAAAAATTTGCCTGTAGAAATGATAGACAAGTTAAAAGCTTATGACAAAAAATCTGACTTGGCACGTGTCACCGGTATTGATGACGGTGAAGAAGAAACTGTTCTCGACTTAACCGTCAAGAAAGAGATGAACACGGGGTGGTTCAGCAATATAGATGCGGCTTACGGTACGAAAGGACGCTACTCCGTACGCGGTATGGTAAATTATTTCCGCGACAAAACGCAAGTATCACTTATCGGTTCTACAAACAATGTAAACGACCAGGGATTCTCTGGTGGCGGAGGAGGTCCACGTTGGCGTCGTAACAACGGACAGACAACCCGAAGCTGGGTTGGATTAAACTTTTCTACCGAGACAGAAAAACTAGAAACAGATGGTAGTGTCCGCTACAATTATGTGGGACAAGATATTCAAAGTACCGGTTCTACGGAAGATTTCTTGACAAGCGGCAATTCGTTCTCCAATGCCAATACTTTGGCAGACAACCGAAGCAAATCTTTCCGAGCCAATTTCCGCTTGGAGTGGAAACCGGACACGATGACAAACATTATTTTCCGCCCCAACTTCTCATATGGAAAAACAGACAACTTATCTAATTCAGAATCGGGAACGTTTAATGATGACCCATATAATTTTGTGACAAATCCTAACGACTATCTAAATCTCGACAAACTGGACGAAGATGGAGAGGACCCGTTGGAAGATATTCGGGTAAACGCCATTAACAGTGGAACTATAACCGATAGCAAGAACGTCGAATTTGAAGGTACCTTACAAGCCAACAGACGGTTGAATTCGAAAGGACGAAATATCACTTTCAGAGGACGATTCGAATATGGAAATAATATCAACCAACAGTTCACAGAATCGCAAACAAACTACTTCTTAATTGAAAGCCTGATGAATCCGGGACAAGACTCCATATTAATCCGTAATCAGTATATCCATACCCCGACAAAGGACTTTAACTATCGGGCACAATTTACTTACAGCGAACCGATAGCACGCGCTACATTCTTGCAGTTCAGCTATCAATTTCAGTATAAATATAGTGAGAGCGATAAGAAAACTTATGACTTGTATGCCAGTGACAATCAATGGAAACTGGGTATGCCGCTTCCTCCCCAATACAAAGAAAACGAGTTGGATAGTCTGGGAAAATATGCCGAATACCGCTACTTTAACCACGACGCTTCCGTGTCATTGCGTTTCATCCGTGAAAAATATCAGTTGAGTGCCGGTATGTCTTTCCAACCACAGCACACCATTCTGTCCTATAAAAGAGGAGATTATATGATTGACACGACACGTAACGTGTTCAATTTTGCGCCCAACATTGATTTCCGGTATCGTTTCTCTAAAGTCAGTCAATTACGATTTACGTATCGTGGACGAAGCAGTCAGCCTTCCATGGAAAACTTATTGCCGATTGTGGATAACTCGAATCCGCAAAACATACGAATCGGTAACCCCGGTCTGAAACCATCCTTTACGCATACCATGCGTTTCTTCTACAACACGTATGATGCAGACAAGCAGCGGGGAATGATGGCACACGCCAGCTACTCCATGACACAGAATAGCGTAAGTAACAGTCGGGTATATAATGAATCGACCGGTGGATGGACCACTACCCCGAAAAACATCAACGGTAATTGGAGTGCATTCGGTATGTTTGGTTTCAACACAGCACTTCGTAACAAGAAATACACTATCAACTCGTTCTCAAACATCAATTATCAGAACAATGTCGGCTACCTGACGGACTCACAAACAAGAATCGAGCGTAAGAATACAACAACCAATCTGACCTTAAATGAACGTTTAAATGCCGCATACCGGAATGACTGGTTTGAATTTGGCCTGAACGGAACGTTCTCTTACTCCATAGAGAAAGACAAACTGACGCCTGATAATAATCAGAATCCTTATACATTCTCATACGGTGCCAATACGACTCTCACCGCACCGTGGAATATGACATTCACTACAAACATCGCTAACCAAAGCCGACGAGGTTACCGTGACAGTAGTATGAACCGCAATGAATTGATATGGAATGCCCAACTCTCGCAAACATTCCTGAAAGGAGACGCAACTGTCAGTGTCGAGTTATATGATATCCTTCAACAACAAAGCAACATCAGCCGTTCACTGACGGCTACGGGACGTTCTGTCTATGAATATAATGGTATCAACAGTTACTGTATGTTCCACTTCATTTACAGGTTGAACATCTTCGGTGGTAAAATCACCCGAGAACGGCCGAAAGGCGACGGACATCGGCCGCCTTTTGGTGGAGGACGTCCCCCACACAGAAGATTCTAAAATAAACGAAAGTGAAACGGTAATCGGCATTAAATGCAATTTATCGTTTCACTTTCGTCTTATTTCACTATATTTGCTCCTATGATAGATTGGAGTTACATCACGAATCTGATAGCAACTATCACATTTGATGTGATTTATTTCGGCATAATCATCGGTACGATTATCGTTATTATTCTTGATAATCGCAATCCGGTGAAAACATTAACGTGGATATTGATTCTGATGTTTCTACCGGTTATCGGATTGATACTTTACTTCTTCTTCGGACGCGACCAACGGCATGAACGTGTCATCAGCAAAAAAGGATATGGACGTCTTATCAAACACCCGATGAGTGAATATTTAAACCAGAACTCAGATATCGTCCCTCTACGTTATACCCGATTAACAAGTTTATTCCAAAATATCAATCAAGCCTTTCCTTTTAATGGTAATCAAATAGAAACATATACCTCCGGAAGTACATTCTTACAATCTTTGTTGCGTGAGCTTCAAAAAGCCAAACATCACATCCATCTAGAATTCTACATTATAGAGGATGATGCTGTGGGACGGATGATAAGAGATGTCTTGATAGAGAAAGCCAAAGCCGGAGTAGAAGTACGTGTGATTTATGATGATGTAGGCTGTTGGCATGTTCCGGACCGCTTTTACAATGAAATGCTTGAATCCGGTATCGAAGTTCATAGTTTCTTAAAAGTACGTTTCCCTTTGTTTACCAGTCGTGTCAACTACCGGAATCATCGGAAAGTGGTAATTATCGATGGAGCAACCGGATTTGTTGGAGGGATGAATCTTGCAGAACGCTATATACGTGGCTTTTCTTGGGGCGTATGGCGAGATACGCACATTCTATTAAAAGGTAAAGCTGTACACGGATTACAAATGGCTTTCTTATTAGATTGGTACTTCGTAAACCGTACCTTAATAACTTCATCTGCTTATTTCCCTAAAATAGAAAATTTAGGAACTTCATTGGTACAAATAGTAACTAGTGACCCGGTAAGCCAATGGAAGAAAATCATGCAAGGACTGACAATGGCAATCATCGGCTCTCAAAAATACTTTTACTTGCAAACCCCTTATTTCCTACCGACTGAACCGATAGCATCAGCCTTGCAAACAGCAGCCTTGGCTGGTGTGGACATCCGGTTAATGTTACCTATGCGAGCAGACAATTGGCTCATCCACTTGGCTTCTTGCTCATTTATTGCCGATATGCTACGTGCTGGAGTAAAAGTCTATTTCTATAAAAAAGGATTTCTACACTCTAAGATGATGGTCTCGGATGACGCACTCTCTACTGTGGGTTCTACCAATCTAGATTTTCGCAGTTTTGAGCATAATTTTGAGATAAACGCATTTATCTACGATGAAGAAACAGCTCTACAAATGCGCGAAATATTTCTCCAAGACCAACGAGACTGTACACAGATATTACTCAAGAATTGGATAAAACGACCATGGTATAGAAAAATGGCAGAAAGCCTCGTCCGACTGCTTTCGCCCTTACTTTAATATAGAACCTCCTTACTGGAAGAACGAGAAGTTTACACTACCATATACCCGACGTTCCTGAAAATGCGGATGTGACTCAAAATGATTATTCTTACCATGCTCCAGGACAAATAAACCTTGCTCTTTTAACAATCCGTGTTCAAAGATAAGATCAGGCAATATTTCTAATTCGGCAAGCGCATACGGCGGGTCTGCAAAAATGAAGTCGAACGTATCACGTCCACCATTACTAGTAATGTATTTAAAGACATCTCCACGAATAGGAATACATTTTTCAATCTTTAGCTCTTTCATTACCTTACAAATGAAAGCAAAATGGTCACGGTCTTTCTCTATACTAACTACCTGTTCACAGCCTCTTGACAGCAACTCGATGCTAATGCTTCCGGTTCCTGCAAAAAGGTCGAGCGCACGAATGCTATCCTCAAAATCAATTCTATTGGAAAGTACATTGAACAGATTCTCTTTGGCAAAATCCGTAGTAGGACGTGCCTTAAAGTTGCGGGGAATATCAAAATGCCTCCGCTTGTATATACCACTAATTACTCGCATAAACTGATAGCCCGTAAATCCAAATTTTCACAAGGGTTCATGACAAATACTCTTCTAACAAATCTCCTCAATTCAGATAGCAGATATTCCTTAGCCTGCAACTGACCGGAAAGATGCAGCTCGTCACGTTCTTGTTCCATCCCCAATTGCTTCCAAACATACAGCAAATAATAGATGCAATCATTCACTTCATTACACGTATAGGAATTTGCCAACCGAAGCCTACCGCAATCAAAGACAAAGACATCTACTGCATTTTTCCTCCGATGAGCATATAATTTACAATTATTGCCCAAACGGCTTTTCACAGAGTAATACTCAATCAAAGGGGTCGTCTGTACATAAAACCGTGTCTCCGGGTAGCGCTCATACAGGAAGTCATGAGCACTCTTATCCATCCCAAACAAGACTACAACTCCATTTCTCAGCAGAATGTTATAACTGACAAACTCATTCTCCCGTTTAGAATGATTGTGGTAAAAAACGGTTTCAATATCCTCATCTTCAAAGAACTCCAAAGGAAGAAGCGTATAACGTTTACCAACCACAATAACATTGACACGCCGATAAGTATATGACAGCCATTCGATAGACGCAAAAGCCTGCTTCAAATTAGCCGTTAAAGAGAGAGACCCATCAATATTATAATCCACAATAGAGAGAATCTCATCACTCAAAGGATTGAATATAGAAAAAGAAAATCCATCCGTAGCAAGACGGATGGATAATGTATATTGTTCCGATTTATTAAAATCAGTATTTTCTATCATCTATTATTCCCAGTTACCAGCATTGTTGTTAGCAGTCTCCAAGTCACCAATCTTCAGACCACAGTATTTACCTAACTTAGTCTGCATGTCTTTCAAATTGATAATTTCCTGCTTGTCCAAACCACTCAAATAGATATCATACGGAGCTTTTACTTCGAGCAAACAGAACGGCGCACCAGACTTAGCAGTATCATTTCTAATAGCCATTTCAAATTCAGCACCATTGCCATAAGGAATATATCTCATGGAATCTGCATTAAAGCCTTTGGGGAACACTGTATCCAAAACAGCCACCCACATTGTATCACGCTTAAAGTTCTCCAAACCCCATTTCTTTACCTCAGAATAGTTGCCAGTTCTTTTAGCCTTATTAACAATGTCAACAGCTTTCTTTTCCGTCAAACCTTTTTCCAATTGGTCATCATCCAATTCACCCTCTTTATAAATAAACGGAAGTTTTTGAGTCTTCACAAAGTTAATCAACACATCAAAGCTATCGGTATACTGCTGGTCATGCAGATTTCGATATTCCAATTGCGCCTTACGGATGTCAAGCAGACGAGCGATAACAGCGTTATCTCTAATCTTCTTCTCATTCTCAAAATTGATAGGTCCCATGATGCTGGCATAGCAAATGTAAATCAATGCTACGATGCACAAGCCTAACACAATATTCAATACTGTTTTCATGATAAATATGTTTTTAGTTATTATATTCGCACCGCAAAAATAAAAGAAATAAATTGAATTACGATTGTTTCGGTTAAATTTTTCTTATGCAAAAATGATAAATAACTATTTAGAAAGGCAAATTAAGGAAAATTTTCCTTATCAACCAACCTCAGAACAAGAAAATGCCATCAAAACACTTGCTGACTTCCTCTGTTCCACCGACAAAGATACTGCATTCTTGCTTCGGGGATATGCCGGTACCGGTAAGACCTCATTAGTCGGAGCTTTGGTACGTACCCTTGACAACCTCCAACAAAAATCCGTACTTTTAGCCCCTACCGGACGGGCAGCCAAAATTTTTGCCTCTTATGCCGGACATCCGGCTTTTACCATCCATAAGAAGATTTACCGGCAACGTTCTTTCTCTAATGACACTGAAAACTTTTCGCTAAACGACAATCTGACCACTCACACATTATATATAATAGATGAATCCTCCATGATTGCCAATGATGGGCTATCCGGCTCCATGTTCGGCACAGGACGACTATTAGACGACTTAGTACAATTTGTTTATTCCGGAGAAGGATGCCGCCTCCTACTGATGGGCGATACGGCACAGCTACCACCGGTAGGAGAAGAACTAAGTCCGGCCCTTTTCGGAGACGCCTTACGCGGCTATGGACTAACGGTAACAGAAATCGACTTAACACAAGTTGTACGACAAGAACAAGCATCGGGTATTCTTTGGAATGCGACACAATTACGCCGCCTCATCGCTGATGAATCATACTACGACTTGCCTAAAATACGAATCACCGGTTTTCCCGACATCCGCGTCATACCGGGCAATGAACTGATAGAAGCACTGGAACAATGTTACGACCGCGACGGTTTAGAAGAAACCATTGTTATTTGCCGTTCAAACAAGCGAGCCAATCTATACAATAAAGGAATCCGTGCCCAAATTCTCTGGCGGGAAGATGAACTGAACTCCGGAGACTTACTAATGGTAGCAAAGAACAACTATCATTGGGGGAACCGTGAAATGGATTTCATTGCTAACGGTGAGCTTGTCGAAGTACGTCGCATCCGTCGTGTACGTGAGCTATACGGTTTCCGCTTTGCCGAAGCCACCCTCACCTTCCCCGACCAAAACGACATCGAGTTAGACATCAATCTATTACTCGACACTTTGCATACCGATGCTCCGGCACTTAGTCATGCGGACAGTGAACGTCTCTTTCAAACCGTACTCGAAGATTATGCTAACATTCCTCTGAAACGTGATCGCATGAAAAAGATGAAAGAGGATCCGTACTACAACGCACTACAAGTAAAATATGCTTATGCCATCACCTGCCACAAAGCCCAAGGAGGACAGTGGAAAAACGTCTTTATCGACCAAGGTTATATGACCGATGACCTATTAACTTCCAATTACTTTCGCTGGCTCTACACCGCTTTTACACGAGCCACCGGTACTCTCTATTTGATAAATTACCCTCCGACACAGATAGAATAAATATACCACAATTATTATACCCCTATAAATACAAAAAGCGTGTAGCTACATGAGTTACACGCTTTTTACTTATATCATTTACTTATCAGATTACTTCACTTCCTCAAAGTCTGCATCCTGCACATCATCATGCTTTGCATTGTTGCCACCTGCTTGCTGGTTATTGTCAGCTTGCTGGCCGGCATTGGCATTGCCTTGTGCACCTGTCTGGGCATACATCTCGGCACTGGCAGCTTGGAAAGCAGTATTCAGTTCTGCCATAGCGCTGTCGATAGCAGCAAGGTCTTGTGCCTTGTGAGCATCTTTCAGTTTCTGAAGAGCAGCTTCGATAGGAGCTTTCTTATCAGCCGGCAATTTGTCACCCAATTCCTTCAATTGGTTCTCCGTGGTGAATATCATGGAGTCTGCCTGATTCAGCTTATCCACTTTCTCACGCTCTTTCTTGTCAGCTTCGGCATTAGCTTCAGCTTCAGCTTTCATACGGTCGATTTCTTCTTTGCTCAACCCGCTGGAAGCTTCGATACGAATAGCTTGCTCCTTACCGGTAGCCTTATCCTTAGCCGATACTTTCAAGATACCGTTTGCATCAATATCAAACGTTACCTCAATCTGAGGAACACCACGGCGGGCGGGTGCAATACCTGTCAAGTTGAACTGACCGATAGATTTATTCTGCGCTGCCATAGGACGCTCACCTTGCAGAACATGTATCGTTACTTCAGTCTGGTTATCAGTTGCCGTAGAGAATACTTCGCTCTTCTTGCAAGGAATAGTAGTATTAGCCTCAATCAACTTGGTCATCACACCACCCATAGTTTCAATACCCAGTGTCAACGGCGTAACGTCCAGCAATACGATGTCACCCACACCGGCTTCCTTGTTCAACACAGCACCCTGAATAGCTGCACCTACGGCAACCACTTCATCAGGGTTAACACCCTTGGAAGGCACTTTGCCAAAGTAGTCCTGAACCAGTTTCTGTACAGCCGGAATACGAGAAGAACCACCTACCAAGATAACTTCATCAATATCCGAATTGCTCAGACCTGCATCGCTCATGGCTTTCTTACAAGGCTCCAGACAAGCTTGGATAAGGTCGTGAGCCAGTTGCTCGAATTTAGCACGAGTCAATGTCTTTACCAAGTGCTTAGGCACACCACCTACCGGCATGATGTAAGGCAAGTTGATTTCCGTAGAAGTAGAAGAAGACAATTCTATCTTAGCCTTCTCAGCAGCTTCCTTCAGACGTTGCATAGCCATAGGGTCGCTTGTCAAGTCTGCACCTTCATCATTCTTAAACTCTTGTACAAGCCAATTGATGATTACCTGGTCAAAGTCATCACCACCCAGATGGGTATCACCGTTGGTTGCCAACACTTCAAATACACCGCCACCGAATTCCAGAATGGAGATATCAAACGTACCACCACCCAAGTCGAATACTGCGACCTTCATGTCCTTATTAGCCTTATCGATACCATAAGCCAAAGCGGCAGCCGTAGGCTCGTTCACAATACGCTTTACATCGAGACCTGCAATCTGTCCGGCTTCCTTAGTAGCCTGACGTTGAGAGTCAGAGAAATAAGCAGGCACAGTGATAACGGCTTCTGTCACTTCCTGACCCAGATAGTCCTCAGCAGTTTTCTTCATTTTCTGAAGTACCATCGCTGAAATTTCCTGCGGAGTATAGTGACGTCCGTCAATATCTACACGCGGCATGTTGTTATCATTTACTACCGGATAGGGCACGCGGGAAATTTCCTTTTGCACCTGTTGCCAGTTCTCACCCATGAAACGTTTGATGGAGTACACCGTACGTTTGGGGTTTGTAATGGCCTGACGTTTAGCAGGGTCACCCACTTTACGTTCGCCACCATCTACAAATGCCACCACAGAAGGAGTTGTACGCTTACCTTCACTATTTGCAATCACTACCGGTTCGTTGCCTTCGAATACAGCAACACACGAGTTTGTAGTTCCTAAGTCGATACCAATAATTTTTCCCATAATCTTTATTTTTTTTTGTTATTATTCTACTT
>CALUJK010000127.1 GCA_944320945.1 uncultured Bacteroides sp. | reverse complement strand
ACCAGGTCATCTTCGCTTTCCACGCCTACAGTGTGGAAGCCGTACGGACGCAACTCAAGGATGGCGGTTCCGTTGACATGGCGCTGCGAGGAAGTGAGCATTGCCTCGATGTCGCGCATTACCGGCTCCAGATACTGGCTTTCGTGTAGGAACATGCCATACCAGTTAGCTACCTGATCCTTCCAGTACTGCTGCCATTTGCTGAGGGTGTACTTTTCCAGGAAACGGTGTGCGCCGATGATAAGCATCGGTGCGGCAGCTTCGAAGCCCACTCGTCCCTTGATGCCGATGATGGTGTCGCCCACGTGCATGTCGCGGCCGATGGCATAGGCGGCGCCAATCTCTTCCACTTTCTGTATTGCTTTGATGGGGTCGTCGATGCGTTCGCCGTTCACGGCCTTCAGTTCGCCCTGCTCAAAGGTCAGCTTCAACTGTTCGGTACCCTCCTTGGTGCAGTGCTTCAGGTAGGCACTTTCCGGCAGTCCCTGTGCCGAGTCGAGGATTTCACCGCCACAGATACTTGTTCCCCAGATGCCGACGTTGTACGAATACTTCAACTTGGCAAAATCGGCAGCAAAACCGTGCTTGTTCAGGTAGTCTATTTCCTCCTGACGGCTCAAAGCCATGTCGCGGGTCAGTGTGATGATTTCCACACCCGGAGCCATAACGAGGAACGTCATGTCGAAACGCACCTGGTCGTTGCCTGCACCTGTAGAGCCGTGGGCGATGGCGTCTGCTCCAATCTCGTTGGCATAGCGTGCGATGGCCAGTGCCTGGAAGATACGCTCGGAGCTGACGGAGATGGGGTAGGTGCCGTTGCGCAATACGTTGCCGTACACCATGTATTTCAGACTTTTCTCGTAATATTCGCGTGTCACGTCCAGTGTCACGTACTTCACGGCGCCCAGTTTGTAGGCGTTTTCTTCGTTCGTTTTCAGTTGCTCGGCACTGAATCCCCCCGTATTGGCACAGGCGGCATACACTTCATATCCTTTCTCTTTGGCCAGATACATCACGGTGAACGAGGTGTCCAGCCCGCCGCTGAAGGCGACTACTACTTTCTTTCTTTCCATAAAATGAAGAATTAAGAATTAAGAATGAAGAATTTAGAGCGTGTCTTCATCTTTCTTCTGGTTATTTTTTACTGTTTTAATGCTTGATGTAAGCAAGGCGACTAATTCGCCGCAATCATCTTTCATACTGTTGAATGCTTGTGGCTCAATATAACTTGAGTCTTGCAATAAACATTCTTCATTAAATTTTGTCCTCTTCATGCAACGCCGGGTCATACAACATGGCAGTACAAATGCAGAACTTCCGGTTCTTTGCCACCAGTATGTCGTGGTTGATGCATCCTTCGCATCCCTTCCAAAAGGCCTCGTCGTCCGTCAGTTCATTGAAAGTGACGGGTACGTAGCCCAGTTCCGTATTCATCTTCATCACGGCCGCACCGCTTGTCAGACTGAATATCTTGGCCCACGGCCAGCGCAGGCGTGCCAACTGGAATGAGGCGTGCTTGATGCGTTTTGCCAGTCCGATACCTTGATACTTGGGATGTACGATCAGTCCCGAAGTGGCCACGTATTGTTTGTTTCCCCAACTCTCTATATAGCTGAATCCTGCAAATTCGTCACCACAGAGGGCAATGATGGCTTTCCCCTCTTTCATCTTGGTTGCCACATATTCGTGTGTACGTTCGGCAATGCCGGTGCCCCTTTTTTTGGCAGCTTCGCGGATGGTGTCGAGAATTGTATCTACATAAACTTCATGTGAGGCATCTGCCACCATCACATCGATGTGTTTAGTGTCCATTTCTACGTCTTTTCTTTCTTCTTAGGTTATATGGTTGTTAAATAAATCTTACTTGATGTGTGGGATGACTTGTGCCAGGAATGCCCGTACTTCGTCGTGCGATGCGTTCTCGTGCAACACCATCATGATGGTGTCATCACCTGCAATGGTTCCCAATATGGCGGGACATTCACGGTTGTCTATGTCGTAAGCCATGCTGCTGGCATAGCCCGTGCGGGTACGGATCACGGCTATATTCCCTGAAAATTGTAGTGACAGAAATCCGTTGCTCATCAACATTTCGCTGGCGCTGTGCGCACTGGGGCGTTTGTACATCACGTCGTTGGGTAATACGTATGTGTATTTACCCTGCGGATTCGATGCCTTGGCCACTTTCAGCTCCTTTAAGTCGCGTGACAGGGTGGCTTGTGTCAGTGCAAACCCGTCTTCGTTCAAGGCGTTCATCAAGTCCTCTTGTGAGCTGATGTCTCTTGACGAAATTATCATCTTGATAGCGTCCAGACGGTTCTTCTTCTTACTCATATTTTGTATATTTATTCAAAAACAGCGCAAATATACGGCTTATTTTGTAAGAATATACAGAATGAGGGTTATTTTTTGAATCTTTATGCAGAAAATGTATAGAGTTGATAGTGGTTGCGTAGATTGTTAGAAGGGCAATTTGGTGCATATCCTGGGGCAAATAGACGAGAACTGCATAAACATACGATTTTCTCGTATATTTATGCAGTTCCGACGGTGCCAAGAGATTCCTCTCTTGCAAGTAGTATTGTGTCATGGAATTCGATTCCTCAGAAACGAGGCTTGACGAACTTGTCATCCGGAGACGTGAATGACAGGCCGGGAACCGTGCGTCGCACATCCCGGTAGATGCGTTCTTTTATCAACGAATAATCGGTGGCATCCAGTGCGTAATAGCAATCATCCGTAGCCGTCGAGAGTTTCACTGTCCAGTCGAACATATTTCCGAAAATGGTCAGTTCGTCTTTGGCGGGGTCGAAAGCGGGCAGAGCCGATTGTATCATGCTGCCATCCTTTGCAATGATGTAGAACCGATGATTGTTGTCAACCATGAATCCCAGCGTTTGGCGACTTCTGAACTCTGTGATAAAGACGTATTCCGGTCGGATGCCATCGGGTACCGGAATGGGTTTGACATAGGGGCGTCCTTTGGTGCATTTCAGGTGATAGAGTTTATGGTTGGCATCCAGCAGCAGATACCCCTCGTCATAGTCTTTACGGGTGGTAGGATTGCCTGACACGTAAGCTGCCGGAAAGGCGAACCCTTTCTTCTGCAACATGTCGGTGAATAACCGGCTTTTGGTTTCATCTACCCGGTTTGTCTCCATACGGATGAACTCCATGCCATCGGCGGTAAAGCAGAAGGCATCTTCAGGCATTTTCAAGTCTACACGTTTCGACATGGACTCCATTAGGAAATAGAGGCCTGTTTGCGGTGCATTGATGGCCGAAGGCACGCTTTTGAAAGTGAAATTCGTCATCTGCACGTCTTTCGGACTGACTGCCCTACCGCAGATGGTGTCAGGAAAGCGTTCGTCAGTCGTGAGTTGTCGCAGGTAGAAAGTGGGTAACAGGCTGTCTACTGTCTGTTGTGTATAGAAGTTTCCTTCGCTGTCAAAGCGTTGCATCTGTTTGTGTTCGTCCGGTTGCATCATGATAAAATCGCCCAGCACAGAGCTGTACAAGGTGAAGGGTGATCTGGCCGATTTTGTCGTCAGAAAAGCATATGCCCATGGCACTTGCCATATCAACAGGACGATTACTGTTAAGTAGAGAAATATTTTGCTGAATCGAATCATTGTTATTTCATTTTAGAGGTGATAATTTACTGGTCAATCCTGCTTGCCGGCTTTGAACCGAGTGACTGAAATCCATGAGAGGGAGGCGGTAAGCAATGTATAAAGTGCCAGCCACGGCAAGAAATCGTTGTAAGCTTCTGCCGCCGGTGCCAAGAAATATACGCGCAGCACCAAGACTGCCACTATCAAGTTCGGCACCCTTCGTTTCCAGGCAGGCTCCAGGCAAATCCATGAAAAGAGTAAATATCCTGCCATTCCAGCCAAGAACCAGGGGGCGGCAGACAGCAGGATATGTCGCACTAACTGTCCCGTAAAGTGTTGCGGCAGGTAAACCCCCATCACTACAAGTCCGGCTGCAAGGCAAGCCGTCAGGGTCAGTACTCCGAATGCCAGCATGGACATTATCATTTTTTTCTGTGAATAAGGCAGATGCAAAGTCAGCTTCAGGCACTTGCGTTGCATTTCAGGAAAGAACTGTACGACAGCCAGCAGTATGCCGATGAGCAACGGGACGAACTGCAACAGGTCTATAAAGATGGCATCTTTCTGCACCATTACTATCCACAAGTGATCCGCCCCCTGCAACGCAATGGCACGGTTGACGCGTAGCATGCAATATCCGCTTATCCCTATCATGAAAAGAGTGGCCAACAAAAGGTACCAACGGGTTTTTATCCACTCTTTATAAAATATCGCTTGTATCATATTTTTCTCTTTACATGTTAATATTTCCCGGTAAGGCCGATGAATGCATCTTCCAGGCTTACCTTTTCCGCTTTCAGATCCGTATAAGGCACTTGGTGTTCTTTTAACAGCTGTTCTGTTTCTGCCGGAGACAAAAAAGAATGCCACTCCAGCGTCCGACGGATGACAGCCGGGTGGTAGCATGTCGCCGGTAAGTCAGGTTGGAAGCCGTCGGGTACCGTGCAAGTATACCTTCTTAGTTTGTCCATCAATGATTCTATCGACTGCTGTATAAGGATTGAGCCATAATCCATGATGATGCAGTCGTCTATCAACCGTTCCATGTCCTGGATGATGTGAGAGGTCAGGAAAACGGTCTTGTTCTCAGAACGGGCATAGTCGCGCAGATAGTCCACAAACAGCCGACGGTATCCCGGATCCAGCCCCAGCGAAAAGTCGTCCAGAATCAGCAATTCCGGGTCTTGCGCCAGAATCAATCCCAATGCCACTTGTGAGCGTTGCCCGTTAGACATTCTTGAAATGCGTTGTCCGGGAGCTACTCTCAATTTGTTCATCAGGTCATAGTAGGCTTCTTTCTTCCATCGTTTGGGATAGAAAGAGGCATAAAATCTTTCTATTTGCGTGATAGTCATGAACTGGTACTGTACATGACCTTCCAGCAACAAACCGATGTGCTGACGCAATGCAGGGTTCATCGTTTGGATATTCTCTCCGAAAATACGGCATTCTCCTGAGTAGGGTTGCAGGTAACCGCTCAGGATATTGATGGTTGTTGTCTTTCCGGTGCCGTTTTTCCCAAGCAAACCCAAGATTCGCCCTTGCGGAACTTCAAAACTCAAATTCTCATAAATTTTGCGTCGACCGTAAAAATGGGTCAGGTTTTTACATTCTATAACTGCATTCATATTCTTGTTTACACTCATTCAATATATCTGTTAAAACCACACTAAGAAAAGGATAGGAATCAAAATGCCAATAAGCAACTCAATGCCTCCTTTGCCCCATAACCCGTTAGAACCTTTTATCATCATCGTGCCGGTGACGGTAATAATAATCAGGCAGACAGCAAACGCATCAGCAAACCAAGTCCACCACCTGCCCGGGTTGAAGTGAAGCTGCACCATGTGTGAAAGCAAAGGACGTCGCTTCAAGCTTTCATAAACGGCTTCTTTGGTCTCGGTATTGACCAATAAACTGGAGCCTCCTTTCAAAAATACTTTGAGTTGATTCGGCTTTGGGTAATAGAATTTGGTATAATTTTCCGTTTCATTCAGCGGTTCCAGCAAAGCTAATATCGTCTTTTCATCGACCTTGTTCTTGTCAGATAAGTCTTCTGTGATTTTATATTCTTTCCGTGTCACTGTGTAATGTGGATTTATGTGATCTCTGTGGTTCATAACGATGCCCGAAATCGCATAAATTAAGATCATCCCTGCAAAAAAGAAAGACAAATCCCGATGAATAATCCGGCTCCATTTGCGTAATGCGGTACCTTTATTCTTCAATTTCATATGAATGAGCTTCCAAATAGTAGAATGACAGATAATCTTTTCCTGTAGCTGCTTTCCTTTCGGCTATCTTCATGCGGAAATCGGCAATACGACCTTCTGGTGTATTGGCTGTTTCTCCACGTGCTTTCTTTTCAGAGTCGCATCCGGCTGTAGTCTCTCCGTGGGTTTGGGTGGTTTGTGCTTTTAGCTTGGCTTCCCAGTTTTGTAGATAAGCTTCATCAACGCGTTGCTCTTTCAAAGTTCCTGTCACGGTAACAATGGCATTGACGCATTTCGTATCAAAGGATCCCAATTCACCGGCTTCTACCCGAATGGTTTTTGTATCATCGCTACCCATTAAAAAAATCTTTGTAGCTCCATGTTGGCAAGTGTGTGTGCAAATACCTTCTATTGTCACTACTTGGTTGACCAAAGAATCGGCATCGGCCAACAAGTCATCAATGTTCAATGCCATTGTAGTTGTCTGTTGTCCTGTCTGCGCGTTTTGGTTCTGTTTGTTGTTGTTCCCACAAGAAGTCATAGCTATTAAAACTGTAATTAAGGCTACAGTAACCATTTGTTTTGTTTTCATAATATACACATTGTTTTTTGTTAAAAAAAGACGCCCAACGAACAAACGGTATGCCAAGGCGTTCCACACTCCTTGTAGTATGCCATTTGCCATTGTATAGCTAAAAATAAATTATATTGTTTTGTTATAAGATAATCTCCTTGAAAGCGTGCCCCTATCGTACCATAATCGGACGATAAGTAGGTAATGTTGGCCAATAAAGTTTGTGCTGAAGATTTTGCGGCATCCAATCCCGGCAAGGAATATGTTGCAGATAGATTGGCCGAGTATCCGCCATTCGCTTCAGCCGTTAAATGCAACTTACGTTTTCGGTACTGCAAACGGGCGCGTAAAGAACTCTCTAAAACAGATACATGTACAAATCTGGATACCGTATTGTAGTCAGTTTCCAATCGTCGAAAGGCTACGCTGGGAACAATTGCTCCACCCCATCTGCATTGTTCTGTGGGGAGCTTCTCCCACAACCCTTCGACCGACATTTGGCTGTTGCGAATCTTTATTCCCGGGGAAGTGCTGATTAATGTTCCATAAGAACTGCCTCCTGCTTCCCCGTAGAGGTATTCAGTTCCTTTACGAATTGTATAATAAGCATTCATTTTTATTGCTATGTATTCCGTTGGCTTTATCTTTCGCATCCAAGCTACGTTCCCTTGCACTGATGTTGTTCCTAAGTTCAATAGGGTTAGATTGTTGGCACCACTCAACTTCTTATCCATCGACATGTGATTCGCTGAAATGACAGCGGAGAGGCCCTTGTCGGTTTCAATGGGCAAGAGCCCTATGCTCCCGCCCCATTGTGTGCCTTGGTACTTTACCCCCGTCTGTGTGCCGGCAAAACGGACATAATCCATTCCCAGTCCCAGCATGTGATATACGGAGGTTGAGCCCTTATCGGCAAGGAAAGATATTTCACAATTCTGCTGGTAGAGCCGGAAATCGGCGGCAATCCCTAACCGATATCCATTCCAATGATACGCCATCCCCGTGGCAAAAGAGAGGTCAGAAGCCGTATTGCGCGGACGGGGGTCTTTATCCCGGTAGTTATGGGAAGCTCTGTATCCACCGGTTATTCCCCACGTCCAAAGACCTGACTCATTGGCATAACCTCCATTGAAGTAGTAAGTTTCTCCTTTCAAGAAGCCACCGATAGAGTCTCCTGTCACATAAGGTGCCACCAATTGCCAATCTATATTCTCGTTCCAGATTACATTTTCCTGCTTTTCATTCTTGTATCCGGCTGTACCAAATACGCGACTGCGTTCCGATAGCTTGACAAAAGATCGGACATCTATCCCGATACGGGTCTCTTTATCTCCTTCCTGTCTTAAAGAAGCTTCCTCTTTATCATGGTAGATTCCGTTAGCTTCCAAGTTGGTCCAAGTGTAAGGAGTATAGTAATAATAAAGAGCCGGATTATCCCACACTTCACCTCGGAACTCGGTGACAAACGAAGTGGTGCGGACAACTTTATCGGCCAACGAGAGTGTATCGGCCGTCTGTCCGGAGGCCGTTTGCCATCGGGCTCCAAGGTTCAAAGCAATCAATAGCACGATGAGAATTCGTATCATCACTCAGCAAACAAACTCGGAGTAGTGGCCGGAGTAAAATCTACAGTAGAGTTGTTGGTATCTTGCAGCACTTCACGTTCTCCATCCATATAGGCGGTTTTGCGCATCACACATTTGCCAATGTTCTCGGCTATCGTATTATTTTCACCGATGTAGGTATGTCCCATGTCCAACTCTACGGAAGTGACGTTCCATTGCCACTCATTGACGGAACCGATATTGACGGCGTCTATTACCCATTCGTTGGGGAACTTATATTTGCTTTGCGGTTTACTAACCGTTCCATTTTGCAACACATAAGTGTAGTCATAGGTGTAATCGGCAATGTACTGTTCTTTAGTCACATCTTTCGGCAACCGGCCTATGGCATAAGCCTTATTGCCTTGTTTGTTCAAAATCCAAATGGTTTTGGTGTAACAATAATAAATGTCCATGTTCGGAACATCCGGATTATCCACGTCTTGTGTAGATTCTATGTACCACTCGAAGCTGGCATTACTTAAATCGATGGAATTGGGATTGGCTTCTTTATGGTTGATGGCATTGTCACAGATGATAAAGGATTCTCCCGGCTGTACCGGATAGTCCGTTCCGCTGCCCGGAACGACTACAACAGACTGTACTGCTATCGCTTCGTTCATAATGTCCGGCTCTACAGACTGATACTTCTGGGTGGTTGTAAACTGAGATTCCATAAAGACCAGTCCGTCTGCATACAATACTTGATCCGAATTGTTGTAGATGCGCACGTATTGGTCGCCATTGTATTGTTTGCCGGCTTCATTATAAGTACCCGGTAGAAAGATTTCGGCGATGACAAAATCCGGGTCGCCTGTATTAAGCACATAGACGGTCATATCCAATGTACAGCTTCCGCCGGATACGGTTACATTCTGTTGTACGCCTTGTACGTTCACCTCTATTGCCGTACCATCTTGTGAATAAGTTCCTTTACCGATGAAGGTAACATTGTATAAGCCATCTGCCAGTTCAATGCTTTGGGCAGGATAGGCTATTTCTGTAGTAGCAGAAGTGTTTACATTCTTGAAGGTGTAAGTTCCTTCTGTCAGTTGCATTCCCTCGATTGTGGTCTCGATGGTGGTTGTAATGCCTACAGTAGACATGCTGATTTCATCGTCATCGCTACAAGCGGTGAATCCTAACGTTGCAGCCAAGAATAGTGCTGCGGCTAATTGATTTTTCATTTTCATTGTTTCTGGTTTTATTATTTAGTTTATTAAAAAGTCAAGTTCATTTCCATGCCGAAATAAGGTGATGCAGGTGTGCGCCGTTGCAATACACCCCGTAATGTATAGTCCGGATAGATTCCCAAAATCCGGTTCACATACAAAGAAAGATTCAGATACCTGCCTATCCGTTTACTGGCCTTGAGGTTGATATCCATGTAAAAAGGCACGGTGGTGCGTTCAAAGTAGGTAGATGAATAGTTCTCCACCAAATGTTGTAACTGAACGTTGTCTTTATCTTCCTCCAGAAATGGATGCGATGTTCCGGTTTGGTCGATGTAGCTGACAGGGGTACCGTCATTCCATAGGTTCCGTCGGCTGGTGTACCAGGTACACTGTGCCGATGTAGAAAAGGTCAGCCCTAAATGTTGTATATAAGTGTCAAACATAAAATTAGTATTGAATGCCTGGCTCTCTGTCCCGTCATTTCCCACATAAAGCCCCACATATTTTAGCTGTTTATTATCCAACAGAATGGAAGAAGATTTGTATTTGGGAACGTCTGAATTGTAGACCGTTTTTATCCATGCTCCATAAACCGTGATGCGGGTTTTCAGCATCTCGATGCGCTTGGAGGCGAACTGGAATTCTACTCCTTCTTTATGCACTTTCAGGGTATTGCCGGTAGTAGTGTACGTGTCTATGTTATATTCATTCGTATAGGTCAACTGTGACAGCTCGGGTGGAGCTGTAAGCGTTGAGGCATCGATGCTGGTCGGGTCATACAATTTGTAGGCCAGTGATTTGTAATAAGTAAAATCATAAAAGCCGTTGTTCATGCGTTCGCGGAAATAGGTTACCGACAAGCGGTTACCCTTATAACTGATATCTGTCCGTACCTCCCATTTCCGATTCCGGGCCGGTTCTATCTGGTAATTGGTGTTGTCCCATTTATACGTCATCATGTTGATGCGGCGGTAATCGGGATTGGAGTGATAGTAATTTAGTTGGATCAGGTCTACATATTTATCATCCGGATAAAGTTGAGCTGTTGTCGGCATCCGGCTGATCCACCCCCAACCACCTGAAAAAGAGAGGATCCATCCATTCTGTTCAGGCAGTGTCCATTGCATGTCCATGCGGACATCAGGATATATATGCCCTTGCATTTCGTATTGCTTCTCCAATCCCAGTAAGGACTGAAGACGAATGCCGGGAGTAAAAGCTAATTGATGTTTGCCGAGGAAAAGTTTCAATTTCTCTTCTGCATAGAAAGCAAAAGGTTGCAAGGCCGGGATGTCCTTAAAACGGCGGGGGCGGGTACTCAGGCTCTCGCTGATAGGGCGGGTTACATCAAACACTTGTCCGTCTCCCCGGTTTTTTTGGTAACTCCATTCTGCTCCTATGTTCAAAGCGTTTTGTAATTTACCTAAAGGAAAGACAAACTTGGCGCGTGCGGATGTCGTGATATACAACGGTTTGCCATCTACTTCCATCTGTGCTACATAGTTATAAGGCAGATAGAGGCCGTCGGACTCACCGGTTTCTTTTATTGTGGCGATGGCTGCGGGACGGTTCAAAGAAACAGAGCGGGTTTCATGCATCCGTTCCCATTGCTGGCTGATGGAGGTGGTAATTCCGATTTCACGTAACCACGTCTCTTCGGGCAGCGTCATGTCCCATTTACCGGAAACTCTCAGGCTGTTATAATCAGACTTGTAAGCATCTTCTTTTACAGTAGCGTCTTTGTCGCGCTTGGTGTCGTCGAACGAACCGGTATAGTCGGTACTGATATTCCAATGGATGTTACGTCCCATCCATAACCACTTGCTATCCAAACGGGCAGAAACTGTAAAACGGGTATAATTTTTCACACTGTTGCGTGGGTCGATTTTGGAATCCAAATAGCTTGCATCGGCATTTAGTATATAACGGCCGTTGCCGTCTAAGCGGAATCCTTTGCCGGCCGAAAAGAGCTTACTGGTTTTGTCGGCTTTGAAGCGGGCTGAAAAAGGACTCTCGTTGGTCTTACGCTGGATGATGACCGCCCCGTTTGACACATTGCCGTAGGCTACAGAGGGAATACCGCGGATAATTTCCACCTTTTCGATGTTGTCGGTGGATATGGTTCTCATGTCTACCCCTTTCGACATTACGCTGGTAGAATTTACGTTGGAGACACTGCTGGGCATGTGTTGCAATGTGGCATCCGTGCTTTGAGAGATGCCGTCTACATAGAAACCTACTCCTAATGACGATATATCTTCTGTAGTTCCGGCTTCACGGAGGTGAATGAGATTGGCTTCTCCCATTTGAGGGTCTGTCGATTTTCCACCGGGTATCAGTTCTAACAAATCGCTGAAGCTGCTGGGTTGGATATGTGTCATGGCTGTACGGTCTATGACAGATGCGCTGGTAGCGTGTTTTGATTCAGAAGCTGTCACCACCACTTCGTTCAGAGACATGGCCGAAGAACTCAGGTAAAATACCTCAGACACGATGCCGTCTACTTTGACATTTTCCTCCAAGGAGTCGTATCCCAGATAAGAGATTACTACCCGGTAAGTGCCGGATTGAAGATGAGACAGTTCAAAGCGGCCGTTTCCATTTGTAATGCCTCCATATGCCAAGTCCTTTTCACGAAATAACTGTATGGTGGCATAGTCCAATGGCTGGCGGGTCTGTTTATCCAATACTACGCCTTGTAGAGCAGATGTTTGTCCCCACAGGGGCATGATGTTACAACAAACTGAAAGCAATATAAATATGTAGAGGGCTTTCCCCATTTCTTTCCTTATTTTACCGGATTGCAAAGGTATAGCCCGTGTAAAATCCAATCAATACCTACCTGTAGGTATAATCGTCTCTTTGAAAGGCTCTCTATCCCCTCAGGTAGGTATGTGTTCGGGTAGCAAGGGCTATCAGGGGAATTTTGCAGGGGGGGGAGGTACAAAAAAAGGAAGCATCCATCGATACTTCCTTGTGATTATTGAGTTGCGGAGGCAAGACTCGAACTTACGACCTTTGGGTTATGAGCCCAACGAGCTACCAACTGCTCCACTCCGCGATATTTCTTATTTTCGGGTGCAAAGGTACGGCTTTTCTTTGAAAAAACAAATAATATGCAGAATATTTTTGCGAATTATGCTGTAATATCTCGAAAAATTATACAATTCAGCGTTTTGCATAGGATAAAAAGCGCCCTTTATCCTATGCTTTATTATCCTGATGCTTTTTGATATGCTCCGACGGTAAGCATCCCACGAACTTTTTAAAGCTATTATAAGGTTAAAAGCAAGTCACTTCAGATAGCGTTTTCCTCTTTACTTTATCAAAAAGCAAAATGAGTTTTAATTATCCAAAACGATGGCATTGTTCAGGTCATTCAATAATGAGGCGGTCAGTCCGAATGTGTCCGGACTGTAGTCCGAAGGCTTCCGAACTACAGTCCGAAAGGCTTCGGACTGCAAACCGAATATAGATGGCAGGGATGGCCTGAATGCTTCTCTCGGTTTCGTACACGGGCATTTACTTTATTGTTCGTTTTAATGCTAAGTGCAGTTATGTTTATTAGAAGAATCAAAAAAATATTGGAAGCTTTTTTTGATTGATACCCGCAATGTGCGAGTTATTCTTATGTTCTAAGAATTTAGTGTTGAAAGGCTGGATGGGGCTGTTTCAAAACTGAGTTTTGGGGCAGTCCCTTTTCTTTGTCTTTCCTTTCCGGGCAAAATACCTGAATAAAAGTTTTCATGCTTCGCGGAAATGTTGTACTTTTGTTTTCAAACTATCCGGCGCGGGAGGTAATTCTGATTTATGACTGTATCAAAGACAAGAACAAAGTTGGTAGACGTGGCTCGGCAATTATTTGCCAAAATGGGGGTGGAGAATACGACCATGAACGATATTGCTCTGGCTTCTCATAAAGGGAGACGAACGCTGTATACCTATTTTAAAAATAAGGAAGTTCTTTATTTGGCAGTAGTCGAGTCTGAATTGGATATCTTGTCGGATGTGATGAAGAAGGTGGCGGAGAAAGACATTTCGCCCGACCGGAAAATCATTGAAATGATTTACACGCGGTTGGATGCCGTGAAAGAGGTGGTCTATCGGAACGGTACGCTTCGTGCCAACTTTTTTCGGGACATTTGGCAGGTGGAGAAGGTACGTAAGCGTTTCGATGTGAAGGAAACCATGCTTTTCCGTGACCTGTTGAAGGAGGGAGTGGAGAAAGGCATCTTTCATGTGGACGACATCGATATGACTGCCGAACTGATGCACTATTGCGTGAAAGGCATTGAAGTGCCTTACATCCGCGGACATATAGGTGCCAATCTGAGCGATGAAGTTAGGGGACTTTATGTGGAGCGTATCGTGTTCGGCGCATTGGGATGCACGCAGCAATTGCAAGAGAATACAAATCAAAATGATAAATTAACCAGTAATCAGTAAACAATTATGGGATTATTAGAAGGTAAAACAGCTGTTGTGACCGGTGCTGCACGCGGCATTGGCAAGGCTATCGCATTGAAGTTTGCCCAAGAAGGGGCTAATGTGGCATTTACAGACTTGGTGATTGACGAAAATGCCGAAGCTACGGCTCGTGAGATTGAAGCGCTGGGCGTTAAGGCCAAAGCGTATGCATCGAACGCGGCTAATTTTGAAGATACAGCCAAGGTGGTGGAAGAGATTCACAAGGATTTCGGTCGCATCGACATCCTGGTAAATAATGCCGGTATCACACGCGACGGCTTGATGATGCGCATGAGTGAGCAGCAGTGGGATATGGTTATTAATGTTAACTTGAAGTCTGCTTTCAACTTCATTCATGCTTGTACGCCCATCATGATGCGCCAGAAAGCAGGAAGCATTATCAACATGGCATCCGTTGTAGGTGTACACGGTAATGCCGGTCAGGCCAACTACTCGGCTTCGAAGGCTGGTATGATCGCATTGGCTAAGAGTATTGCACAGGAACTTGGTTCGCGCGGTATCCGTGCCAACGCCATTGCTCCGGGCTTCATTATGACAGCTATGACCGACGCACTGAGCGATGAAGTGAAGGCTGAATGGTGCAAGAAGATTCCTTTGCGCCGTGGTGGTACACCGGAGGATGTGGCTAACATCGCTACCTTCTTGGCTTCGGATATGTCGTCTTATGTATCGGGTCAAGTGATTCAGGTAGATGGTGGTATGAACATGTAGCCTGAATGGAGATGACTGTCGTTTACGAAGACAATCACATTATTATTGTCAACAAGACCGCTTCGGAGATTGTTCAGGGAGACAAGACGGGCGATACTCCTCTTTCGGAAACCGTTAAGCAGTATCTGAAAGAGAAATATGCAAAACCCGGCAATGTTTTCATCGGTGTGACACACCGGCTGGACCGTCCCGTAAGCGGTCTTGTTGTATTTGCCAAGACGAGCAAGGCGCTGTCAAGGCTGAATGAGATGTTCCGGCTCGGACAGGTACACAAGACTTACTGGGCCATTGTGAAGAACGCACCTCCCCGGGAAGAGGGACAGCTGGTGCATTATCTGGTGCGCAACGAACAGCAGAACAAGAGTTATGCGTATGACACGGAGAAACGTGGTGCCAAACGTGCCGAACTGCACTATCGCCTGATAGCCCGGTCGGAAAACTACTACCTGCTGGAGGTTGACCTCAAGACGGGGCGGCATCATCAGATACGCTGCCAGTTGGCTAAGATGGGGTGCCCCATCAAGGGGGATTTGAAGTACGGCTTTCCCCGTTCGAATCCTGACGGAAGTATCTGCCTGCATGCCCGGCATGTGAGTTTTATCCATCCCGTGTCGAAGCTGCAGATAGACGTTACCGCGCCATTGCCCGAAGACCGTTTGTGGAGCAGTTTCGAGTCTGCTGCCCTCTCACTTTAAATTTGTCATCATCATGAAATCAATATTATCTGCTATGCTCCTGTTTGCCGCCCTCAGCGTCGGCGCACAGGAACGGGCGACACATTTCTACGTGTCTCCGGCTATTGGCCTGCGTGCCCCCTTGCAAGGCGATAGCGTGAACTTTACGGGGGATAAGTTCTCCATGAAGAATCTGTTGCAGACCCCGGTCCGGCTGGATGGAGGCAACCGCTCTTATAGTCGTATAGAGGCTGATACGGCCGGCTATGTTTCGGTAGCAAAGGCCACGGCAGACCATCTGCTGTATCTCTTCACTACCAACCTGCGTGCCGAACGCTTCATGAAGGGAACGCTGGAAGTCAGTTCCCCTGTCCGCTTCGAGGTCTTTGTCAACGGAGAGTCTAAATGCGTAAAAGATGCCGTGCAGGACAGCCTTTCGCAGGTGCAACCCTCTACGGTGAGCCTCCGTCTGGAGCCGGAAAAAGATTATGCCATTGCTGTGAAGCTGCTCTCTACCTCTGAGGACAAGCAGACTCCTGTGTTGAAATGCGAGTTCCGTCCGGATAAGGAATTCAGCGCCGTGGCTTGCCACATGTCTCCGGACATGAAGCGCCGCTTCTCCCTGCACGATACGGCATTCGGCCGGCGGGTACGCTCCGTTTCTCTTTCGCCGGACGGGAAATTCCTGCTTACTACCTATTGGGATAATTATGATGTGAAGCGTTCGCGCACTTATACTACGCTAACTGATGTGAAAAGCGGCCGCATCATCTTGCCCGAAGTGGCCGATGGCGCCCGCTGGATGCCTCACAGCAACCGTCTGTACTACACCGTGACTGGCGAGCAGCAGCGTGACCTGTTGCAGTTTGACCCAGTTGCCATGAGCGAGACGGTAGTTGCTACTGATATCCCCGACGGCCATTTCACTTGGTCACCTACGGAAGACTTTTTGATTTACAGTTTGTCTGATGAGGGAGAGAAAGTTACCGGTCCGTTGAAACGGGTACTGATGCCGGACGACCGCATCCCCGGTGCCCGCAGCCGTTCTTACCTGATGCGTTACGACTTGGCTACCGGCCTTTCCGAACGCCTTACTTACGGCTCTCGTCCGGTCTATCTGAATGATATTTCCACGGACGGTCGTAAACTGCTTTGCACCACTTCCAAGCCCGATATTACCCGCTGCCCGTTCTCTGTGACTTCGTTGTTCGAGATAGACCTTGCCACCATGAAGGCAGATACGCTGGTACGCGAAGACGCCTATCTGAACGGTGCATCCTATTCGCCAGACGGCACACAGTTGCTGTTAATCGGCTCACCGAATGCATTCGACGGCATCGGCCGGAACTGTGGCAATCATCCCGTGGCTAACGACTTCGATACACAAGCTTTCCTGATGGATGTTGCCACACGCCAGATAACTCCCATTACCCGTGATTTCAATCCTACCGTGGAACCCCTGCAATGGAACCGTACAGACGGCTGTATCTATTTCACTACGACCGATGAGGATTGTCAACACATCTACCGCTATGCGCCGAAAGACGGCAGCTTCAAGCAACTTCCGCTGAAAGAAGATGTCATCACCTCGTTCACGCTGGCAGAAGATGCACCGGCAACGGCTGCTTATGTGGGTGGCGGAAACTACAGCGTCGGTGTCGCCTATTTATATAATGTAAAGAAGGAGACTTCCACTCTGTTGGCAGACCCCATGCGAGAGACGCTGGACAAGATAGAACTCGGCAAGATGGAGGAATGGAACTTCACTGCTTCCGACGGCACCCTGATAAAGGGCATGATATGCTTGCCACCTTCATTTGACCCTGCCAAGAAATATCCGCTGATTGTCTATTACTACGGCGGAACCACGCCCACCACGCGCGGCATTACTTCGCCTTACAGTGCCCAGCTTTTTGCGTCGCGCGATTATGTGGTGTATGTCGTTCAACCCAGTGGCGCTATCGGGTATGGCCAGGAGTTTTCCGCTCGTCACGTCAATGCGTGGGGAGAGTACACCGCCGATGAAATCATCGAGGGCACTCGCAAATTCTGTGAAGCTCACCCCTTTGTCAATGCCGAACGCATTGGCTGTATTGGTGCCTCTTATGGCGGCTTCATGACGATGTATTTGCAGACCAAGACCGATATGTTTGCCGCTGCCGTCTCTCATGCCGGCATCAGTAACGTGACAAGTTATTGGGGTGAGGGCTATTGGGGATATTCCTATAATGGTATAGCTGCTGCCGGCAGTTATCCGTGGAGTAAGCCGGATTTGTTTACCAAGCATGGTGCCTTGTTTAATGCCGACAAGATTAATACTCCTTTGCTTCTGTTGCACGGTACAGTAGATACCAACGTGCCCATTGGTGAAAGCATCCAGCTGTTCAATGCCCTGAAAATATTGGGTAAGCCGGTAGAATTTATTACGGTAGAAGGCGAGAACCACTTCATTTCAGATTATCCCAAGCGCGAGCAGTGGCACAATTCCATCATGGCGTGGTTTGCCCGTTGGCTGCAAGATGCGCCGGAGTGGTGGAATGACCTCTATCCTGACCGCAAGTGGTAGTAGCATAACAGCAGAAAACGTCAGGCCGACTGCCTGGCCATAACGAAAAGAGCCGTTTCCCGGAATAGACAAGAAGGAAACGGCTCTTTTTGTGTAGTGCGCTTACTATTCTTCGGCCACTCATATTTGCGATTAGGACGTTCCCGGCTTTGGCTTCGTCAAGCCTAAGCCAAGAACGTTCCACCACAAACAAACATAAACAGGGCTGCTACTAAAAATACTTTTTTACTAAGTTTTTCTACGTTAAATGATTTATATTATTCAATTCTCTCACTTTAGTCTTTTCAGTATAGAAGTCAGAGTTGTGTGGACAATCTCCCTCTCTGATTTATATAAATCAAAAGGCGTGCCAATCTTTACGGTGAGAGCCAAGTGGCTGATATGTAGTAAACTAAAAACAGACAGCTGGAAACGGGTAAGTGTGGATTCTGTGGAAAGGGTGTGGAATGTGTGTGGATTATTTCCACAATCACAATTCCATGCCGTATAATTTCAGTTTGTTGTAGAGCGTTTTCCGGTCAATGCCGAGCAGTTGGGCAGCACGGCTTTTGTTGTTTCCGGTTTGGCGCAGCGCTTCCAGGATGTGCTGTTTCTCATTCTCCTCGTTACGCAGCGGTAAGGTGGCAGGCGTGAAGGTCTGTGCATGCAGTTCGCTCAGGTCGTTCAGCGTGATGTATTTCTCCGTGGCCAGCAGTGCCCCGCGGCGTACGGCATTTTTCAACTGGCGCAAATTTCCCGGCCATTGGTAGTCCTGCAACGCTCTGGATGCCTTTTCGTCAAAGCCGATTAATTGCTTGTTCAGTTCGCGGTTGGCCTGGTCCAAGAAGAAATTGGCAAAGAGCAATATATCCTCCCGACGCTCTTTCAGTTGCGGCAGGCGCAGGGTAAATTCATTGATGCGGTGATATAGGTCTTCTCGGAAAGTCCCTTTCTCGATGGCATTTGCCAGATTTTCGTTCGTGGCAGAGATGAGGCGCACATCTACTTGTATCTCTTTGTTAGACCCCACGGGACGAATCTTGCGTTCCTGCAAGGCACGCAGCAGTTGAATCTGCACCTCGTAGCTCAAGTTCCCGATTTCATCCAAAAAGATGGTTCCCCCGTTCGCCTCGGCAAATGCGCCGGTCTTGTCCGCCAAAGCTCCGGTAAATGCCCCTTTCACATGTCCGAAAAATTCCGATGCAGCCAGTTCTTTAGGGATGGCGCCGCAGTCTATAGCGATGAACGGCTGGTTGGCACGATTGCTGAGTTGGTGAATGCGGTGGGCGATGTATTCTTTGCCTGTTCCGCTTGCGCCGTTGATAAGTACCGATATATTGGTCGGTGCCACCAGCTTCACATAATTATATAATTGTCTCGCCGCGTCACTTTCACCTTCCAGAAAGTCGGCGAAAGGAGAGGGGGGAGGAGTGTTGGTCGGCATCGGTTCGGCCTGTGGCTTCGATGCAGGCTTCGCTGCCAGTGCCTCGGTGATTTTCCGTAACAGTTCATCGGGATTCACCGGCTTCGCAATGTAGTCGGACGCCCCTAACTTCATGGCCTGCACGGCTGACTGTATGTCGGCATATCCGGTCATGATGATGAGCGGCAGCGGAATGTGCCGGTTCCCTAACCATTTCAGCAGGTCGATGCCGTCCCGGTCGGGCAGCCTCAGGTCGGACAGAATCAAATCCACCGGTTCGCTTTCGATGAACTTCTGCGCACGTGCCACACTGCTGGCCGAATGCACGGAATATCCCTGCTTCGTCAGCCACGTTTTCAGCATCATGCCATAAGTAATGTCGTCTTCTACGATTAAGATGGATTTCATGTCCATGGCTTTCTTCTTTTTATTAGACAAAGGTAAACGCTTTTAGCCGAATTTAGTATATTTGCCGCATTAATTTAACAAAAAAGTAAGATGAGACCGATTGTCATCGTAGTATTAACATGGCTTGCTTGCAGTTTGGTAAGCTGCGGGTCAGGCTCAAAAAAACAAAGAAGTATGGATCAAGAAACCAAATTGCGCATCGAAACCTCCGCCGGAGACATTGTCGTGAAACTCTACAACGAGACTCCCCAACACAGAGACAATTTCATCAAACTGGCCGAAGACGGCACGTACGAAGGCACTCTGTTCCACCGTGTCATTAAGGACTTCATGATTCAGGCGGGTGATCCCGAATCGAAAAACGCTCCTAAGGGCAAGATGTTGGGTGCCGGCGATGTAGGTTACACCATTCCTGCCGAGTTTGTCTATCCTAAGTATTTCCATAAGCGCGGTGCGTTGTCTGCCGCCCGTCAAGGCGATAATGTGAATCCTCAGAAAGCCTCTTCGGGCTGCCAGTTTTATATCGTTACGGGCAAGGTGTACAGCGATTCCACTCTGTTGGGCATGGAGCAGCAGATGGGACAGTTGCGTCTGAACAACGCTTTCAATGCCCTTGCGCAGAAGCACATGAAAGAAATCTATCAGTTGCGTAAGGCCGGCAACCAAGAAGGTCTGATGGATTTGCAGGACACCCTGATTGCTCAGGCTGAGGCCGAAGTGGCCAAGATGCCGGAGTTCCGCTTTACGCCCGAACAGGTGAAAGCCTATACCACTGTGGGCGGTACTCCCCATTTGGACAACGAATATACCGTGTTTGGTGAAGTCGTGGAAGGCATGGATGTGGTCGATAAAATCCAGCAGACCAAGACTGACAAGAACGACCGTCCCGAACAGGATATTGTCATCAAGAAGGTCGAAGTGCTCGATTAATTACTTTTATATATAATGTAGGCTTTCGCCACGGTTGCGACAATTATTGTTTCAACCGTGGCGAATTTTTTTTATGCGGAGGTTATGTGTTTACTTCAAAAAAATAAATCTTTTCTGAATTATCTGTTTACGTTTTATTTTCTCAAAAGATTTTTTTAAAGTCTATCACTCTATGCAGCTTGTATAGATCCATTACTTTGTGGTAAAGTATGTTGATGCCGTCTCAGAAAGCGTTGTGAGGCGGCATTGTTTCGAAGCCTTTTGGAGCGTGTACGGAAGCCCTTCGGAGCGCGTTCGAAAGGGCTTTGGAGCACGTTCGAAAGGGCTTTGGAATAAACAGTTTCGCAACATGCTGTTCTTTGTATGCATATTTTATTGTCTATAAGGTGAAACTATGAGATTTTAACAGATGTTTATAGCTGTTTTTTTATGGTAGGTGGATGAGATATGCTTTTATAGTGGCTTTGTATCGTTTGAATGAGTGATATTGTATTTTTTACGAAATATTCTGTTGCCTATATTCTGTAGCGTTCTGTTAAGAAGTGCTGAATTTAATTTTTATAACTTTTTTTTGTTGTTCGAATTAATTAGTAACTATATATTTGCGGCCGTTTGAGTAAGCAGGAAGAAAGATAAAAAATATGAGTCTTATTCTTCAGATGTGTTCTTTACGGACATAAATGTAAAGGGTTTATTATTTATGAACTTTTACCTCGAAAATCTACAATTGGTGTTTTTTGGAAAGGTGATTTATGTCCTACAATTGAAGTGAAGAATTCGTCTGTAAGAAGATGTTTTAGTGGATAACTTGTTGTTGCTCAAAATATTAGTAGTATAGTAGAGCTGAGTCGTATTGTTAAATAACTTAATAATAATAACTAACTAAATTATGGAAAATTCTCAAAAGAAAGCTGTTTCAGGAAACAGTAAATCTACAGGTTTTAAAGGAATTAAGTCTGCAGGTTGGGTGATTGTTGTCTGCTTTGTTATTGCTGTTTGTATTTATAAGTTTGTATTGGGCAATCCTGACAACTTTGTGAATGGTGATCCGAACAATCATCCGTTGAATGGAAACTTTTTGGGTACTATCTACAAAGGTGGCGTGATTGTACCTGTGATTCAGACTTTATTGCTAACTGTTATTGCATTGAGTATTGAAAGATATTTTGCGCTTCGTGCGGCATTTGGTAGAGGTTCTTTAACTAAGTTTGCTGCTAATATCAAAACAGCTTTGGCAGCCGGTGATATGGTAAAGGCACAGGAGATTTGTGATAAACAACGTGGTTCTGTCGCCAATGTTGTGGGAGCTACACTGAAAACTTACAAAGAGGTGGAAAATGTTCCTGAACTGAATAAAGATCAAAAACAACTTGCAATTCAAAAAACTTTAGAAGAAGCAACAGCTCTTGAAATGCCTATGTTGCAAGAAAATCTGCCTATTCTTGCTACTATTACCACGTTGGGTACGTTGATGGGACTTCTTGGTACGGTTATCGGTATGATCCGTTCATTCGCAGCTTTGGCCGCCGGTGGCTCTGCAGATTCAATGGCTTTGTCTCAAGGTATTTCCGAGGCATTGATTAATACGGCATTTGGTATTTTAACGGGTGCATTGGCTGTTATTTCTTATAATTACTATACAAACAAGATCGATAAGTTGACTTTCTGCCTCGATGAGGTTGGTTTCTCTATAGTACAGACCTTTGCTGCTACACATAAGTAATTGAAGAATAGATGCTAATCTTTAATTCTCATTTTTTTATTTATGAGTTATGAGTAGAGCGAAAATAAAAAAGAAAAGTACTTTCATCGACATGACTGCGATGAGTGATGTGACAGTATTGTTGCTGACTTTCTTTATGTTGACGTCTACGTTTGTAAAGAAAGAGCCTGTGCAGGTTACTACTCCGTCGTCTGTGTCTGAAATAAAAATCCCGGAAACAAACATTCTTCAGATTCTGATAGCTCCAGAAGGAAAGGTGTTTATGAGCTTGGACAAGCAGTCGGACATGCGCGAGGTATTAGAGGCTATGGGGAAAGAATATGGAGTGGAATTTACGCCGAAAGAAGTCAATACATTTATGCTTGCCCCTACGTTTGGAGTACCTATGCGGGTAATGAAGCAATTTCTTAATTTACCTCAGGAACAGCAGGATGCACAGTTGAAGAGTTTGGGAATTCCTTGCGACAGTATTGATAATCAGTTTAAATCGTGGGTGCGTAATGCACGTACTGTTAACCGGGATTTGCGTATCGCTATCAAGGCAGATGCCAAAACGCCTTATGCGGTGATAAAGAATGTAATGAACTCACTTCAGGATCTCAGAGAAAATCGGTATAATCTGATTACCTCTCTGAAAACCACCGAAGAATAATAGAAAGGGATTTATATGGCTGAAATACAAGAAAGCGATAATAAAAAAGGTGGGAAAAGCAAGCAGAAAAAAATGACAGTTCGTGTCGATTTTACACCGATGGTAGACATGAACATGTTGCTCATTACTTTCTTTATGTTGTGTACCACGCTGAGTAAACCTCAGACTATGGAAATTAGTATGCCGAGTAATGATAAGAACATCACCGAAGAACAACAGTCAAAAGTAAAGGCATCTCAAGCGATTACGTTATTGCTTGCCGGTGAAGATAAGTTGTATTATTACGAAGGAGAGCCTAACTATAAAGACTATACGTCATTGAAAGAGACGACGTATGGTGCGGATGGTCTGCGGGCAATGCTTTTGCGGCGTAATGCGGTAGCTGTGAATGCTGTCAATAAGCTGAAAGAGGATAAACTGAACTTAAAAATATCGGAAGAGGACTATAAGAAGCAAGTGTCCGAAGTTAAGAGTGGCAAGAATACGCCTACTGTTATCATTAAGGCCACAGATGACGCTTCTTACCGAAATCTGATAGATGCCCTCGACGAAATGCAGATATGTAATATTGGTAAGTATGTGATTACAGATCTTGCTGAAGGAGATAAGTTTTTAATGGAGAATTATGACAAGAAAGGCGAGTTGTCTGCCAATATTGCCGAATAACGCTAAACACCTTAAAATATGGCTAAGATAGATTTAACATCTCGTGAATGGTGTGAAATGGTATTCGAAGGCAAAAATAAAGCATACGGTGCTTATAGTATGCGAAAAAATTTTGCCAAGCGTCTGAACTTCTCCTGTGTAATAGTAATTATTGTGGCAGCCATTGGTTTTAGCATACCATCGTTGATAAAGATGGCTACTCCTAAGCAGAAAGAAGTAATGACGGAAGTTACTGCTCTTTCACAATTGGAAGAGCCGGAAGTAAAGCAAGAAGAGATAAAAAAGGTGGAACCTGTAGCTCCACCTCCTCCTGCCTTGAAAAGTTCTATTAAGTTTACTGCTCCTGTTATTAAGAAAGATGAAGAGGTGACCGAGGAGAACGAAATCAAGAGTCAGGAAGAGTTGACGACCAGTAAGGTTGCCATTTCTATTGCTGATGTGACGGGTAATGATGAAGAAAATGGTCAGGATATAGCTGATCTACAACAAATTGTTACTCAAGCTCCTGTAGAGGAAAAAGTGTTTGATATGGTTGAACAGATGCCTCAATTCCCAGGTGGTTTGCAGGAGATGATGAGATTTATTCAGAAGAATTTACATTATCCTACAATAGCTCAAGAGAACGGGACTGAGGGACGTGTGACATGTCAGTTTGTAGTTGGTCCGGATGGTAGTATTCGTGATGTTGTAGTATTAAGAGGAGTTGACCCATATTTGGACAAAGAAGCTATTCGTGTGATTCAGGCAATGCCCAAATGGATTCCTGGAAAACAAAATGGCCAGGCTGTATCTGTCAAGTATACGGTACCTATAATGTTTAGACTGCAATAACCAGTTATGGCTGACATGAAAAGAGTGAAGCATATCCTCTCAATAGGTTTTGTCTGCGTTTGTACTTTTGTTCTTACGAATTGTGGACCAGGAAAGCCTAAAGATGGTAGAACTGATACTTTCAACTCTGGTGTGATTGCTATTGCGGCCGATCAAAGCTTCGAACCGATTATCCAGGAGGAAATAGATGTATTCGAGAGCTTGACGCCTCTGGCAGGTATTGTGCCTCGCTATGTGACAGAAGTTGAAGCGGTCAATCTTTTACTTAAAGATAGTCTACGGTTGGCTGTTACCAGCCGTAGACTGACTCCGGACGAATGGCAATCTTTCCATAGTAGGAAGTTTGAACCGCGTGAAATAAAAATAGCTACAGACGGTTTGGCGTTGATTACCAATCTCAACAATCCGGATACATTGATAACGGTAAACGATCTGAGGCGTATATTGACAGGTGAGGTTCGTAGTTGGAAAGATATATATTCGAAGTCGAAGCTGGATGATGTGGTTGTGGTTTTCGATAACAAAAACTCCAGTACGGTGCGTTTTGCCATTGATTCTATTTGCAAGGGGGCAGATCTGTTTACTGGACAGATAAAAGCGTTACAGACCAATCAGGAAGTCATTAATTATGTGACTAAGACAGAAAATGCAATAGGAGTTGTTGGAGTAAACTGGTTGAGCAATAAAAGTGACAGTACTGGACTTTCTTTTAACAAAGAAGTGCATGTAATGTCTGTCAGCGAAGCGATGGAGGCAACTGCATTGAATAGTTTTAAGCCCTATCAGTATTATTTGTTTAGTGAACAATATCCGTTGGCTCGTAGTATATATGCTTTGTTGAATGATCCTCGTAATGGACTTTCATGGGGATTTTCCTCTTTTCTTACTTCCGACCGCGGACAGAGAATTATTCTGAAATCGGGGTTATTGCCTGCTACACAACCTGTGCGGGTAGTTGATGTAAAGGATGAATGAATATCATAAGTATACAATCTAACTAAAATTAGAGCAATATGAAATATAGACTATTATTTTGTGCAAGTGCAATACTGTTGGTAACATCGTTGGGTGCTCAGACTGCAAAGCCTGAGTGGCAGGCAGGTGTTAACAATATTAAGACTTTGTTGAAAACAGATGTAGAGCAGGCTGTAGATGCAGCCGACGATTTGACGAAAGGCAAGAATAAAAAGAATATAGATTTGCTGTTGGCTGTGGCCGAAGTGTTTGTGGATGCGAAACATTTGGATGAGGCTGAAGAATTTCTGGAGAAAGCTAAGAACAGAGACAATAAAGATCCGCGCGTGTCCATCTTGGCAGGAGATATCGCTTTGGCACGCGAAGATGTAGGAACAGCATGCCAATTGTATGAACAGGCAATCTATTTTGACAATAAGTGTGTGGAAGCATATTTGAAGTATGCAAATGTGTATAAATCGGCAAATCCTTCGCTGGCGATTGCTAAATTGAAGGAGTTGAAAACTGTCATTCCCGATTGTGTGGCAGCCGATAAAGCTTTAGCAGATGTCTATTATTCTGCCAAGCAGTTTGGTGAAGCTGCAAAAACGTATGAGACTTTTATTGATACTCCGATAGCAACGGAATCGGATATGCTGAACTACGCTTTCGCTCTGTTCTTGAATCATGATTTTGCCAAGTCGTTGGAGATTGCCCAAAAAGGATTATCGCAAAATTCCCGTCATGCTGCTTTCAACCGCTTGGCTATGTATAACTATATAGACTTGAAACGTTATGCGGAAGCAGAACAGGCAGCTGATGTTTTTTTCAATGAGACAGATGATGCCGCATATTCTTATTTGGACCATCGCTACTATGGAGCTTTGCTTTCTGCTTTAAAAAAGTACGACCAGGCTATTGAAGAATATGGCAAAGCGTTGGAGAAAGACAGCACGCAGTATGATTTATACCGTGAAATTTCCGAAACCTATGAGCATGAAGATAAGTATGAAGAGGCAATCGGGGCTTATCAGAAATATGTAGACTCGTTGGAGCCAGAGAAGAAAACATTGGAAAATACGTTCCAGTTTGGTCGTTTATACTATGCCGAAGGAACTTCTCGCGATACGATAGCTGTGACACCTGAAATGCGTGTGTCTGCTTTGCAGAAAGCAGATTCTGTGTTTACTGTGGTGGCAGAAAAGGCTCCGGACAGTCACTTGGGTAATTTGTGGCGTGCCCGTACCAATTCGGCATTAGATCCGGAAACTACTGCCGGTCTGGCAAAGCCTTATTATGAGAAAGTCGTAGAAATGTTGCTTGCCAAGGACGATCAGGCACGTTATAAATCTGCATTGGTAGAAAGCTATAGCTATTTAGGCTATTATTATTTGTTGCAGAGCCAATATGAAACGTCTGTAGAGTTTTGGAATAAGATTTTGGCTATCGATCCGGAGAATGCTACGGCCAAAAAAGCATTAGAAGGTATTCAATTGCAATAATTTTAGTTGTTTGTCGCAATGGAGGGGTTGAGATGTAAATCTTAGCTTCTCCATTTTTTTGCAACTCATGCGTGAGTTGTTTGTATGTATTTGATATAGTAAAAATAGTATACGTCAATTTTCTCGCGACCGCCATGTATATTTGGCGCTTGTTCCGAATATGTTTCGAGCGCGTTCCGTATATATTTCGAGCACGTTCCGAAAGGCTTCGGAACAAACGCCGTTATTACCCCCGTCAGAATGCCTTCTGAGACGGTATGAAGGGGGGCTCCATAAAGTAATGTATCTATACAAACCGTAAATTAATATTGCGTATAACCGGAATATTGTTAAGTTTGCGGTTTTATCATTACATTTGCACGTTGTCACGAAATGCGATGAAGAACGTATTTTATTTTCTATTGTTACTTTTGCCAATAGGATGGTACGGTTGTCGTGACCGTAGTGTTCCTTATCCTCCGCAGCTCTATCGGGCGGAACGGTGGGCAGAAGTCTGTCCTGACAGTGCACTTGTCTGTTTGGACTCGCTTGCTGCATCCTTACCTCATTTGCCGGAGGAAGCCCGTATGTACTGCTATCTTCTTCGCATCAAGGCAGAGGACAAACTCTATATTCTTCATACTTCCGATTCGTTGATAAACAGTATTGTCCGTTTCTACGAACATTGGGGCGATGACCATCGTTTGGTAGAGGCACTTTACTATCAAGGCAGTGTGTATCGAGACTGCAACGATTTCCCGCGTGCCATTCGTGCATATCGCCGTGCTGCCGAAATGGAGTACGACCATGATACGTTGAACGGCCGTATCTATGGACAACTGGCAGTTTTATATGCTTATCAAGGGGCTTATGATGCCAGTATGGAAGCGTTGCGTCAAGCATTAATATGTCATTTAAAGTGTGGCAATGACAGGGGAGTGGCTTTTTGCTGGCGTGATATGGCTCGTATCTTCGACCGTAAAAACAATCAGTTGGACAGCGCTGACGTGTATTATCAAAAAGCGTACACATTGATGCAGCAGAAAGGATTTTCTTGGATGGCTTATGATGTGTTAGCCGAATGGGCGGATTTCTGTCATGAGAATGGCAAGGAGGAACAAGCCAAGGATATGGCATACGAGGTGTTGGTCCATCGTTCCTCATCATTAGCAGCATCAACGCTTGCCAAATATTATCAGAGAGCGAACCGTTTGGATTCCGCTGAGTATTATTCGCTTGAGGTATTGAAGGATAAGGATGTTTATTATCGGCGCACGGCTTATGAGGTGTTGGAGAATATTTCTCTTGCACAAGGAAATCCGGAAAAGGCTCGATTTTATGGCGATTGTTATCGGATGCTGTCCGATTCCATCAGCCGGATGACTCGTACGGAAGCGATTGTAAATATGAATTATGAAGCAAAGAAGTCCCGTCCGATGTGGCAGCACAATGTTTTAGCAGGTACTTTATTGGTACTGGTAATAGGAATGGTACTTATGGTTCAGTTTATCCGCAACCGTCGCAAGGAGCGGCAGTCTGACAGAGAAAATATTTGCCCAGTGAATGATGCATTTAAGCATTTTCTTACCGTGTCTCGCAGTTCGGAACTGACCGATGAGTATTGGTCACAACTGACGGAGGCGATAAATAATGTCTATCCCGATTTTATTTCTGGGCTGTATCAATACTACCCTAAATTATCTTTGCACGAACTTCATGTATGCTTGCTGTTCAAGATTGGGATTTCTCGTACACAGATGGCAGAATTACTAAATCGTTCGGTATCTTCTATTAGTAATACTTTGAGTCGTTTGTACACCAAGATAACCGGAGAGAAAGGCAGTGTTCAAAAAATGACCGATTTTTTGAACAAATTGGTATAATGTGCCTGGCAGCAAAGAGGAAAAATGTTCGAAAACAGGATGCGGCATCTTTCATCTGCTTTTCTGAACTTTTAAAACGCTGTTTCTTATTTCGCTGAATAAAAGCGATTTATAAAATGTGAACAAGTTGTGAACAGTACTTTTTTGAGGAGAAATGTGTTTCTCATATTTTTGCCGCTGTAAAAAAACACGATTCACGATGAAAACACTTTTGAAACACGTAGTCTGCTTGTTATTCTTGCTGTTTGCCTGCTCTTTTGCCATTCATGCACAAGTCAGAGGAAAAGTTGTAGACGAAACAGGTAACGCTGTTCCGGCAGCGACGGTACGCATCCTGACATTGGATTCTGTCTTTGTGAAAGGAGTCATTACGGATAATGACGGTAATTACAAGTTTGAGAAAATAGAACCCCAAACGTATATATTGGCAGTCAGCTATATCGGTTATGAGAACATGTTCCGTAGAATAGAGGTGTCCGGCCGAGGACAGGATTTATCTGTTGATACGCTGAAAAATGATAATGTACATTTGGATGAAGTGACCGTAGTAGGCAGTTCGTTTGTCCGTAAAAAAGACCATTTGCTGGTTATTCCGGACCGCAAGCAGATTAAACATTCGTTTTCCGGCTATGATTTGTTGTATAATTTAATGATACCGGGATTGACCATCGACCGAAAGAATAAAACAGTAACGGCCTTGACCGGGACTGCTACCCTCTATATAAATGGCGTGGAAGCAGACATTAAAGAAGTGCAGAACCTTCGTCCTAAAGACATTGAAAAAATAGAGTTTTATACCCTTCCGTCAAGCGGCCCTTTTATGGGAGATGCAGCTTCTGTGAACTACATAACTAAAGTCCGTCAGACCGGTGGATATGTCACGGTAGATGGTACCCAGCAATTCAGTTATTTGAATGGTGAATACAATGTGGCTACTAAAATCTCGCACGGAAAGACCAGCTATTCAGTATTTGGGGGTTATAGCATGAAAGAACATGATGGCTATAAAAATACTCAGACCGAACATTTGTTGTTGCCTGACGGGAATATTAACCGCAACATAACGAATAAGGGCGCTGACTATAGAAACAGCCAGCAGTATGTTCAGTTTAAAATAGCGAATAATACCGAAAAGCATGACTTGTCTGCTTCGGCTTCGTTTGTGCGCGACGATACTCCACGCGATGACCGTGAAGAATTGCTTCAATACGATGGAGATAATGCAGATGACTGGAATGCCGGCTCGTCAACGGCTAAGGATAATGAGAACATGAAAGTGGATGCACGGGTGGACGGAGTGTTTCGCATAGCGAAAAAACATCAGTTGAAATTCCGCGTAAAAGGTTCTTATGCGCGAAATTCCTATATTCGCGACTACACAGAGGGAGACCGGTTTTCTCGAACTCAGGCCAATGAGGATTTCTATTCGTTTGACGGGCAATTGGCCTACCTGTATCAACTTGATAAGAAAAATGCCTTTTATGGTCGTGTCACTCATTTCCATAATATTACGTCATCTGTTTATGGCGGTGATTATGAATCGCACCAGCATTTGTGGAAAGGAGAAACCTTGTTTCAGTTGGACTATACCCATCAGTTTAGTGACAGACTGATGTTAATGTTGAGCCCGGGTGCATCTTGGTTGAATTATCGTCTTCGTGGAAATGAAGTGCAGCGCAGCTTGAATCTTCGTATGAACACGGCATTCCGTTATGTCATGAATAAACGGAATTGGGCGGGACTTGGTGTGTCTTATGGAAACAATCAGCCGGATATCAGCTATTTAAACACGTCCACTCAGACGGTGGATTTTTATCAAATCAAGCGTGGCAATCCTTTTTTGGATAATACCCGGATATTTACAGTGTTTGCCATGTATGAAGGGGCACTCCATAAGTTGCTTAATGTTCAATGCCGTGCAAGCTATCAAGTGAATACACATAATGTATATGCAGCTTATTATTTGGAAGATAATAAGTTGGTTAGTAGTTATGCTTCGGATGATTCGTTTAATAAAGCTACGGTGGAATTGGCTTTGTCAAGCCGTATCTCTGACAACTTACGCGCCCAGGTAGGATTTAATTATGATTATATGTATGTCCCTCAAAAGTCAGGATTGCATCGGAATAACTATTTTGGAACGTTTGATGTGAACTATTTTGTGGGTGCGTTTGTCATAAATGCTTTTGCGCATACCTCCAAACATGTGCTTGACCAAACGACTTTGGCTTTTTTAAAAGTGCCGGCAAATTATGGTCTTTCACTTCGCTTTAGCCATAAGGGCTGGATGGCTGAGGTGGGCACGGAAAATCCATTTTCAAAACGCCTTTCGTATGATGAATATGCCGATTATGGCGTATATCGGTATAGCAAAGAACAGACCAGCCGCATCTTTCAACAAACAGGATATGTGAAACTGGCTTATACGTTTGATTTTGGAAGAAAAACTTCTCGTGATAAAAATAATGTAGACCGCAGTATTAATAGTGCTATTTTGAAGGTTGAATGAACATGAATAAGGAAGGTGAGGCTGTTGTTTAGATCGGTGGAAACAACCTCGTTTTTGAAAAACGCTCCCTGTATCCGGTTAAATAGATAGAATTTTAATGCCCCGTGTGACACGGTAATCGGATAATTACCTATCTTTGTGGCACTTTTTCAATGTTTTGAATAATAAACTTTTAAATAGCAAACGAATAAATGGCACAAGAAGATGTTTTCAAGAAGCTCGTTTCGCACTGCAAGGAGTATGGTTTCGTATTCCCCAGCAGTGAAATCTACGACGGGCTGGGAGCCGTATATGACTACGGCCAGAATGGCGTGGAACTGAAAAATAATATCAAGCAATATTGGTGGCAGAGTATGGTGCTGCTGCACGAGAACATTGTCGGCATCGATTCGGCAATTTTTATGCACCCCACCATCTGGAAGGCCAGCGGACACGTGGATGCGTTCAACGACCCGCTCATCGACAACCGCGATTCAAAGAAACGCTATCGTGCCGATGTGCTGATTGAAGACCAGATAGCCAAATATGACGAGAAGATAGATAAAGAGGTGGCAAAGGCTGCCAAGCGTTTCGGCGAGGCGTTTGACGAAGCACAGTTCCGTAGCACTAACGCCCGTGTACTGGAGCATCAGGCAAAGCGCGACGCGCTGCACGAACGCTATTCAAAGGCCATGAACGCCGGTCCGGATTTGAATGAACTGCGCCAAATCATCATCGACGAGGAAATCGTGTGCCCCATCAGCGGTACGAAGAACTGGACGGAAGTCCGTCAGTTCAATCTGATGTTCTCCACCGAAATGGGTTCTACCGCCGACGGCGCTATGAAGGTCTATCTGCGTCCGGAGACGGCACAGGGCATTTTCGTGAACTACCTGAACGTGCAAAAGACCGGCCGTATGAAGATTCCTTTTGGTATCGCCCAGATAGGTAAGGCATTCCGTAACGAGATTGTAGCCCGTCAGTTCATCTTCCGTATGCGTGAGTTCGAGCAGATGGAAATGCAGTTCTTTGTAAAGCCGGGCACCGAATTGGAGTGGTTTAAGAAGTGGAAAGAAATCCGCCTGAAGTGGCACAAGGCACTGGGCTTTGGTGACGACCACTACCGCTACCACGACCACGAGAAACTGGCGCACTATGCCAATGCCGCTACGGACATCGAGTTCCTGATGCCGTTCGGCTTCAAGGAAGTGGAGGGAATCCACAGCCGCACCAACTTCGACCTGAGCCAGCACGAGAAATACTCCGGCAAGAACATCAAGTACTTCGACCCGGAGACGAACGAAAGCTATACGCCGTATGTTATCGAGACCTCTATCGGTGTGGACCGCATGTTCCTCAGCATCATGTCCGCTTCTTATTGCGAAGAGAAACTGGAGAACGGCGAGACACGCGTCGTGCTGAAGTTGCCCGCAGCATTGGCTCCCGTCAAACTGGCCGTGATGCCGTTGGTAAAGAAAGACGGTCTGCCCGAAAAGGCACGCGAGATTATCGACAACCTGAAGTTCCACTTCCATTGCCAGTACGACGAGAAAGACTCTATCGGTAAGCGTTATCGCCGTCAGGATGCCATCGGTACGCCTTACTGCGTCACTGTGGACCACCAGACATTGGAGGACAACTGCGTGACGTTGCGTAACCGTGACACCATGCAGCAGGAGCGTGTGCCCATTGCTGAGCTGGATAATATTATTGCCGACCGCGTCAGCATCACGTCGCTGCTCAAAACGCTTTAAATAACGGAAGAATGAAGAGTGAAAGATTAAGAATGAAAAGTGCCGGGCTGTTGCGGCTGTTCGTCCTGTTGGCGTTGTTCGGTGTGACGTTCGCTGCCTGTGAGGAGACGGAGGAAGTCAGTGTGTATGACAACTGGCAGGAGCGCAACGAAGCGTATATCGATTCGGTTGCAACGTATGTGGGCAATCGGTATATTGTTGACCAGGAAGATGCAGATGCAATGGAGTTGGGGCAGATATATGCCATTGAGGATCGTGGAAATAGTACCGGTACGACGAAGCGATATATTTATTGTAAGAAGTTAGTGGCGAATCCCGATGGTGAAACTCCCAACTACAGCGGTTGGCACTCTACGGTGGAGGCTTTCTACTATGGGACGCTGATTACGGGCGATTCGTTCGACGGAAACTTTGATGGATATGGCGCTTTGGACCAAGAAATACCCATTCCACCAACAAAAATACCGACTGAATTTGATTCGTCTACTACGTTTTCTGTGAATGGTGTGGTTAATGGGTGGACATGGTCTTTGCAGTATATGCGTGTGGGTGAAAGATGGATTTTATATATTCCATGGGAGTCTGGTTATGGCTCTGGTGGAAGCGGAAGTGTTCCCGGTTATTCGACGTTAATTTTTGATATCAATTTGATAGGGTTGGAATAACCTGCATAACTTCCGGTATATTATATACTATAGAAGGCTGCCTCAAAACTTGACAGATATGAATGATGTCAGGTTTTGAGGCAGCTTTGTTTTTATATGGATATGCAGCACACGCGATGCTACTTTTTTATTCTGTTGTTGAAGCATGATAGCGCACTAACCCCTCCATCGGCCGTTGCAGGATATTGCCGACCCGAATCCCCGTTGCGTCTGCTACCTTTTGCAGGAGAGGGCGGTAGTGCCACGCCACGGAACCGCAGAAGTGGATAAGTTGCCCGTTCCACCCCTCGTACTGCATGACATTCCGACGAATGAAAGCCGTGAAACTATTACATACCAATGCACAGAGAATCGGCTCGTGTATGTTCTCCGCCAAGAAAGGAGAGAGTGATGCCAGAAAACGGTTAGGATTGGGCTGTCGGTACACGCGGTCGATAATCTCTGCCTGCGTCAGACCGAAGCGTTCGAAGAAACGGGAACAGATATCGGCAGGAAGCTGGTGTTTCAACACATCACTGACTAAAAGTTTGCCTAATACGGCGCCGCTGCCTTCATCCCCTAAAATGTACCCTAATGGGGAGACATTGGCAATGATTTGTTGCCCGTCATACAAGCAGGAGTTGGAGCCGGTGCCCAGTATGCAGGCAATGCCGGACGAGTGTCCGCACAAGGCACGGGCAGCGCCCAGCATGTCCGTCTGTACCGCGATGTGGGCATAGGGGAAGCAACGGTTGAGGGCACAGCGCATAACCTCTGCCGGCTCGTGGATGCACCCCGCGCCATAGAAATGCACCGCCTCTATCGGGGCATCTGCCAGCTTGGGAAGGAGAGAGGCGGACAACTCCCGGACAATCTCGTCTTCGGAAAAGAAGTAAGGGTTCAGCCCGCAGGTGGAGTAGATGCGGGCAGTGCCGTCCGGAGTGAGGAGGCACCAGTCGGTCTTGGTGGCACCGCTGTCGGCGATGAGGGTGCAGGGGAGGAGAGATGCTTCAAGTTTCATACGATAGGGTTAATGGGTTAATAGGGAAGATGTTCCGGCAGTGTCCGGATCCGTCGGGGTACGTGCTGAAGCTGCATCAGCGGCGCTTGTTCCGCGTAGTCAGCAGCAGCCCGATGAAGGTGAACAGTGCATTAAGTATCAATATCTCATAACTGAACTGGTAACCGCCAAACCACGCTTCGGAGTTCTGTTGCAGCACGAAGCACAACACCGGCGCTATGAGGCAGACAAGCGGTGCATAGCGGTCGCGTATCCGCCGGCGGGTCAGTATGCCGAAAGCAAACATGCCGAGGATAGGCCCGTATGTGTAGCTGGCCAGCGTATAGACAGCATCAATGACACTGGTGTTGTTCAGTATACCGATGAGGAAGATAACGACCGCCATCAGTACCGCCATTGCGATGTGTACACGGTTGCGGCGGCGGGCAGTCTGCTGCTCGTCCTGTCCCCGTGTACCCAGTATATCAACGGTGAATGACGTGGTGAGTGCCGTCAGGGCAGAACCGGCAGCGGAATAGGCCGATGAGGTCAGTCCGACAACGAACATTACGCCCACCACTACGGGTAGATAACCGCCGGTGGCCACGAGGGGGAACAGTTCGTCGCTGTGCTGTATGGTAATGCCGCGACTGTCCGCAAAGAGATAGAGCAGTACGCCCAGCGAGAGAAACAGGGCAATGACCACGAACTGTAGCACAATGCTTGTCATCAGATTGAGTTGCGACTCGCGCGAATTGCGGCAGCTCAAGTTGCGCTGCATCATGTCCTGGTCCAGTCCGTTCATGGCAATGGTGGTGAAGATGCCTGCCAGGAACTGCTTCCAGAAGTATTGTTTCTCCGTCACATCATCTAGGAAGAAGATGCGAGACAGGTCGCTGTCTGCCACTGTCTGCACCATGCCGCCCGCCGTCAGTCCCAGTGCCTTGCCTATATAGTAGATGCACAATACCACAGAGACAACTAGACAGAGCGTCTTTAGCGAATCCGTCCATACCAGCGACTTCACCCCGCCGCGGAACGTGTAGAGCCATATCAGCAACATGGTGATGACCACATTGCCGATGAACGGTACTCCTAACGGCCCGAACACCAGCAGTTGCAGCGTGAGGCATACCAGGTAGAGGCGCACCGCTGCTCCTAACATCTTCGAGAGGAAGAAGAACCATGCCCCTGTGCGGTAGGACGATACGCCGAAGCGGTTTTCCAGATATTGGTAGATGGAGGTGAGATTCATGCGGTAGAACAGGGGCGTCAGCACAAAGGCGATGATGAGTTGTCCCACGATGAACCCCATCACCATTTGCAAATAGCCGAACGAACTTGCCGTCACCATGCCGGGCACGGAGACGTAGGTGACACCGGAGATACTGGCACCTATCATGGCGAATGCCACAACGTACCACGGTGAACGGCGGTTGCCGGTGAAAAAGCCGGCATTGTCTGCCCGTCTGCCTGCCAACCACGACACGAGGAATAGCAGGGCGAAGTAAAGGGCTATGGTGAGAATAACGATGAAAGGGGACATAGAAAGTTATCGATTAATATTGATTTCTACTTTTTCTTGGTTTCTCCAGATGGTCAGCATTAAGTTAAGGGGAAGGTCGCCATTGTCTGCATCCATTTGTTGTAAGTCATCTACATTGCAAATTTTTTTTCCTTGTACTTCCAGAATGACATCATTCACCTGAAGCCCGTGGGCAGATAATGGGGATTTTTGTGGTATTGATATTAATAGTATCCCGCATCGGTTTTCCAGCCCGATGGCAGATTGTTCGCCCAATGTTTCAATATTCTTTATGGTTGCCCCGTACCAAGATGTTACGCTTTGTTTCCCTTTGCTCTCTTTCGCAATTTGTAACGGTGGAATTTCCGGCGTTTTGGCGATGCGTCTCAGCTTCGGGAGCGTCACACCAAAGTTATCCATGGAGAAGTTACGGAATAAGAAGCCTTTGTCCTCGAAACTTGCTTGTATGCGGAAGTCGCCGGATTTTTCATCGTAGAACTGTGGGCTCCCTGCTATCGAATGCAGGTCGCACCCGTTCCCGTTGAAAGTTTTGGGAGCTTGTTCGTCGGTCACGAACATGTTGTAGTCTATTTCTTTGCCCCATTTTTCGTTTGCCGGGATGCTTGCTTGCATCCCTATGGCTTTGTAGGCAGAGAAGATGATGTTGTACTTAAAGACGTCTCCGCTGTTGCGGTACCATACATGTGGATGCAAGGTGTTGTTGATGATAACGTTGTTAGTGGCTATGCGGTTGTATCCTTCGCGCAGCTTTAGACCGCCGTTCAGCAATAAGTTGTTGTATATCCGGTAGTGGCTTGAACCATCGTCTAAGTCAATGTCCCAGCCGTGGTCGCACCGCCACCGGTTGTTTCTTAAGATGATTTCGTCCAGTGTATCGAGCCAGGGTAATAGTGTGTCTTGTTCTACTTGCAAGCTTGTCTCTTTTATTTCCGGCGTCCAGTAGCGATCTCTTCCCCAAGAGTTGAAGCTACCATGGTCGCTGGTTTCCAGAACGGTGTTGAATACGTCGCAATACTCGATGACATGTCCGCCGAAGGTGCCTTCACTGATATTGATGCCTGCTCGGGGAACATCGTATATGGAGCAGTGGGAGACTGTAATCTTGTGCGACATGGAGATTTGCACCGGAGCCGTTTGCTTTTCGAATCGTCCGGTCTGTGTGATGAGACACTCTTCTACGCGGCAATTGGCCGGATAGTTGTCCCCTTGCGGTCCCCGGGTGCGGTCTATGGTCTCGTAGTTCTGCGGGGCGTAGCGGAACAGCGGGCTTCTGACGGTGGCAGGGTCGCCGACAAACGCGATGCCGTTGCTGCCGCATTCGTGTATGTAGCATCCCTTGATGAGCAGGTTGCGGTTGTAGTTGTTCACGAAGATGGCATTTCCGCCTACTTGATCGAACTCGCAATCGTCAATCATGCAGGAGACGGTTCCGTTGAGGGTGATTGTACCACCTCGGTAGATAGTCCAGTCGCTTCGGAGGAGCGGCTCTTTGTTGTCCATGAAGGTTCGTGCCACGTGCCTAAAGGTGAGTCCGCGCAGCGTGATGTGGGACACCGGCGTCTCTTTTGTCCCCGAGAACCGGACGAGCTCTTTCAAAACTACAGTCTCCACCGTTGCTCGCGTCATGTCTTCGTCCTGTTCGGGCCAGTAATACAGAGTGGAGGTTTTCCTGTCGTAGTACCATTCACCGGGACTGTCCAGTTCCTCGAATACGTTTTCTACGATTCTGTACACGGGATGCATCGGTGACGGGCGGTTATTCTGCCAGCCACCTTCGCTAATGAGTTCCCCTTTGTTGTTTTTCCCTTTGACCAGCCAGTGCATGTCACCCCAAATGGCCTTGTGCATGGCGTGTATGTAAGCCCCTTCGGGGTTTTTCCAAGAAGCGATGCGTTGGGGATTCAGCACGTCTTTTTCCGGGTTGGGCTTGATGCTGTGCGACAGTTCCCAGCAGTCGAAAACGTTTTTTCCTTCGACGATATTCGGGTAGCGTGCCATCGGTTTCCGTCGGCCGTTTACGTACAGCTGGTCAATGTCGGCAACTATGCCCTTGACTTTGGCTTGGCAGATGTTGCCTTTATATTTGCTCCAATGCAGCGTCAGCGAGCGTCCTCCGCTTAGGGAGGCTTTTCCGCTGTGCACGGCGGCATAGGTCACAGTGTGCTGCTTGGTTCCGGACTGTTCGGGGGCGATACGAATGCAGCTGTCTAGGTAGTGTATGCCATCCATGAAGAGGAATTGGATATCGCTTTTGCCGAAATGAGGCGTTGCCAGTTGTTGTGCCTTATGTATGCTCCTGAGCGGACTTTGTTCGCTCCCGTCGTTCCGGTCGTCGCCCGTGGGCGAAATATAGTATTGTTTCAATGTGTTGGATGTAGGCATCCTGTCGCTGGCGGCGAATGCTTTTCCTGTCATGTTTGCCAGAAGTATGAGACTGAGCCAGATACTTTTCATGATGTGTAGTGGATGTTTTTATAAAAGGTCAGTAATAGATTAAACGACGTTTTGCGCATTGTTCGTTCCCTACTCGGGGTAGAGGAGGTACGGTCGGCGTTGCTGTTTGAATTGCTCCACGTCCGGTTGCCAGGAGGCACGGATTTCGTCGGCCGTGCGGCCTTCCATAATCATGTGGCGTACGGAGTCGGTTCCTGTCAGCAGTTCGAAGAAGGAGGTGAAGAAGCGTTCGTCCATGTTCAGATTGCGGTAGGCGTGGATGACGTATGTCAGGTCGATGCCGCGGGCGCGGATGCTGTCTTGGGACAGACGGCTCAGGTCAACGCCGTGGCATAGCTTGTCTCGTTGAGGCGGATTCTTGGCGGCGGATACGCTGCGGGGGGTGAAGGTATAGTTGCAGCCCGTCATCTGCGGGTGTCCGTACACCTGGAAAGGTTTGTCCGTGCCGCGTCCCAGACTGACCACTGTACCTTCGAACAGGCAGATACTGGGGTATAGGTAGATGGCCTGCATATTGGGCAGGTTGGGAGAGGGAGGTATGGGGAGTTGGTAGAGGGACTGATGGGTGTAGCCGAGGCAGGGAATGACGGTCAACTGGCAGCGGCGGCCTTCGCTGAGCCAGCCCTCGCCGTTTATCATTTGTGCCAGTTCGCCCAGCGTCATGCCGTGCACGATGGGGATGGGCAGGGCGCCTACGCCCGATTTGTATCGCTTCATGTTCAGCAACGGGCCGTCCACGTAGAAACCGTTGGGATTGGGGCGGTCCAGCACAATGACCGGTTTGTCAGCCTTGGCGCAGGCATCCATCAGGTGAAGCATACTGATATAATAGGTGTAGAAACGCAGTCCCACGTCTTGTATATCTACCACCAGTGCGTCAAATGTCTTCATTGATTCGGCTGAAGGGCCTTTGCTTTTGCCCCCACCGTACAGGGAGCGGATGGGTACGCCTGTCTTTTCATCTACGCTGCTGCGTACGGTGCCTCCGGCTTCAACGGTGCCGCGGAAACCGTGTTCGGGGCTGAATACGCCAGTCACGTGGATGTTCTCTGCCAGCAGCAGATCCAGCAGATGGCGGTTGCCAATCATGGCGGTATGGTTGGTGAAGAGGGCTATGCGGCGGTCGCGCAGCAGGGGCAGGTAGCGGTCGGTTTGCTCGTCGGCGGGTATGATGCGGTCGGCGATGCCGGTCTTTATTTTGTTGCAGGTGGTTGATGCAGCAGGCTCTTGTGCCTTTGCCGGCATCAGCAGGCATAACAGCAGGATGCTAATCAGTGCTCTTTTCATGGAACAGATATATGGGTTATGCGCACAAAGTTAGAAGAATCTGCCGAAGAATTGCATGTGGCGGGGGAAATAATTCTGTGTTGTGGAAGTTTTTGTTCAAGAGGAGTGAGGGAGAGGGAGGAAAAAGAAACAGGGTTGTGCATTGTCTGCAGACATGCACAACCCCACTCTGTTTCTGTTGATTCGATTTACAGCGCCTTTTCCCGGATGAGGTATTCGGCAATTTGTACGGCATTCAGCGCAGCACCTTTCTTGATTTGGTCGCCTACAATCCAGAAGGTCAGTCCGCAGTCATTGGTCAGGTCTTTGCGGATGCGGCCTACGTAAACAGAGTCTTTGCCGGCCAGGAACAACGGCATGGGATATTCTTTCTCTGCCGGATTATCCATCAGCACCAGACCTTCGCCTTTAGCGAATGCTTCGCGTGCCTCTTCCACTGAGATGGGGCGCTCGGTCTCTACCCAGATGCTTTCCGAGTGTGAACGCAGGGCAGGCACACGGACACAAGTGGCACTCACCTTGACATCGCTGTGCATAATCTTGCGTGTCTCGTTGTACATCTTCATCTCTTCCTTGGTATAGCCGTTCTCTGTGAATACGTCAATCTGCGGGATGAGGTTGAATGCCAACTGATAAGCGAACTTCTCAACGGTGACCGGTTCGCCTGCCAGTACCTGGCGGTATTGGGTGTACAATTCGTCCATAGCGGCAGCTCCGGCACCGCTGGCTGCCTGATAAGTAGATACGTGTACAGTCTTGATGTGGCTCAGCTGTTCGATGGCCTTCAGAGCTACTACCATCTGGATGGTGGTACAGTTCGGGTTGGCGATGATGCCGCGCGGACGGTCTTTGGCGTCGGCAGCATTTACTTCGGGTACTACTAAGGGCACATCGGCATCCATGCGGAAGGCGCTGGAGTTATCTATCATCACTGCGCCATATTTCGTGATGGTTTCGGCAAACTCTTTCGAAGTACCTGCTCCGGCAGAGGTAAAGGCGATATCTACTCCTTTGAAGTCATCGTTATGTTGAAGGAGTTTTACTTCGATGTCTTTACCACGGAAGGCGTATTTGGTGCCGGCACTGCGCTTGCTGCCAAACAATACGAGTTCATCAACGGGAAAATTACGTTCGTCGAGTACCCGCAGAAACTCTTGTCCTACGGCACCACTTGCTCCTACAATTGCTACTTTCATATTTTTACTGTTTTTGGATTAAACATCATGTGGTTCTTTTAACGCGGCATTTGCGTGCTGCCGGTTCCTAATTGTTACACGATGCTGCAAAAGTACGACAAATTGCTGTATCAGGCTTTATTAAGTGAAAACTTTTTAGTTATTTTGCACACAAAATCTAAAACCTTGCAAATTATGGATTGGCTTTCTCTCGATATTACCCTCCCCATAACTGACCCTACATGGATATTTTTCTTGGTGCTGTTTATTATTCTGCTGGCACCCATTGTGATGGGTAAGTTGCGCATACCACATATTATCGGTATGATTCTGGCGGGAGTGGCTGTAGGCGAGCATGGATTCAATATCTTGGCACGCGACAGCAGTTTCGAGTTGTTTGGCAAAGTGGGACTTTACTACATTATGTTCTTGGCGGGGCTGGAGATGAACATGGCTGACTTCAAGAAGAACCGGGGCAAGGCCGTGGTGCTGGGATTGTTGGCTTTCATTGTGCCGATAAGTATCGGTATGGTGACTAACATGTGGCTGCTGGAATACAGTCTGTTGACCTCTATTCTGCTGGCCAGTATGTATGCCTCGCACACATTGGTGGCCTATCCCATTGTAATACGTTATGGTGTGTCGCGTCATCGTAGTGTCAGTATAGCCGTAGGAGGTACGGCGGTGACAGATACGCTGACCTTGCTGGTGTTGGCCATCATCAGCGGATTGTTTAAAGGCGAGTCGGGAAGTTACTTTTGGGTGTGGTTGCTGGCAAGGTTTGTTGTATTAGGAGCGCTTATCATGTATTTTTTGCCCCGCATCGGCCGGTGGTTCTTCCGCCGTTATGATGACAATGTGATGCAGTTTATATTTGTCCTTGTCATGGTCTTTCTGGGAGCCGGGTTGATGGAGGCTATCGGCATGGAAGGCATTTTGGGCGCATTCTTGGTGGGGTTGGTGCTGAATCGGCTTATTCCACATGTGTCACCGCTGATGAGCCAGTTGGAGTTTGTGGGCAATGCGCTGTTTATTCCCTATTTCTTGATAGGGGTGGGGATGCTGATAGATTTGCATGTCATCTTCGGCAGTGAGGGAGAAGCCTTGAAAGTGGCGGCGGTGATGATAACCGTGGCACTGGGCGGTAAGTGGATTGCTTCGTGGATGACACAGAAAATATATCGTATGGTGGCTTTAGAGCGTGAACTGATGTTCGGATTGAGCAACGCGCAGGCGGCTGCCACATTGGCGGCAGTGTTAGTGGGCTATAGCATCATTTTGCCCAATGGCGAACGGTTGTTGAATGAAGATGTGCTGAATGGTACCGTACTGTTGATTTTGATAACTTGCATTGTCAGTTCTTTTACGACCGAGCGTGCGGCACGGCGCATCGCTATGGAA
>CALUJK010000126.1 GCA_944320945.1 uncultured Bacteroides sp. | reverse complement strand
GCGTCCCCGTGGCTACTGGGCCGGCAAGTGGTACACCCTGCGCCGCGTCGTCAAGCGTTGCGTGCAGATGGGCGCACTGGCACCCGGCGAAGCGTTCTGGTATCCCATCATGGTGGCGGTGCACTCGGTGCAGATGCAGGTGAAGATGCGGATGAAGAAATAGGGCTGAAGTAGCCCCACATTATTATTAAAAGGCACGGAGGCACAGCGTCTCGACCACCCCGTCGTAGGGGGAATCGATGCTGTGCCTCCGTGCCTTTGTTCTTGTCCGTGGCTAAACGTCGGGAGAGATACGGTGTAACATCTGTCCCCTGTCCTGACTACCCTTTCATCTGCTCAACCAGCCTCCTGTTCGTGCGCCGTATAGCCGACGCACCTTCAGTATAGGCATCCTCGACCAAGCGGGCTGCGACAAAAGCCATATTGAATCCCCTGAACAGGAATTCCAATTCCCGGCGCAAATCATTGATAGGACATTCGTCCCGCTCGAAAATATAGGTGGATTCCACCGGGCGGTCCACGTTCCGGTAATGCTCCATCAAGATTTTACGAATGTTGTTGTGCACGCCAGCGCCAGCGTCGCGTGCGTCGTAGCTAAATAGGTATTTGGCCATATATAAGTGGTTTTTGAATTCATAAAAATAAATCGAGTAGGTTGGGAAACGAAAGTTTTTCTGACCTACTTTCTCTTTCTGTCCTCTTTCGGTAACTATGCTCCTTGTGGCTTTCACCAAAGATGCATGACATGCCCGTCATACATGAAAGAGGGTGGCCATATGAACCACCCTCTAAACAAACAAACGGTTATTGCCGACAAATATTCGGCAACAGATTTGCACTATCCCTCACCCGGGACAGGCAGTTGACGCCTCACGGCGGCATAGGAATAAAAATGTCTCCACAGAGGAATTCCCTGCGGAGACAATCTTAATATTCCAAAAAAGGATTACTTCACACTCTATTTCCGATCAGTTCAACTTGATATTATCGTTTCCTGTCTCAAAGCCTGTAACAGCTGAACTTCCCCAAGCTTCAACTGTGCAATTCAAAACATCAGAAGAGCCCATTGCCTGAAGCCAAGTTTTGTTTTGAACATCAATCAAGCCTTCTCCGTATACAGTGCAAGAGATATTCGGATTCTCGTATTGGCCAACGCGGAGTTTGGTTCCATGTTTCAGACGGACAGTCCCATCGACTTTAACGTTGCTCGTTGCCAAATGTACGATAAACTCACCATCCTCGCTCATAGAACGGCCTTGGATGAGGGTCTCGTTGTTTGCAAATTCAACTTCACTTTCTTCTGTTTGGAAGGAAAGCTTGTCGAATGAAGTATAATCCTTAGCAGTTAACAAGTCTACTTTCAGAACCACCTTATTATAATCATTATATGTGCTTATCCATTCAGTGATATCCTCAATGTTGGCCGTTTCGCTATCAACGGTATAGATGATGACGTTCACATCCATCGGGCTTTCCATCGTACCAGTTTTGCGGATGTTTGCATGCTTTGTATTTTCGATGACACCTGCTTTATGGAAGTCCTTAAATTCTTCACTATTTGTCAACGTAATCGGAGCATACTCGCTAGCAACATAGATGTATCCCTCGTTATTCACGGTCAGATTGCCCCAGTTGATGATTCCCTTATCGTATGCACCATTGTTCAGCTTCACGGCTTCACACTGCAAACCGGATTTGTTCACAACACCGCTCATTGTAACGGTAGTATTCAATCCTGCCAATTTTTCTGAACCATTGACGATTCTACCATAGTTCACAAATTCATCTAACGCAATGAATTCTCCATAGTTTTCTACTATGCCTAAATACAGTTTTCTGCCCTTATCATTGCCGTTCATACCATCAACAACCATCAATCTAGCTCCATTGTCAACAACAAGCAATGCTGCCTCGTCCTTACAACCGATGCAATCATTGAAATTTTCAACAGTTTCAATAACTGTGGGACATGTTGCAGTTTGATATGTTGCAGGCAGAATCTCAGTTTCTCCATCATTGTGCAACGTACCAAATATGGCAGAAGCAGTCATATTCAGTGTACCCTCATTTAGCACTTCGGCTTCGGCGCAGCCTCTATTGCCAACAATTACAGAATATTCCATATTCAATGTTGCCCCTTCTGCATTATAAATGGCATCCTTTACATGGTCGGCATCAATTACTACATTCTTTATAGTCAGCTCCTTCTCATTTGTGATAGAAGCAATGCCGCCATAAAGCATATTTGCAGCTACAGCTTCCAGCTTATAAGACAAATCTATACCGTCAGTCTTCAAGCCGGCACACCACTTAGGAAGAGACGTATCTAATGCCTTCAGAAGGTCCTCAACAGAATTTTCATAATGATAGATGATAGGTTTTTCTATCACCTGCGTGCCTCTATTCACAATCTTCGTTAACTTATTGTAATAGAAGAGGTCTATAGCATGGTCGTTTGTCAGGTTTTCAGGGAAGATAAGACTACCATCCTTAGATTCCTTGAAGTAAATCAAAGGCTTGCTATCCAAGCTTACTGCATAATGGTCATACAAATCTTGCACATAGTTTACCAAGTCATTCGTCACTACGAAATCGCCCAACGTCGTCACATAGAAGAACTCATTG
>CALUJK010000125.1 GCA_944320945.1 uncultured Bacteroides sp. | reverse complement strand
GCGTGTGGGTATGAGCAGGCATGGTGTTCCATACAGAACCCGGAGCCAGTTCGGTAAGACCCATTTGCAGTTGGTTCGTACCACCGCCTTTAACTCTTTCCAAAACTTCTTTTACAATCAGCTGATTAACGACACGGTCGTTGCTCTCTTCAGCTTTACCATAGTGGTCAGAGATGGCTAACGCGTATTTTTTCGGGTCAGCTTTTTGTGCTTTCACATCGGTAGTGATGAGTTGAGTAACAAACTGCTTGTAAGCCGGAGCTGAGTTGATGTAGAATTTAGCCGGCTTGGTAGCATCGTTGCTCTTGAAAGTAACTTCCTTGTTGCCGCATCCTACGTAGAGGGCTTCTTTATATTTCATGGGGTACTCCTTGCCATCTACGGTTACTACTCCGTCGCCACCTATATTGATAACACCCAATTCACGACGCTCCAAGAAATAAGTGATTTCCGGTCCCAATTCGTGGAAGGTTTCCAACTTCAGGACTTTGTTTACCGGCATGACGCCACCGTAAATCAGACGGTCATACAGTGTGTAGGTAAGGTTGATTTCATCGGGAGCCATTACTTTCTCCATCATGAATGAGCTGCGCAGGCGCTCTGTGTCGTAATGTTTTACATCTTGCGGATGGCAAGCTGTCTGTACTTTGTAGTTCATTTGAGCGTTGGCTGCTATGGCAGCTGCACCCAAGATACATGCGAATGCTAATCTTTTCATTGTTTAATCTATTTAAATGAATAATTTCTATTTTTTCTATTACAGTGATTTTCTTTCGGATTTATTGAGCAGCCTTTTTGGCTTCTCTTTCGCTGCGGATGATGATGCGGCGGTTGATAAGCATCATCGCGATGGCTATTATAGCAAGAATTGCGCCACCTATATACTCCAACTTGACTCCTCTATAGATAACCCATCCGAAGAAAGAAGAAGCGAAGTCGAGTGCACCGCCGGAGAAACCTTCAGGAATGCGTGCGGCAGCATCGTGCGTTTCAGCGTATACATTGTTGGCTGCCAATGTAAAGTCCGGAGCCATGTCAGTTACAAAATACAAGCCGATAATCAGTGTTATCAGACCGATAATCAATGTCTTCAATACATTACCTTTGGTGTAAGGCAATACCATGGGGAAGAGGTAAAACATACCTGCCAATGAAGCCAACGGAAGGAACTGGTTGCCCGGCAGGAATACGGCCAATGCAAGGATGACCGGAATCAGGATGACGGATGCCACCAAAGTCGCGGGGTGACCGATAACTAATGCTGGACTCATGCCGATGTGTACCTTTTTACCGTTGAATTTATTTTTCACTAATTCGGACGTTTTTTCAGAAATGGGTTTCAATCCTTCGATGAAGAGGGAAGTGATGCGGGGAATGAGTTCCATGACGGCACCCATTGTAATACCTAAGAAGAGCACTTTCTTGATGTCTAATTGTGCTGCCCAGCCGATGAGCATACCTACAATGACACCCAGTACCAAAGGTTCGCCAATTACACCGAATTTCTTTTTCATACCGTCGGCGTCAATATCCAGTTTGGAGAAACCGGGAATTTTGTCCAGTGCTTTGTTGATGAGGATGGCGAAAGGCGTGAAGCTCTGGCAGAAAGGCTGAGGGATGGAGATACCTTCCAAATCATAGTATTTTTGGAATTTGTCTGCCGTGAGGTCGGCGCAAACTAACGTGATGATGTAGCAGACAATGGCGGCAAAGTAGCCCCATGCCAAACTCTCACCCATAACGAAGTAAGCTACGGCACCGATAAAGGCGAAATGCCAGTAGTTCCATAAGTCGATATTTACGGTACGTGTTGTCTTGGTGACAAGCATCAGCAGATTCACACCCAGACAAATCGGGATAATCAATGCGCCAACGGCGGTATTGTAGGCCACGGCAGCTGCTGCGGGCCAACCCATGTCGAATACGTTCAGTTGCAGGTGGTAGAGATCGGAGATTGCTTTCAAAGGACTGTCGAAGTTGGTTGTCAACAAGGCGGTGACTACACCTAGACCAACGAAACCCACACCCACGCAAAGACCAGACTTCAGGGCCTTCCCGAATTTCATACCAATGCACAAACCAATAATTGTAAAGATAATAGGCATCATTACCGATGCACCGAGGCTAATAATGTAACTGAATACTTGTTCCATTCTGTTGCTTTTAGATTATAAATTTATATGTTTAACGATAGTATTCTCCCTAAAAACTGTGCCAAAAATAAAACCTTTTCTTAATTAATCAAATTTGTAGAGTTTAATAAATCATTAAAAGAGCGATTTTTGGACAATTTTGATTGTTGATATATAAAAAATGAATGTTTTTGGACGTGAAAAACAAATAATACACGCTCTGTGATGAAAAATACACAGATGTTTACATGGAAAAGACTATTTTTGCTTCATGAATTAATGTAAGGTCTAATGCCTAATAAGTAAAATCCATGAAAAAAAGTTTTGTTTGTAATTTTATTCTATCAGGATTGCTTCTGCTGTCCTCGTTAGATTTGTTTGCGCAACGTGTCAGCAGTGATTTGCCATGGTCATTGCGTATGGTCGAATCTGAAATGATTCGTTGGCCGGAATCTTGGCAGTTGGATTTCCAGCCGAAATTGAAATGGGATTATTGTCACGGTCTGGAGTTACAGTCCATGCTGGCTGTATATGACCGTTATGGTGAACAATATGCACCTTTTGGTGGTAAGAAGATTTACGATTATGCCCTGGCTTATGCCGACACGATGGTGAATGCTGATGGTACTATCAAAATGTATAAGCGAGAAGAGTTCAGCTTGGATCGTATTAATTCAGGCAAGTTCATTTTCCGCATTTACGAGCAGGAAAAGGCAGAGAAGTATAAAAAAGCGCTTGCGCTGATGCGTAGCCAGTTGGATGACCATCCGCGTAATGCCGATGGCGGTTTTTGGCATAAAAAAGTATATCCTAACCAAGTATGGCTGGACGGCATCTATATGGGAGCGCCCTTCTATGCAGAATATGCTTACCGCAACAACCAAGTGAATGATTATGCTGACGTCATCAACCAATTCCTTATGGCAGCCCGTCATACGTATGATGCCAAGAACGACCTGTTCCGTCATGCGTGTGATGTTTCGCGTAAGCAAAAGTGGTCAGATCCCAAGACCGGTCAGTCCCTGCACAGTTGGGGACGTGCTATGGGCTGGTATGCCATGGCTTTCGTAGATGCTCTCGAATTTATTCCGGAACAAGAGGCCGGCCGTGATTCCATGCTGGTTATTTTCAATCATCTTGCCAAAATGATTCAGAAGAGACAGGACGAAAAGACCGGTCTGTGGTATCAGGTGCTGGACAAGAGTGGCGAGCCGGGTAACTATCTGGAATCTTCCTGTTCCGCCATGTTCATTTATTCCTTGTTCAAAGGTGTGCGCAAAGGTTATATCGATAAGTCTTATCTGAAAGTGGCCATTAAAGGTTATAAGGGATTCCTTGACCGTTTTATCAAGGTGGATAAAGATGGTTTGGTAACGATCACCGATGCTTGCGCCGTAGCCGGTTTGGGTGGAAAAGTGTACCGTTCGGGTGATTATGAATATTATATTAATGAGACCATTCGCGATAACGACCCCAAAGCGGTAGGACCTTTTATCCTGGCTTCCTTGGAATGGGAACGTCTACAAGAGGTGAAGAAAATTGTGAACGTTGTACCTGCCCAACAGTGGAAGGATACGCTGATTGTTTCACGTGACGGTACGGGCGACTATCGCACGCTGACCGAAGCTATGGAAGGTGTCCGCGCCTTTATGGACTATTGCGTGACGATATTGGTGAAGAACGGTGTATATAAAGAAAAAGTCATCATCCCGTCATGGCTGCAGAATGTAGAGATTATCGGTGAGGATGCAGAGAAGACCGTTATCACGTTTGACGACCATGCCAATATCAATAAGATGGGTACTTTCCGTACCTATACGATGAAAGTAGAAGGAAACGGCATTACTTTCCGCAATCTGACTATCGAGAATAATGCAGCTCAATTGGGACAGGCTGTGGCCTTGCACACCGAGGGTGACCGCCTGGTATTCATCAATTGCCGTTTCTTAGGTAATCAAGACACTATTTATACCGGAACAGCCGGAACGCGTCTGTATTTCAAGGATTGTTATATAGAAGGCACTACAGACTTTATTTTTGGTCCTTCCACCGCTTTGTTTGATAATTGTACGATACATAGCAAACGTGATTCGTACATCACGGCTGCCTCCACTCCGCAAGACATCGAAGTGGGCTATGTATTCCGTCACTGTAAGCTGACGGCTGCTCAGGGGGTAACTAAAGTTTATCTGGGCCGTCCGTGGCGTCCGTATGCAGCTACTGTGTTCGTTGAGTGCGAGATGGGTAAACACATCCTTCCTGCTGGCTGGCACAACTGGGGTAAGGTTTCCAATGAGAAGACAGCCCGTTATGCCGAGTATAAGAGTACGGGTGAGGGAGCTAACGCAAAAGCCAGAGTATCTTGGTCCAAACAGCTGAAGAAAGATGAAGCAGCCCGTTACAATGATATGAAGTATATCTACAAGACGGGTAGTGAGTGGCTACCTCAGGCTGAATAACTATTTCCCACATTATATTATATATAAGAGGGCGTGCCATACTTCATTATGACACGCCCTCTTTTTGTTTGTGAGTTACAACTTAGCTCCCCACACCATTTTCTCTACATCTTCCAGTGTTGCGTTAAAGAAACGTTTCTCTTTGTTGAGTGAACGCATCTGCTGCATTTCTGCTTCGCTCAGGGCGAAGTCGAAGATTTGGATATTCTCTTTGATGTAGTCCGGATTCGATGCACCTGGGATGACGGAGAATCCCTCCTGTATGTGCCAGCGCAGAATGATTTGAGCCGGCGTCTTTCCATGTGCTTTGGCTATTTTCTGAATGACGGGGTCTTTAAAGAGAGCACCGTTGCTCATCGTTCCACCTAACGGAAACCAACACTCCATCTGAATGCCATACTTTGCAGCTTTCTTACGCATCTCCAGCCGTTGTGCATAAGGGTGACACTCTATCTGGAGAACAGCAGGCTTAATGGTGGATTTGCTGATAATTTCGTTCCACACCTCATCGTTGGCATCGAAGTTGCTGATACCCAGCGCACGAACTTTCCCCAATTTCACCGCTTTCTCCATGTCTTTCCATGCCCCGACAAAGTCACCTACAGGCTAATGTACGTAAAGCAGGTCGATGTAATCCAACTGCATACGCTTCAGCATTTCGTCAATGGCTTTCAGCGTTTTACCCTCGCCATATTCTGTGGGCCAGAGTTTGCTGGTTATCCAAATCTCTTCGCGGGGAATACCACTCTCTTTGACGGCACGTCCTACACCTGCTTCGTCGTAGTAGGCATGAGCCGTGTCGATGTGGCGATAGCCCGCCTTCAATGCCGTGAGGCACGACTGCTCGCACACCTCGTCAGAGGGTTGCATAAAAGTACCCAGTCCGAAACGGGGCATTTCCACTCCATTGTTCAGCGTCACCACAGGCACGCCGGCCGTGGTGGTTTTCTCTTGCGCTCCCAGCGTACAGATGCCACCTGACAGGAGGCACAGGGCGGCAAACAGGTATGATTTCAATGTTTTCATCTTTTCCTATTATTTACTTTTACCATATTGCACCAGCCAACTTACGGTTTGCGGGTCGTAGTGTGAGAAGAACAGGCTCTGCTTCAAGTCCAAATTACGGATAGCATGCATATCTTCATCCGACAGCTTGAAATCGAACACGTCCATGTTCTGTATCATACGCTCCTTCTTGACAGACTTCGGAATGACCACTACTCCCCGTTGAATCAGGAAGCGGAGAGCCACTTGTGCCACAGACTTGCCATACTTGTCGCCCACGGCTTTTAGTGTCGGATTGGTAAAGAAGTTGTTGCGACCTTCGGCAAACGGGCCCCACGACATGATTTGCGTGCCATACTTTTGCATGATTTGCTGGGCTTCCACCTGTTGGTTAAACACGTGTGTCTCTACCTGATTGATCATCGGCGGTATTTCGCTGAATTCGGCAATGTCGATGAGGCGGTCGGGATAGAAGTTCGATACACCGATGGCACGCAGTTTGCCGGCACGGTATGCCTCTTCCATGGCACGATACGTGCCGTAGTAGTCATTGAACGGCTGGTGAATCAGCAATAAGTCGATGTAGTCCGACTGAAGTTTGCGTAGCGAAGCGTCAATGGAGGCTTTTGCCTTCTCATATCCGGCGTTGGAAATCCATACTTTGGTCGTAATGAACAGTTCCTCGCGCGGCACACCGCTTTTCCGGACGGCTTGTCCCACGCCCTCTTCGTTACCGTATGCCTGTGCCGTGTCGATGGAGCGGTAGCCCACACTGATGGCATCACTTACACACCGTTCGCATTCAGCCGGTGAAACCTGATAAACTCCGTAACCCAAAATCGGCATTTTAACGCCATTACTCAATTTTACATATTCCATAATCGTCTCGTTTTAAGTGGTTCTTTTTCGTTGATGCAAAGGTAGGTTGAAAAAGAAGGGGCGTCCATACACAGATTACAGATTATTGCACCAATTTCGACGGAGATAAGGTTTGTGTAAAATGCTGTATTTTGAGAGAGAAAATTTAAACTTTTAGGATGTTTGTATAAATACATTACTTTACGGGGAAACACCTTTACCCCCGCTCAGAAGGGGCTGTGGAAGGGGGCTGTTCCGAAGCCTTTCGGAGCACGAACGAAAGCCTTTCGGAGCGCGTTCGCAAAGGCTTTGGAACACGGCTCGTAAGGCTTCGGAACAAACGGTCTGCTATATATTTATTTTTTGTATGTACATTTTACTGTCTGTAAGGCTACGTCACTTTATAAACGCTTTGTTATTTTGAACGCTGATACTCTGCCGGCGTCATTCCAGTCATCCGCTTGAAGAATTTGGAGAAAAAAGATGGGTTTGGGAAGTTCAGTTCGTCGGCTATTTGGTACATCATCAAGTCGCTGTGCTTTAATAATACCTTTGCTTCAAGTGTAATGGCCTGATTAATCCATTGCATTACGGTTTGTCCGCTGACTTGTTGAATGACATTGCTTAGGTAGTGCGGAGTTAAACATAACTGGTCGGCATAGAACTGCACGTTACGCTCTTTACGGCTGTGTTTGTTTACTAACCGGATAAAGCGGTGAAAAAGCTCTTCTTTGCGGGATAGGTGGGTGGAGTGGGCTGCTTTGTTCTGCTCATTTAGGTATCGCAGGTCGTGTAACAGTGCATTCAGGAGGCTTTTGACCGTGTCGCGCCGGTATGGAATGATGTGTACGGTTTGCCACAGTAGAGTGAAGTACGTGCGTACACGTTGTTCTTCTTCCGGCAAAAGTGGTATCAGGATACCATTACGGTTATAGCTTTCAGATAGAACGTTGCTTAATGATTCGGGTTGGAAAGCCGGATCTATGCCGATGGCCTGCCCGTCATAATCTTCGCTGCTTTCTATGATTTCGACCAGTGAGTTGTTGGGCATGATGAGAATGTCTCCTTGTTGTGCCTTGTGTTCAATCAAGTTGACGGAAAAACGGACTTCCCCTTGAATGACGTATAAGATTCGTCCTTCTTTGAAGCGGTACACTTGATTGGAATGTACCAGTTTGTATAACACATTTTTAAACACATCGCTGATTACCATTCCGATGTCATCGTTAAGGAAGCTGCGTTCCTTTATCGATTCGTTGTTCCTTAACTGCCGAATTTCTTCAAATCCAAAATCTATGAAGCTTGATTTTCCCATTTTTTCTGCTTGATACGTATGTTTTTTCTCGGTAAAGATAAGAAAAGAGCCTCTATCCTTGTTTATTACCGATAAAAATCGTATTTATGGGACATCTTTGTGCTTAAATAGAAAAAGAGAAAGTTGATGTTTGCTTTATCTTTGCATTGTGAAACTCAAAAAGAATGACTATGAGACCCATATCCCGTTTTCTTTTGTTCCTTTTGTTACTCATTCCGTTATCTGCTGCCGTGGGGCAGGAAACTTCGTCCTCTACATTCACATTAGACGAGTGTCAGCGCTTGGCATGGGACAACTACCCGTTGATGCGCCAATACGGGTTGATAGAAAAGGCGCGTGAGTATGATGTTGCCAATGCCGGGAAAGGCTATCTGCCGCAATTCACTCTGTCCGGAAAGGTGACTTATCAAAGCGATGTCACGGAACTGCCGTTCGATTTGCCGGAAATCGGGCATATCGGTTTGCCGAAAGACCAGTACCAGATAGCCGTAGAGTTGCAACAAACGCTGTGGGACGGTGGTGATATCCGTTCGCGCAAGCGCCTGACGCAGGCGGCCTCCGAAGTAGAGACGAGTCGTCAGGACGTGGACATGTACGCGCTGCGCAATCGGGTGAACGAAATCTATTTCGGCATTCTGCTGTTGGATGAACAACTGAAGCAGAACCAACTCCTGCAAGAGGATCTGACCCGTACCTACAATCAAGTGGCAGCCTACATGGAAAACGGCATCGCCAATCAGAGCGACTTGGACGCCGTGAGCGTGGAACAGCTCAATACCCGTCAGCAGCGCATTGCCTTGGAGACTTCCCGTACTGCTTATGTGCGTATGCTGAGCGCTTTTATCGGGAAGGAGATCGGAGAGGGGGCATCGCTACAGAAACCGGACGTCGCAGAGCGAACCTCTTCCGTGTCATTGCTGCATAACAATCGTCCGGAACTGCTTTGGCTCGATGCCCAAAGTGAACAGCTGAATGTGCAGGAGCAGTCGCTCAAGACGCGGTACATGCCTCGCTTCGGACTGTTTGTGCAGGGGGCATACGGCAATCCCGGTCTGAATATGCTGGAAGATGATTTCAGTGCCTGGTATATGGCAGGCATCCGCATGTCGTGGAACTTCGGCAGTCTGTACACGCTGAAGAACGACCGTCGTAACTTGGATGTCCGTCGCCGTCAGGTGGAGACGCAGCGCGACGTATTCTTGTTCAATACCCGGCTGGAAGCCACGCAGCAGGATGCGGCGGTGGTGTCGATGCGTCGTCAAATGGTGGATGATGAGGAAATTATTCGCCTGAGGCACAGCATTCGGAAAGCAGCCGAGGCCAAAGTGGAGAACGGCACGATGACCGTTACCGACCTGCTGGCCGAGATTACCCGCGAGAATCTGGCGCGGCAGACCAAAGCCCAGCACGAGGTGCAGTTGCTGATGAATATTTACCGATTGAAGCATACGCTGAATCAGTAAATCGTTATAAATAGGAATACGGATATTAATGTAAATAACGTGAGTTCGAAATAAGAATAAATATATTTTTCTGATAATTAGGAACATAGCGATAAAAGTATTAAATTTATAGTACCCAATTATAACATTTAAACGATTACCACTATG
>CALUJK010000124.1 GCA_944320945.1 uncultured Bacteroides sp. | reverse complement strand
GGCTATAGCAGCATACTGCTTTTTTGAAAAGAAGCCCGCCATTGACATTAACTTTGTCAATGACGGACAACTGGCTATTTTCTAATTTAATTTCGAACTCACGTAATTTAATTTCGAACTCACGTTATTTATTTCAAGAGCGGAAAAACATAACTCTGGATGTCAATGTATAGAAATAAATAAACTATCTTAGCGAACTAAAATTTATATCATGTGCAGAATATCTAAAGAAACGGTTATCCGGGCGAATGAAAAGACAATGAAGCGTGGTAGAGTGCATAATTGCTCTTCCCCCGTTGTGGACGGTGCTATAACAGTATCTGCCCGTTAGCGTGGTGTGGTATATTCCCAAAAGTAGATGTACGGAGAATGCCAGAATCCTACAGTCGTTCATTTAAAGCGGTAAGGAATGGCAAGACAATATAATATAACTTTATATACAAGCAACTGGTGGAAGATGAGACAGCCTCATGATACAATTGTTGTACCCGTTCAACAAAACAAATAATCTATGAGAAGGTTTTTATTCGTGCTTTGCCTGATAGCTTTGACAACAGGAAATAATGCGGTTGCGCAAATCAAGACAGTAAAAGCAGAGCCAGAGGATGCCGAATATAAACTAAGGTATGATTCTACAGATATATCACTTAGAAATCCTCAAAAGTTTATCGGACAAAGAGCTATTTATTTTGGCAGTAAATATAACGGGCTATACATAAAAGACTATTCTAACTATCGGGAAAGCCAAGAGAGTTATAAACCACCTGTATTTACATATTTTGATATAATAGATTTTGAGCCTCCTCAAACATTTAAGCTAAAAAGAGTGGACAACGGAGATATATGTTATTATACCAATTTAGGTGATGGCATAAGCCCCATTATGTTAGTGGCATATTTTGAAAAGCATAAGAATAAGGTTCTTAACACCGAATGGACTATAGGCGAAAAAGATAGTATCTGGGTTATTAGCGATGTGTATATAAAAGAAAACAACGGTATAGACTATACAGCTACAATGAAGAACGATACTACACGCATGACTGTAAAAACGCTGTATGGTTGTAGAAAAATGGATCGATACTATCAATTATCAGATAAGTATTCAACAGAGGAATGGGTGGTAGATGAAAACAACACTTATGGAATCCTTGATAAGATCCAAGTGATAAAAGGAAAAGTCTATTTCATTTTTAAATCAAAGTCCGGCAAGCATTATACTTTTAATGCCGACGAGGGGGATAAGCTGACTTATAACAATGGATTAATGATTGGAATGCTTCCTCTGTTCAAAAAGTCAGATGCTGTAGAATATATAAAAAGGTTTGGTTTGTTACGGTGGAAGCAGATTCTAAATGTTGATGTCAAAATTGGAATGACCAAAGAAATGGTACTTTTGTCCGTTGGGCAACCGTCACGGGAGATTTCCGATACAAGTACAACTGGAGATATAAGTATATGGAGTTATGGCGATATGGATGTGTATTTCAAAAACGGTAAAGTTTTTTCTATAACTGGTTATTAGGATTTGAATGCAGCAACTTTACAACCTTTAAAGGATTTTTTGGCCACTAATCTTAAATAAAACGGAACATTGATCTCTCATTTTGGTCATAACTATGTGCTTCCGCCTTATATTGGAGATAATCCAATTCTTCCTGCTGTGTAATCTCCATATCGTGCAGATATTAAAAGAGTAGTACTTTTATCCAGGTTATTCATCTTTTAAAAGAAATAGGAAAGGATTTTATTTGATACAGTCCAAAATTGGAGTTATAATGATACTTGTCACCATTTTTGTGTGTATTGCTATGCTAATGCCAGTCGGGAATGTGTGCAGAGAAATCGGGCACGACATTCGGATGAAAGTGAAAGTTTAATTGTTTAATTGAAATAAATATGACGAGAAGAAAGGAAAATTTCTTTAGTTGCTCAAATGCAGAGTGATTAGCCTGTATTCTTCTTGATGAACAATTTCTTTGCAAAAATTATTCGATGTACAAAAAACTCTGTAAATTTATCCTTGTGAATATGGCATAAAGCGGAATATTACGAGTACGCCGATTTCGGTAGCCATTGGAAAATTGATGTGAGAGAAGTAAGGGGGTAAAGTGTTTATGAATCTATAAGTTTAAATTACAATGAAACAAAATATTATGCTCGGCGCCATCGCTGGAGACATTATCGGTTCTTGCTATGAACGTCACTCGACGAAAAGGATAGACTTTAAGTTGTTTACAGAATATTCGAGATTTACGGATGATACCGTGATGACTGTTGCTAATGCAGGTTGGTTGCTGACGGGTGACAGTCTGCTGGGCATTATGCAGGAGTATGGAAATAAGTATCCGAGAGTCGGATATGGCGGCAGCTTCTGGCGTTGGCTAAAGAGTGATGACCCTCAGCCTTATAATAGCTGGGGGAATGGTTCTGCTATGCGGGTCAGTCCGGTAGGCTGGGCTTTCGGTACATTGGAAGAAACACTGGAGGCTGCGAAGCGCAGTGCAGAAGTTACGCACAATCATCCGGAGGGGATTAAGGGGGCACAGGCGGTGGCCGCTTCTGTCTATCTGGCACGAAATGGGAGATCGAAAGAGGAGATAAAGGCGTATGTGGAACAGACTTTCGGCTATGACCTTAGCCGCACGTGCGATGAGATTCGTCCGCACTACCGGTTTGATGTGAGTTGTCAAGGCTCGGTACCGGAATCTATCATTGCTTTCTTGGAGAGTACGGATTATGAAAGTGCTGTCCGCCTGGCAGTCTCTTTGGGGGGTGATGCCGATACGATGGGCGCCATTGCCGGCGGTATTGCAGAGGCTTTTTATAAGGAGATTCCCGATTATATTTGTGCAGAGACATTAAAACGGCTTCCTACGGAGTTTACGGAGGTGATGAAGCAATTCTATGCAAAGTTTTGTGATGGACAGAAGTAAATAAGTTGAGTACGAACAATAATGTCTAAAAGATATTTGTAAAGTGGCAGTATCAAACAAAGAAAGAAGTTGAAACAGATAGCAGGGGAACAGTAATAACGTATGCAATCAAACAAAAAGAACGTACACTATACAATAATATTTCGATTAACTATATGGATATGCCTGATGCTGTGTATGCCTCAGTTGCATGCACGGACACAGGCAGCTATTCACATTTGGCACGGAACAAAAGAACATGCTGATGTGGAGATGATTCCCTATCGTTTTCCGACGAGCGTTATGTGCACAAGCGCTCACTTCGCGGACTGCTGGGCGAAAGACCAAGGCATCGAAAAGCTTTGCGGGATTCTCTCTCTATCGAACAACATGTAGCCGGTAACTGTCCGCCCGTCTTTTTGGTGAACTGTGTGGATGACCCTACGGTGGGTTATCATAACTCCATCTTGCTGGACTCGGTGCTTACCCGTAAGCAGGTGCCGCATACTTACATTCAGTATCAGACGGGCGGACACGGTTTTGGAGCCAATGCCAGCAAGGGAACGCCAGAGTCCAGGCAGTGGAAAGAAGCTTTCTTAGGCTGGGTGGGGCAGTTGTTTGATAAGGAATCTACGGACATCATTCGATATGCGACATCGGAATAGCAGCGGCATCTTGTTTGCGGGTGGGCTATTTCAAGTGAATCACCAACTTCACATCCCCCTCAAACTGAAAACAACATTTCTCATAGGCTGGAGGTCCCATCACTCCTTCGGCATCGTTGCTGAAGCCATATCGCTCTGTCGGAATGCCGAAATTTCCGGTGTCCAGTCGGCCGTTGCCGTTTGCATCGTGAAATAGGGAGATGGCATACTCTCCCGCAGGTAGTCCGCGGCAAGGGATGGTGAGCAGTGTGTCTGTCGCTTCTACGCGAAAGGCCGTGGCAGGCTGTTTCAGGAAACTTTCGGCTGTGTTGTAAATGGCTACATAGAGGTATCCCCCTGTTTTTTCGATGTCGTGCACTTCCAGCGTCAAGCTTTGTGCACAGAGTGGTCCGATGCTCATGCAGAGCCAAAGGACAGCTGTAGAAATCATTTTCTTCATAGAAATTGATAGTTAAAATATGAGTTTGATATTATAGGTAAAAACGTGTTTTCGTGCTGCGAATGTTTGAGCCTCAAAAATTAGATGCATCGTAAGCAGCTTTCTTTCCCAGTGTGATAAAAACACCTAAGTAAAAGAAATGGTCTTGTATGGAGAGTATCGGCTTGCCGTTTGTTTCTCGTCCGAATTCGTTGCGTCGGCACAGAATATTTGTGGCAGAAGCATGTATAATGACTTTCTTGTGGGGAATGAACGTCACTCCCACGTCAAGACTGTTGTAAGGTTTCACCTCATCGTTCATCTCTCCGGGCAGGGCGGGGGTATGATAAGGGCGACCGCTGCTGTAACTGTTCGTCACTCCCACGATGGTGCGCCAGCGGGGAATGCTGTACTTCACCACTAGCGAGGCATTGTGACGGGTGGCATATTGTGGAGTGGTCAGCGTCCTGTATCGGCTATATTTCCGGCGAGAGATGTTGTAGGTGTACGACAACTGATACTCCAGCCGTGGCACTGTCACCGGATCGCGAAAGAAGAAGTCGATGCCTTTGCTGTAACCATAGCCGTTCGAAGTCAATACATCGCCGTCATACCATGCCAGGTGCCGATAGTCCTTGTAATAAAGTTCGCCCTTGAAAAGGCGGTCGTGTAGATTGTATTGTGCACCGATGTTATATTGCCAGCAAGCCTCGGAAGCTAGTTCCCGGCAGCACACTAGATATTCCGCCTCAGGCAATTGCGTATATCTGCCTACCACCCCGGACAGCAGGAAGTCACCCCAGTAATAGTAGACTGCCGCGCGGGGCGCCGCCTCCATCCGGTGACTATAGGCATTGCATTCTGTCCGCAGGGAGAGTTCTGTTTTCAATGTCTCCAGCGGGTAATAAGAAGCCGATAGAAAAGCGGCAGCCAGTGCGGGCGATACCTTTGCTGATTCGTCTGTTGCAGCAGGCAATCGGTAGCGGTTTTCATAACGGCGCAAATAGCTTTCTATGCCTAAGTCAAAACGGAAAGTCGGTGCGAGACGTTTGTAACCTTTTACTTTCAGATGCAGCTCTTGCTGCCGTTCTTCATACCGGTCACCCGTTAGGACAGCACTTCCCACCCGGCGGTTATAGTAAGCATATGCCATTCCGGCAAACCAGTGCCAACCAGATTTTCCGGTATGTCGGACAGTCGCATTCAGATAAATATTGTCCTCGTCCAGCCGGAACAGTCGCCGGTCGTCTCCCTCATAGACTGAGAAGTCTGTGCGGTCGTATTGGGCATAGACTTTGGCCACGGTGTGCTCGTCAGGTGTGTAGCGAAACTGGGTAGCAGCCGAATACAAGTGGTAAGGTTGCTCGAAGTTGCGTCGACCGGGAAACAATCGGTTGTAAAGCCCCAGATTCTGATAATTCAAGTCCACCGACAGTGAGCCGTGAACGAAGGCGCGTGTTCCGCCCCCACCCATCCCTACGACAGATGCGTTCACACCCAATTTGTTGATTGGGCTGTAATCTTTTGTCTCCAACGGCAATACGGCAGACAATGCCTGCCCATATTCCAGCGATGCCCCGCCTGATGCCAGATTGACACCGCTGAACATGAACGTGGAATACCGGCTGCGGGCGGGTGAGTTGATGCCTGTCGAAGTATAAGGATTTAGTACGTGCATCCCGTCTATAAAAGTCTGCGTCTCTTCACTGCTGCCACCCCGTACCAGCAATCGGCCACTTTCACCTTGCACCTGTGCGCCGGGCAATGTCTGCAATGCTTTATATAAATCGCCATTGGCACCGCCCACCGTCACCAGTTCCACAGGATGCAGGTCATCAAAGCGGCTGTTGCCCGCAGGTACCCTAGCAGCATGTACCTCTACTTCGGACAGTCCGATGCTGTCGGTGTAGAAAAGTTGCAGACGGACAGTATCGCTCACATTGCCTTGTGGATATACGGAGACAGTTACTGCCGGAAAGAACAGAACCGATAAAAGAAGGATGGATTTGATTTTCATTGTCTACTATATTTGCGATTTGATGAAGCAAACATAGAGGGTTAGAACGGAGCAAAAAAATATCCGGGACAGACAGCCCGGATATGTGACAAACGGCAACAGCCGTGTGACGAACAGTAGTCATCAGGGACGAATAACTAATCCTCCAATTTTGTTTTTACTTGTTTGACATAGACCCGTGACACCGGAACTTCATCCGTACAGCCCTCCAGCCGAAGACGGAGACCTTGCGAATTCCCCGTTACTTTTACCACCTTGTCGACATTTACCAAGAAAGCGCGGTGGCAGCGCATGATGTCGGGACAGGTGGCAGTAATTTCCTCCGCCTGCTTCATGGTGAGGCGGAGCAGTTTCCGGCTCATTTTCCCATCGCCGGCAAGCAGATAATTCAGCCGGATATAATTCCCGTCCGATTCGGCATACAAGAAGTCCGAACTTTTTAGTGACAAACATTCCTTGGTATTTCCACAAAAAGTCAGCATCGGTTCTGCGGATGTTTCGGCAACGTTCTCTTGTTTCTGCGGATGTTGGGACAAGGAAGCATTGATGTTCATGGCTTCTTGCAAGTGTCGACGCAAGTTCAGGTTGTAACTCCACATCGTGAATACCACTGTAGGGAAAGGTGCCAGAATCAGCACCCACAGCATGACATATCCAAACAACCGGACATCGATGCCGGTATCTGTCAGCCACGACAGCAACAGCCAGATAGCGACGGCTATCAGCATAAGCATACCGGCAAGGTTCAGCAGGTAGCGCCCCACCGTCCATCTGCGTTCGTCGTAAAAACGGGGAAACAAAGTCGGCAGTGCATAACTGAACAATGCCGAAACTCCTGCCGTCAATAATGCTGAGAGGCTGCACATCAGCAGTGCCCGCTCGCCCGCTTGCGCAATGCCGAACGGTTGCAGCAGGTAGAGTATCAGGAATATGATGACGGCAGGTATCACCACAGTCTTCCAGCGCTGTATCTGAGCCGGATAGGGAGTACGCAAAAGATGGACGAGTTTATTCATCTTCCAAGAAACGGGTTGTGATGAGGCAAAGATAATTATTTAATTGTAAAAGCGGCAAATGTGCAGGCAAGAGCTAATGCCTGCACAAATGAAACTCTACAGGTTGGCCATGTTGACAATTTACTATTAATCGTGTGTAATATTTATCGTGGACAGTATTTACATGGTTATTAGGTTTTTCTATTTCCCATCTCCCTTTAAGGATTAATGTTTTTTGTATGGAACGACTTGGCTCGTTTGTTGTAAATGTTTTTTCTTTTATATTTAAGTTAGGGTCACAAACACTAATTCGTATTCCGGAATCATCTTGTCTGCGCATAATCATTGTTTCGGCTGGAATGTATGAAAAGAGTTCGTCCTTGCTTAAAGAGATGGAATCAAAAACAGCATAGGCTGTAGTAGATGTCAGACAGTCATAGACAATATGCGCGGCATTGTCATGTCTTAATGTACGATAGGTTGCTAAAGGTTGGTATGTATTTAGTTCTTTTTGACTGGGTTGTATCCAAATCATATATTCGTAAGAAGCATTGTTGGGACTAACTCCATGATCTATCCAGGCAGAAGCAAATGTACCTGTAGTCGGTTTACGTGTTTTATTATGGCGTGATCTCTGTTCTGCGACTTGTACTTTTACATGTCCATTTTTGACATAATAGTAATTTTCATAACTGTCTTTCAAACATTGTACAGAATCAGTGTTGGCCATACCTTCTCCTCGAAAATCTATATGCCGGATTGTATCTTTATTAAATATGATTTGGCTCTTTTGGGGTTGAAATGTACTTTGAAAGAGGGTTGTTTCTGTAGGGTAAAGACTGTTACTGTTTTTGATGCCACTACCTAGACATATAATTCTATTTTCAAAACAAAAAGCAGACTTACGAGCAACGAAATCTTTTGTGAAATTTTTTAGATTACGTTCCATCAGTTTCATGGAAAACATTCCGTTTTCATTGGCTAATGAGCTGCTGCCTGAGAAATTTTCTTTGGAATGTGCCATCGTCGCTCCCGGTAACGGGCTGTTTAGTAAATCCAATGGAAGGTGAATTGTAGTAGTTCCCGGCAGACGATTCCAGTCCCATCCGTTTTCATTGTAACCGCTTTCTTTATAGGACGGGTAACCTTGAATTTGTATAGAGCCATAACTTTGATAGCGTCCGTATCGATTGTCACCGGCATATATTTCAGCCCCCCAAACATCTGTTGTATATCCTTTTAAGGTTACCATCCAGTTATTGCGGCGAAAGATGCCTGTTGATCCATAATTGTAGACAAAAAAGCCTTGAGGAGCGCGGGCAGGAGTGATTCCTTTACTCTTGAAAAAATCAGCTTCAGGAGTATGATGCGGGCATAGTCTCAGATAATCAGCTGCTAACTGATAATCAAAATCTCGGCCTTCGTCGGAAAGATCGCCGGCTAAAGCAAGATAAGCAAAAGCTGCTATATCTTCTTGCCCCATATGATAATTGCCGAAAGGATGACGCCCGCAAATGCCGATTCCCCATTCATACATGTTGCAGTAATTACGCATGGTTAATAGAGCAGATTTTAGAACTAATCTTGCTCTTTTGGTAGGGAGATATTTTGTTCCACGAGTAAGGTATGCAAATTTGCTTACTTCTGCAAGTGCACCTATCGTATAAGCAGGGTAAAAACCACCATGATGGAAGCTTGTACCATCTATTTTGATGCCTCCTATCGTTCCATTGGTGTAATTTAAGGAAGTGGATACCCAGCGTGAAAGACCTTTCATGGCGCGAGATTTTTCCCTTTTGTCATCAAATAATAAAGCTGCTACTATTTTAGGTAACAGTAATGTGTGCCAGCTATCAAGCAATTCATCGCGGCCTGATGCACAAGGCTTTCGCGTTTCTTGTAAGGCAGACCAATATTGTAGCGTTGATATAATGTCTTTCCCGTTTGAAGCTGCTTTGATAATCTTGCGCATAAGCCAGGCTGTAGTATAAATGTCTTTTACTTGATAACCATAGTGGTGATTGGTGCCCATACCGCTGCCGTAGGCAAATCCTTGATCTATCGCATAGTTCCATACTTCCAGATAATGTTTTTGCGCAATTTTTGAATGGTTATAATAAGCGTCGTAAGCAAAGCCCGAAAGCATTGTTTCCAAGTCATCGAGTGAAATATCGCCCTGTGCAGCATTAAAATCGTCATCTTGTGCTACGAGAGGGGCACCTACATATCCTTCGTCACAATGGTGAATATTAGCTTTGTGGAACATGTTATAGGCTTGCGCTATCTTTGAGTCGATTACTTTGGGCGTATCCAGCATTTTAGTCAATCTAGACTCAATGTCTTGTAATTCATTTTGTTCTAATTCAGTAAGAAAATCATCAAGTGGTAAGTCGTATTCATATTGTTCCCATTGCCAGGTACGGCACCAATGCCACAAATCGCGAAACATCAGCGAGTTGTTATAAGGCATTTGCATGTCAGGAGTGGTACGCAGATTATATGTTTTTGTAGGAAAGGTCAGTCGGTCTAAAAATATGCGTCCCCGCCGGTTAGGAGCAATGATTCTGAAACCTGCAATTTCTTTGAACTGTTTGTTCCCTCTCATTTGCCGAAAGTTAATCCAGCAAGCACGCCATCCGATGGCAGATAAGCGAAATGCAAAATGATAAGATACTTGGCCTTCGGGTGATAAAAATTCAAAAGACAAAGAATCTTGTTTTAGATCTTCATTGTAAATCCAAAGTTGGATACCGTATTTTTCTTCTAATTTTGGGGATAGTACAAAAGTTGAATCGGCTTTAATGTATAATGTTCCGTTAGGACAAAAATTCCATTCTAAGCTCTGTTCCCCTTTTTTGTAATGTGAAGATGACAGATGTATTTTATCTCCTTTTGAACATGTCATTTCCGGGGGAGATGGAACGGTATTCTCAAAACCAAGAACTTGTGATTGAAGAGAAATACTCCAAATGGCACAAATATACAATAGTAAGGAATATTTTATCATGATTTTGTTGTTTAAAATGTTATTCTAGGAACAGAAATTTAAGATGCTGCCTCATTTTGATATGCTTTTGGAGAAAGATGGTATTTCTTTTTGAAACATTTACTAAAATATTTCGGCATACTGAAACCGGTAGAGTCTGCCACTTCTGAGATACTCATCTCCGGATGATTTTTCAACAAGAAAGCAGCCTTTTTTAAACGGACGTCCATAATTAATTCTCCAGGTGTCTGTCCGGTAACATCTTTCAGCCTTTGGAAGAATTTGGTACGGGAGATTCCCATCATAGAGGCTAATATATCTACTGTAAATTCATTATCTTCCATTTTATTGTTGATGATTTCCATAACCTTGTCAATGAATTTCTGATCAATATCATTAATGGTCAATATTTGTGGCTGATTATTGGGTTGTTTACTGAACTTTTCCTGCAATATGGTGCGGTTATTGATAAGGTTTTTGCAACGTAGCAGTAGGTTACTGACATTAAACGGTTTGGTAATGTAGTCGTCTGCTCCTGCATGAAGCCCGTTTAAATTGTGTTCAGTTGTAGCTTGAGCTGTCAGTAATACCACAGGAATGTGGCATGTATCAATGTCTTTCTTTATAATGTGGCATAATTCTAAACCAGACATTTGAGGCATAAGTATATCACTGAGGATAATATCCGGCTGTTCGGAATGTACTTTATCAAGCCCTTCTGCTCCGTTGGCTGCGGTAGTGACAATGTAAAAAGGCTTAAAAATGTTGGTAAGCATTTGTTTCAACGCTTCGTTGTCTTCTACGATCAGAATTTTGTGTTTTTCTCCATCTGCGGGTTCAATTTCCTCTTCTGTAATTTGTTGTTCTATGCATAAGGGCTGCATCAAATCTTTACACAGACTCTTATTGTTCTCTTTGTCTTCCGTTTCGCAAATTTGTTCTGCCGAAAAGTGACTGTTTCCCAGTTTTAAATGTATGCAGAATGTGCTGCCTTTATTTATCTCACTGTATACTTTTATTTCTCCATGATGTGCTTCTATGATGCTTTTGGTAAGTGCCAAACCAATTCCGCTTCCAACATTAAAAAGCGAATGTTCGTCTGTTTGGTAAAATCGTTCAAATATTTTGTTGATGTCTTTTGCTGCTATGCCTGTGCCATTGTCTATCACTTCAATGAGTACTTCCTGATACTCTTTTTTTACTACAATGGATATTGTTCCACCTTTAGGGGTATGCTTAAATGCATTAGAAATAAGGTTGTTCATTACTTTCTGCATCTGTTTGGCGTCATACCATGTACGAATATCATCATTACTTTTTTTGAATTGAAATGTAATCTCTCTTTGTTTTGCATATTCGTAAAAAGACAAATAATGTTCGTATATAAAGTCTACTATATTGTGTTCTTGTACTTTGATAGTTGCATAACCTTGTTCTTGCTTTCGAAAGTCTAAAAGTTCTGTGATGAGTTCCCTTAATTGTAGACTGTTTTTGTATGTTCCTAAAATTTTCTTATATACATTTGCCGGGAATGAGCGCATTTGCAGTAACATTTCCAGCTCTCCGATGATAAGTGTCAACGGGGTGCGGAATTCGTGGGAGATATTAGTAAAGAAACGCAATTTGGCCTGGTTCAGATTTTCAATGTCCATTGCGTGTTTTTTTTCATATTTCAGAGATTCCTGTAATTTGAGCCGACGGTAATAAGTGTGGATAAGATAATATAGGATAAATAGGATGCAGACCGTGTAGAGGAAATAGGCTACCGGAGTTTGATAAATGGGTGGCAGTATTTTTATCTCTAGTTTGCTGGGGGGAACTGAATGTTCGTCAGCACCCTGTGCTTTTACCACTAAAGTATATGTTCCAGGGTTCAGATTTGTATAGGTGATGTCATTTGGACCTAATTCATTCCATTGTTTGGAAAATCCTTCTAATTGGTAGATGATATGATTTTTGTTATAAGGGATATAATCGGTTGTGGCATATTCGATATGGAACACATTTTGATCTGCTTGAAGGGTTATGGATGAGGTGTTCGTAAGGTTTTGTTTTAAGATACCACTCTTGTCGCCCACTTTTAATTCCTTCCCATTTACAGTGAGACTATATGGATAGATGCGATAAGAGCGGGGAGCCGGCTTTAGTCTTTCTGGCATGAAAGAGATTAAGCCTGTATTCCCGCCAATGAAAATTTCTCCATTACGGTTTCTGTAAAGTGCATTTTCACTGATGTAACTTAAAGGTAAATGGTCGTAATTTTCGAATTTTTTTTGTTGATAGTCTAAAATGGAGAAGCCTTTATCTGTTGTTACCAATAATTTATTGGGTGATAATTCACACATATTATAAACGACATTGCTGGCTAACCCGTTCTTGTGCATATCGAAATTTTCAAAGTCATCCGTGCCTTTTCGATATAGATCCAAGCCATTTTCATTGGTACAAAACCATAGTCTATGTTGGCTATCTTCGTAGACAGAATTGACGCTGTTGCTACTTAAACTGTTCGGCTCATTTCCACGATGCTTATAAATAGAGTAATTTCCACTATTTAAGTGGTAAGCACATACGCCGTTGTTATTATTGATTGTCCATAAAGTTCCTTCGTGGTCGAAAAATAGCCCGAATGTGGAAACCGTGTTGCGAAGTAGTTCTTGGTTATGAAAGAACTGTCTGCATACTCCTGTATGCGGGTCAAATAGTGTTATTCCATTGCTCGTGGCCAGTAGTAACTTGTCTTGATAGGGGATGATATCCTCCACTTGATTGGAAGGCAAGGAAGTCGGATTCCCGGCTTCACGTTTATATTGAGTAAACTTTCCATTTTGTAGGTTTAGTCTGTAAAGCCCTTTTAAATGTATGCCTAACCACATCGTTTTTCGTTTGGCATCATAGTAGATAGCCCGTACGTTATCATCACCATTATTGGTTTTATACCATTGGTAGGTTTGCGTGTTAGGATCATATCGGTTAAGCCCTCCTCGTTCTGTACATATCCAAAGATGTCCTTCTTCATCTTCTATCATGCGACCTACAATGGGTGAACTTAATCCCTCGCTTTCTTTGGGTGAATCATGATACTCTTTATATAGTTGTTGTTGGATATTGAAATAGTTGATCCCGCCTGAATAGGTTCCGGCCCAAATTGTACCTTGTTTGTCACAATATAATCCCCAAACGGAAGGCTGACTTAGACTTTTGGAATTTTCGTATTTTAAATAGCGAATGAATTTTCTGCTTTGGGGATCGTATCTGTTTAGACCGTTAAAAGTGCCAATCCAGATATTTCCTACGCTGTCTTCACAGCATCTGTGTGTGAAATTTGAACTGAGTGAGTTCGGATTTTGTGGATTGTGACGAAAGTTTTCGATTCGGTTATCGTTATGAATATGATATACTCCATGACCGGAACTCATCGTTACCCAATAAGTTCCGTCGTGGCTTCTAAGAATGTCCGATGTGTATCCTTCGTGAATCAATTGCTGTAGCTTTTTGTGGGGTGTTAGTCTGTAGACTCCTTTGTCGGTTCCAATGAAAACAGAGTCATTCCACACATGTAAGCGTGTAATGGTGCAATTAAGATTTTTAGGAATCTCATAGAAAGTCGATATTTTTCCTTTATCAAAGGTGAATATCTGTTTGGACGTAGCAAAATATAGCCGTTTGGCGAAATACATGGACTTGATGTTCTGCTGAATGACTGTTTTAAAAGAGTCTTTGGCAATGTTGTAGCTGGATACACCTCGGTTGGTCATGATAAAGATATGTCCTTTTTTGTCTCCGGTAATATGATAAATATCGTTATAAAGAACGCTGTTTGGTTCGTTCTTCTCTTTTTTATAGATTTTGAATATTTTTCCGTTATACAAATTAAGTCCGTTACGGGTTCCAAACCACATAAAGTCTCTTTCGTCTTGGTAAATAGACGTAATTGAATTATGAGATAGACCGTCATCTGTAGTCAGATGCTGAAATGCTACTTCTTGCGCTTTTATTGGTAGGCAAATATACAGCGAGGTGTAGATTATGAGGAAAATTAATTTAGCGTTTTTCATATAATAGTGTTTGCCTACAAATTTAGTACATTATTTATAAAGAAAGTTATGAAAGGTGTCTTTTTATGTACTTTTTGTACGGAAACAAATGTCTGTAGTATTGGATTCCCTTATATTTTGAGTGGAGTAGGGATAGAAATATCAGTTTTATTCTTGCTGCTTTCGTTTTAGGGATAGTAAAATATGCGTACAAAAGAATAGCGTATTGCAGCTTTTTTATTCCGAAGCCCTTTGGCTCGTGTTCGAAAGCCCTTTCGAGCGTGCTCCGAAGCTGTTTCGTTCGTGCTCCGAAGCCCTTCGGAGCAACACCCCGTCAGAATACTTTCTGAGCGGGTATAAGAGTGATTTTTCATAAAGTAATATATGCATACAAACAGTGTCGAAGAGATACTTTTTTGAGGATAGTTTTTCTTTATCGGGTAAATTTTAATTTGATATGCAGGCATTGGATGCTAAGTAAGGAATAGATTTAAAGATACAAAATGAGATGTCGTTTATACAGAGGAACGCCTGTATGGGTGTTTTTTGTACAGAGCATGGATGTTTTTTGTTCACATCTGCTGAATGGCTGGTGCAGTATAAAATTACCCCTTTTTATGTACATTTCAGATTCTTAACATTTTTATGTTCCTCTTATTTTTGCGAAAACGCATATGGAGAGAACTGTATCCTTGAATCTTTTAATAACAAGACAGTATAATTGTTAAACTTAAATTGTTGGCGTAATGAAAAACAAATTTATCCCCATGAAAATACCTCAGAAGCAGGTATGGTTATTGGCTTTGTTCCTCATTGTCGGGCAAATGGCTTTTCCTGAGAATTACGTGTCGAAAGAAACCTCTGTTGCGAATGCCGCAGTACAACAACAACGTAAAACGGTAACTGGTGTTGTGACTGATGGCCAGGAGGCGGTAATTGGTGCCAGTGTCATTGTCAAGGGAACATCAAATGGTACTATTACCGATGTGGATGGAAAATTCTCATTGGAAGCTCCCATTGGTTCCACTCTTGTCATTTCTTACATAGGCTATGAAGATAAGGAAGTTGTTTATCAAGGTAAAAGTCTGAGAATTGTACTGAATGAGAATGTTCAAGAATTGCAAGAGGTACAGGTTGTGGCTTATGGAGTGCAGAAGAAGGCAACGTTAACAGGTGCTATTTCTTCTGTGGGTTCAGAGGAATTGTTGAAAACACCTTCATCGAGTATCTCTAACGCATTAGCCGGTAAGACGCCGGGTCTTTCCACCGTGCAGTCTACAGGACAACCTGGTGCAGATGATGCTACTATATATGTGCGTGGTGTCGGCTCGTTGACAGAAGGACTTTCTACTCCGTTAATTTTAGTAGATGGAGTAGAACGTTCGTTTAATCAAATTGATCCGAATGAAATTGCGGATATATCTATTCTGAAAGATGCTTCCTCGACTGCTGTGTTTGGCGTACGTGGAGCAAACGGTGTTATCTTAGTAACAACTAAACGTGGAGAACAAGGCAAACCAAAGATAAATTTTTCTACTTCTTACGCTTTGCAAATGCCCACTCGTTTGCCGGAATTTGCTAACAGTTATGATTATGCCACTACATACGTAAATGCTCAATTGCGCGACGGTGTGGCTGAAGATCAGTTGGCATTTAGTTCCGAAGCCATCGAAGCCTATCGTACGCATAGCAATCCATTGGTTTATCCTGATACGGATTGGACAGATATGCTTATTAAGAAAACGGCACTTCAGACACAGCACAATTTCTCCATATCAGGCGGTACGGAAAGAGTTCGTTATTTTGCTTCGTTGGGAGTTTTTACGCAAGATGGTCTTTTCAAATCTTTTGAAGATGAGTATAATAGTAATTTTAAGTATAACCGTTATAATTATCGTATTAATTTAGATTTGGATGTTACAAAAACCACACGGATGAGTATTAATCTGGGGGGGAGAATGAATGACAGGCGTCAGCCTAATTATGAGAAAGGAAGCAACCTCCAATATTTATTCCGTGATATTTATTGGGCAACGCCGATGTCGGGTGTAGGTGTGATAGATGGAAAATGGATTTGGCCTGATGTTAAAAATATCAATTTGCCGGGCGATGTACGTGATCCTCTTTATACTTATTACGGACGTGGTTATAATACACGTGCCGGAAGTACTTTGAATTTCGATTTTAAATTGGAGCAGAAATTGGATTTCATTACTAAAGGTTTGAAAGCGCATGTAAAAGCTTCTTATAATAGTACAGTCAATTTGATAAAGCTGCGTACTTGCAGTTATCCGCATTATGAAACGATTTTGGCTGATGATGGTTCTATTAATTTGCGTAAAGTAGGCGATAAAAGTAATTTGACCTATGAAGAATCAGTTTCGCGTTCCAGAGATTGGTATATGGAAGCAGCTTTTAACTATCAGCGTGACTTTGGTGATCATCATGTTTCTGGTCTTTTGATGTATAACCAAACCATGAAATATTATCCAAGTGGTCCGTCACAATATACTAGTATCCCCCGTAGTTACGTTGGCTTGGTAGGACGTGCCACATATGATTGGAAGACCCGTTATATGGCTGAAGTGAATATTGGCTATAATGGTTCCGAAAATTTTGCACCGGGTAACCGCTTCGGTTTATTCCCTGCTTTTTCTGTAGGTTGGATACTAACAGAAGAAAAATTCATGGAACCTGTGAAACCTTGGCTCAGTTATTTAAAGTTTCGTGCTTCGTACGGAATTGTAGGTAACGATTTGGTATCTAATAATGCGCGTTTCTTGTACTTGCCTGATTCTTATACATTGGGTAGCGGACAGTATTTCTTTGGCGCCGATTTGGCTGCTATTACCGGAGCATCAGAAGCTCGAATTGGTAATCCGAACGTTACTTGGGAAACGTCGGCCAAACAAAACTATGGTATTGATGCTTATTTCTTTAAGAGCAGACTGAAAGTTAATTTTGATTATTTTATCGAACACCGAAAAGATATTTTAACCAGTCGTAAAGTTCTTCCTATTTACATTGCTGCTGATTTACCGATTGCCAATATTGGTAAGGTTGATAATAGAGGATATGAATTGAGCGTTAATTGGCGGGACCGTGTGCGTGATTTCGAATATTTTGTAGGTTTCAACCTCTCTTATGCTAAGAATGAGATTGTATTCCAAGATGAGATACCTTATCCATATGAATACATGAGGAGAACTGGTAAACCAGTAGGGCAGAATTTTGGTTATAAATACGATGGTTTCTTTTCCGAAGAAGATGTAGCAAACTATGAATCATTGAAAGGTCAAGAAGGTGGAATACCTGATCACGGTTCAGGTTTCGTTCCTAAACCGGGTGATGTAAAATATAAAGATTTGAATGGTGACCATGTGATTGACCAAAACGATGTTAGTGCCATTGGTTATCCGGTTTACCCAATGATGACGGGAGGTTTGAATTTAGGATTTTCTTATAAAGGATTTGATCTTAGCATGACATGGTCTGGCGCCACTAAAGTTTCGCGTATGTTGGACGACATCTTCCGTGAGCCTTTTGGAGGGAACAATGCACGTTCATTGATGCAGTACATGATAGATGATGCTTGGACGCCAGAGAAAGGTAATTCAGCCAAAGCTCCAGCCATTACGTTTACTAATAAGAATAATAATTATCGGAACTCTGATTTGTGGTTGCGTGATGCCTCTTACTTGCGTCTGAAGAATTTGGAAATTGGTTATACATTCCCGAAAAGATTGATGGAGAGGACGAAAATAGGAAGTTTACGAGTATATGCTACAGGATACAATTTGTTGACATTTGATAAACTGAAAATCGTGGATCCGGAATCCGATCCGAGTGGAAATGCCATGTATCCGGTTGTCAGAGTTGTAAATTTTGGATTGAAAGTAGGATTCTAATACTAAAAATAGACTTCACTATGAAACAGATAAAGAAACATATTCATTTATTGACATTATCTTTTTTGCTGATTTGCAGTACAGCATGCGAAGATTTTGCTTTTGGTGGTAAGTTCTTGCAGAAACCACCTAGCGAAGATGTTACCATCGATACTATTTTTTCAACGGCAGACAATGCCCGCCGTGTATTGTATTATTGTTATTCCACATTGCCCTATGGATTCCCGTCAGGATGGAATCTACGTACAGGTATGTGGGTAGCAGTTCTTGAAGACTTGACAGACTTGGGACAAAGTTGTGTAGGCTATGGTGGGGCGGAGGAATGGTATTATCCAGGACTGTATAATGCAGGAACTGAAGATGGAAGTGGTGCAGCCGGTGCTACTAAATATAATATGCATTATCGCGCTTCGTGGGAAGGTATCCGTCATGCTTGGACAATCATTAACAACATCGACCGCGTGCCTGATATGGCTGTAGATGAGAAAGAACGCTTGAAAGCTGAGTCCAAACTCATCATAGCTATTCATTATGCCGAGATGTTTCGTCATTTTGGCGGTTTGCCTATTGTAGACCGTGTTATTGCTCCGGATGATCTCGATCTGCCTGTGCGTGCTACGGTAGCGGAAACGGTAAATTTTATCGTTAAGTTGCTAGACGAAGCAGCCGATTGTCAGGCATTACCTTGGGCTCTTTCGGAAAGTGAACTTAGCAATTGGGGTGGACGACTGACGAGAGCTGCGGCCATGGGGTTAAAAGCAAGAGTGCTCCTGTTTGCTGCAAGTCCATTGTTCAATAGCGATACTCCTTATTACGAAGGAGAAGCTTCTACACAACTGTTAACGTGGTATGGAGATTTTAAGCAAGAGCGTTGGGAAGCAGCTTTGCAGGCTTGTAAAGACTTCTTTGATACAATGAACCAAGAAGGGTATTACGGGTTGGTACAAGATAATTCTAATTATCGGATGGCTTTCCGAAGTGGTTATCGTGATCGGAATACTACTGAGAGCCTGATTTCCGTACGTTTGTATCGCCGGACGAATGGTGTCAGTGGCTTGATGCAGAGTATGCGTTGGGGAGGATGGTGCCCTACTAAAGAGAGTTTTGACATGTTTCCTATGGCGAATGGTGAAGATTTCGATTGGAATAATCCGGAGCATGCAAAGAATCCATTCATCAATCGTGATCCTCGCCTTTGTGAAACAATATTGTTAGATGGAGATGATTTCCAAGGAGAAAAAGCTCAGGTGTATCAAGCTAAACCGGGTGATACCAAAAATTATCCTAAAGGAAAGCACTGGGGGTTGTCTAGTTACTTAGATTCTAAAAGTTTGGCTACGGGCATTGCTGTGCGTAAATTTGCTGGAGATCGAAACTCTGAATACAAACAGTTTCCTCTTCAGTGGCCCTATCTACGGTTAGCGGAACTTTACCTATCGTATGCCGAAGCGCTGAATGAATGCAACCGTACCGGTGAAGCATATCAATATATTAATGCAGTGCGTCATCGTGTTGGATTAGACGACTTGCAGCTAAAAGGCGAGCAAGATGAGAAAACGGAATTCCGCGAAGCTGTGCTTCGGGAGCGTGCTTGTGAGTTTGCATGGGAAGAAGTCCGTTTCTTCGACATGATTCGCTGGAAACGCGAAGCAGACTTCACAAAACCACTTCATGGACTTAACATTTATAAAAATAAGAATACAGGAGAGTACGAATTTGATTTCCCGCAATTAGAAGTACGGGCTTGGCAACAGCCCGGTGGCTTTTCACCAAAATGGTATTTGAGTGCTTTCCCCAACAGTGAAGTAAACAAAGGGTACGGCCTGATACAAAATCCGGGGTGGTAATAAGTAAAATCATTCTATGAATCAAGAAATATATCTATACTTATGAAAAAAAGTATCAAATTAACCTTGATAAGTCTGTTCTTGTCGTCCATGGCGATAGCACAAGTTACAGACAGCATACAGCAATATGGGCGTGGCATTGCGGTAGACTTTAAAGAGTCTACTACGGCTGGAGCCACGATAACTTCCGAGCAGATATCTCATCGGACAAGCATTGACCCGTCAAACTCATTACCCGGTCTTGCCTCCGGACTTTATGTTATGCAAAATCCGGGAACATCGTGGGACAATGCTGCTACACTTTATATACGTGGATTGGCATCTACCAATGGGCAGACGCCTTTAATATTGGTTGACGGTTTTGAACGTTCTATTTCTGAACTGACTGTACAGGAGATTGAGTCGGTGACCGTACTCAAAGATGCTGTTGGTGTAGCATTATACGGTATTCGAGGTGGAAACGGAGTGATTTATATCAAGACGAAACGAGGCGTTGTAGGGAAGCCTACGATTAATTTCAATTATGAGTTTAATTTTGGTACTCCTACTCGGTTACCGGAGTTTGTAGACGGATATACATATGCTCAAGCCATTAACGAAGGATTGGGCAATGATGGCTTGGACCCGCGGTACAATCAGCAAGAATTGGAAGCCTTTAGAAACCAGACCTATCCGGATTTTTATCCCAATGTGGATTGGTGGGATGAAGCCTTGCGCGACCATAGCTTTGGTCACAATTTGAACTTTTCGATACAGGGAGGAAGCGAACGGGTTAAATATTACGCACAATTGAATTATTTGAATGACCAAGGCATATTTCAACCGACAAGTGCAAATGAGGGTTATTCTACTCAGTTGAAGTATTCGAAGATGAACATACGTACTAACCTTGATATTCAAGCGACAAGAACAACCAAGGTACAGTTGAACATGCTGGGTAACTTTTCAGAAAATAATGGTCCGGGGACTGATGTCAGTACTATTTTCCAGTCTTTATATAATGTCCCTTCGGGTGCATTTCCAGTGAAGACTTCTAGAGGCATTTGGGGTGGAACTACGTTGTATAGTAATAACCCGATAGCACAAATATCCGGTTCCGGTTATGACCGTACTCAAAAGCGTACATTGCAAGCAGATATTAAGATAGAGCAAGATTTAGCAGCTATAACCCCAGGTTTAAGAGCTACGGTGCAGGCAGGAATTGATAATAGCGCCCTCTATATTGATGGAAATATCCGTGACTTTGCTTATGAACAAGCAATTAAAGATTGGACTGGCGGCGAAGACACTTATACTAAGCTACGTGAGGAATCAAGCTTGTCTTTTGAAACTAGTGTCGGGGATATCATTCGTCATTTTACATTTAATGCTGGAGTTCATTATGATAAAAGATGGAAGAACGATCATAAGTTAAATGCTACATTGTTGTATGCAATGGATAAAATGACAAGGAATGGGCAAAATAGCGGCAGGGCTTACATGGATATCGCAGCCCAAGCGCACTATGTTTACAAAGGTCGTTATCTGTTGGATTTTTCATTAAGCGGGTCAGCTTCTAGTATATTGGAGCCGAATCATCGTTGGGGGATTTTTCCGTCGATAGGAGCCGGTTGGGTGTTGTCAGAGGAAGAGTGGCTGAAACATGATGATTTGGATTTGTTGAAGTTGCGTGCTTCGTACGGTGTTGCCGGTCGTACTGATTTTACTCCCAACCTGTATAAATATTATTTTGGCGGAGGCAATAACTACTATTTCGGAAGTTCGTTGTCTAGCCAAAGCGGTATGACCGAAGCACAAATTGCTGTGGAAGGTTTGACGTATGAGAAATCACACAAAATGAATGTCGGCATTGACTTGGTTGCGTGGAAGAAACTCTCGTTCACCATCGACGGTTATTATGACCATCGTACCGATGTTCTTGTAGATGGTGATACTGGCATATCTTCTGTTTTTGGTATGACCGTCCCGAAACGTAACGACGGTGTGATAAACAGTTATGGTGTGGAAATGGCTGCTAGTTGGAGCGATCAGATAGGCTCTTTCAGCTATCAAGTAGGTGGGCAGTTCTCTTTCAACCGGAATAAAATCATCGAAATGAATGAAGAATACCGTCCTTATAGCTATTTGGAACGCACGGGACGCCGTGTGGGGCAAATTTTCGGTTATGAAGTGGAAGGTATTTATCAGAACCAACAAGAGATTGATGACCGTGAAGTAAAACAGTATCTTTCTGATGTACGTCCCGGTGATTTAAAGTTTAAAGACCAGAACGGTGATAATCGTATCGATGGATACGACCAAGTGGCGTTGGGTTATAGTGACATTTGTCCGGAAATCTACTACGGATTCAATGTCGGTGCCGAATATAAAGGCGTGGGCATTTATGCCCAATTCCAAGGTGTGGCTAATTACAGCCAAATCCTTAATACAGCCAGTGTTTATCGTCCGTTGATTAACAACAATACGATTTCACAATATTATTGGGAGAACCGTTGGAGCGAAAACAATCCGAACGGGACTTTGCCACGACTCACTACGCTGGGTTCTGAAAACAATTATAACACTAATTCTTTGTGGGTGGCAGACGCTTCTTTCTTGAAGCTGCGTACATTAGAGGTGTATTATAAATTACCGGTTAGATGGTTGCAGAAGCAAAATGTCGTCAAAGGTGCCAAATTGTATATGCGTGGTCATGACTTGTTCTGTGCAGATGGCATCAACATTGCCGACCCTGAGGCTTTGGGTACCACGCACCCGATGATGCGGTCATATACATTTGGATTTAACTTGCAATTCTAATTCAATTTGGAATAGTTATGAAAAAGAATATCAAAATAAAAAGTGTGGTATGGTTACTGCCGCTGTTTCTATTGGCAGGATGCGATTTTATGAACTGTGATGAGTCCGATAACTATACCGAGGCAGATGTAATGGGCAGTTACACGCGCGTGACACAATTAGTTACAAATATCTATGGATACTTGAAGGATGATTTTTGTTCGATAGATGGTGCCATGTTGGATGCGGCAACCGATGATGCAATCCATATTTATGAGTCTTCTAATATTCAGCGATTTGTGAACGGAACTTGGTCACCTAATTATTTGGTAGATGACAAATGGTCACATTATTACGAAGGCATACGGGCTGCCAATCTATATTTAACAGAGACGGCTGATCTTACGTTTGACGAATGGAAATATGCAGATGATTATGAGAACATCATGAAGGACTTCAACAATTACAAGTACGAAGTACGTTTTTTACGTGCTTATTTCTATTTTGAACTGATTAAGCGGTATCGTAATGTACCTTTCTTGTTGGAAGTCTTGGAATCGCAGGAAGAAGCCAACAATGTGGAACCCGAATCGTATGAGACAATTGCAGATTTTATCATCGATGAATGCTCGGAGCTGGCTACGTTGTTGCCGGTAGACTATTCCGGGTTTGCGGCTGACGAGCTGGGGCGTGTCACCCGTGCTGCTGCATTAGCTTTGAAATCGCGCGTCACCCTCTACATGGCGAGTCCTCTTTTTGCTGGTGAAAGTGAAAACGAAGAAAAATGGAAAGCAGCTGCCAGCGCTGCTTATGAGCTTATCAGCCAGGCTGCTGCCCTTGGGTGCAGTTTGGGAAACTATGCCGCCTTGTTCAATGAAACGAATAATCGTGCAGCGGAAGTTATCTTGTGTCGTCCTGTGGGAGAAAAAGGGACGTTTGAGCAAGCAAATTTCCCCATGGGGGTAGAGGGTGGAAGCACCACGACCTGTCCCACGCAGAATTTGGTCGATGCATACGAAATGACCGATGGGACTGCTTTCGACTGGAACGATCCCGCTCATGCGGCCGATCCTTATGCCAACCGTGACCCACGTCTCAGCATGACTGTCGTTTACAATAATATGCCGTGGCCTCAAAGCAAACCGGTGGAAATCTGGGAAGGCGGTGCCAATGGCTTGCCCATTCAGTATGCCACTACTACAGGCTATTACCTGCGGAAGTATGTAAACAATACCATCAGTTTCGAATCTGGTAGCACGGTGACGAAAAAGCAACACAACTGGATTTTGTTCCGTTACGCGGAAGTCTTGTTGAACTATGCCGAAGCCATGATTCATGCTTTCCACGATCCGGATTATACAGACGGTGACTACGGGATGAGTGCACGCGAGGCCATTAACCAGATTCGTCAGCGTGCTGACGTGAATATGCCGGCGCTGCCGTCGGGCATGTCCGAAACCGATTTCTTGGCCAAGGTGAAGAACGAACGGCGCGTGGAACTGGCCTTTGAAGGTCATCGTTTTTGGGATCTGCGTCGCTGGAAGGAGCTTGACCAGACTGCCAATATCTATGGTGTGCAGGTAGAGAAAGACGGGACGGATTTCGTTTATACACGTTTCCTGTTGGAAACCCGTACGGTGACGGACAAACTCTACTTTTATCCCATTTCCAACACGGAAAAATTCAAGAATCCGTCGTTGGGTCAGAATCCGGGCTGGTAAAACCTTGTATATTTAAGCGCTTAATGTGTATTCATATGAAAGCGTCCGGTATCATACCGGGCGCTTTCATATTTTACGGAATTCATCGTGCGTGCATCGGAAGAAGATGAGCCGTTTATCAGAAATGTAAACTCAACCTAAGGATATAAAAACTTAAATTGGAAATAGACTTTCTGGAACTGTTTGAGGATTATTTCTCCGGATATGTAATCATTTTAGGAAATTTCTTTTCTTTTTCCCAGTCGTCTTCCGATACTTTCAGCCACTTTCCCAGTTCGGCTTTCAATAAATCGGCATCTTCAGCCGGAATATTCGTCAAATTTAAGGGGGTTAACTGATAAGGGTCTTTTTGATTGTCAAATAAAAGATAATTGCCGTCTTTTTGAACCAGATAAGTGTATTGTCCGGTGCGGACACCTTTCTCTGATTTACTGAAGAAAAATGCAGAAACCGGTTTCGGAGTTTTCGTAAACTTGCCGGTTAATATTCCTTCCGAATAGTCTGTTCCTTTTACAGTTTTCGGAAGTTTGTCGCTCAATCCCATCATGCCTAAAATTGTTGGCATAATGTCAGGAGCTCCAAACATTAAATCGTTAATCTGAGGTTCAATTTTGCCGGGGTAGCGGATAATGAACGGAATCCGGAAAGATTCATCGTAAATAACGCTTTTTGCCATGCGTCCGTGGCTTCCCATCATTTCGCCATGGTCTGAAGCGAATATTAAAAGTGTATTCTGGCTTAACCCTTCCTCATCCAACGTTTTCAATACCCGTCCTATTTCCTCATCCACACTCTTTATCAACGAGAAGTAGATCTTGGCATTTAGGGTTAATTGCTCTGGATTTTTGATGCTGGTTCCTTCTCCATATTTTACATTTGGGCGTAGTAATACCTCTTCTTGTTTTAAGTCCTTATAGTATCGGTTGAATACCTCCTCTTTGCAATCTGTGATGCGCGAATAGGGTGTATGCGGAGGATTTAAACTCCAGAACAAGCTGAAAGGTTTGGAGGAGTCTCGTTGCCCTTCCCTGTTTCTTAAATAGCTGATTACTACATCCGCTTCCACTTCAGGGGTGAATCTGCGGTAATAATATACTTCCCCGTCTTTTTTACCACCCACCAGTTCCGGGCGATTGGAATATGCAGCTGCGTTGAAATGTCTGTCTCTTAATTGTTGAAACCAGAATTTGTTACTTTTACGTCCCCTTCCTTGCGGAATGTATGTATCGTAGTTGTACGTATAGTGTCCTCCCGGTTCTTGCGTGGAGCCTATATAATTCCCTTCTTTATCAAACAGGGCTTCGGTGCGGTGCCAGTGGGTTTTTCCTATGTATGCTGTTTCATAACCGGCTGCTGCCAATACATCCGTAAAACAAATAATACTGTCGGGAATGCCGTTTTCATTCCCTCTATAGCAATTGCCTTGTACTCCATTTTTGCTGGGGTACATTCCGGTCATCAGCATAGCACGATGGGGACTGCTGAGAGGACATGTGCTACAAGCTTGGGTAAAGACGGCACCTTGTTTCGCTAATCTATCCAGATTGGGAGTGTGTACTGGGTCACCCACGGTATTCAGAACATTTCGGAACTCTGGCTGGCTCCATAAACTTAATGCATTTAGTCTATATTGGTCGGGAAATATATAGACTAAATTGGGGTGCTGTTCCTGTCCAAGGGCTTGTAAACATGTTCCTGTAAAAAGAATTGCGGGAAGCTTCCAAATCGTTTTGTGTAGTGCAGGTTTCATAATATTTGTTTATAGATGGTTAAATGATTATGGTTATGTTTCAAGTGCTTAAAGTTACGGATATTTTTTATGTATCGGATGAATCCAGCCAGATTTTTGATGCAGAAACAGCTACCCTAAAACACCATACACACATTCACCCCCACCTCTTTCGTAGAATAGTACGGCAGACCGATAATAGCCGTGCGTTGATTGCATCGGGATTTCTTGAAGATTTTTGGGTACAGCCAATAGGCCAGTTTGGTACTTAGGATGCCGATGCACGCTCCGGCAATCACATCGTTGAAGTAATGGCGGTTGTTGTATATTCTTAGATAGCCGGTGGTGGCGGCTATGGCATATCCCGCATAGCCTATCCACGGAGAGACGTCTTTGTATTCCTTGTAGAGGAATTCCGCTCCCATAAAGGCGGTGGCCGTGTGGCCGGAGGGGAATGAGTTGCGCGAACCGCCGTCCGGCCTTCTCTCTTTGATGGTATATTTCATCGTATTTACAAGAATACCCATTGTGGCATATGACATGGCGAGGATGATTGTCCTTTCTTTAAATGTATGCTTGCCTTTTACATTCATCAGGTTTAATCCGTACACTGCCACCATCGGAGAATATTGCAGATATTCGTCCAGCTTGATTTTATGCTTGTTTTCGGGTCGAAGGACATCTTGTACTTTCTCTCTCTGCTTGGCACCCCATCCGTTGCCTACAAACAGTGCGGAAGCCCCTACAAGGGCGGTCGGAATTAAGATTTCTTTCAGTGTGAAACGGTGCGTGTCGTCCGGAAAGGCGGGTAGGGAAGTAGTGCTGCACTCTACACTGTCACACGCTGTGCTTTGCGCACGTGCCGGCATAATACCGACCATCAGAAAGCTTATTATCAATAAACTCTCTGCTGAAAAATAGAATCTATTCATCTGCGTCTTTTTGCGCGCGGACTACCCTCCGATAATACAGGTACACAAACAAATACCCCAAAGCAGACAAAAAGAAGCGCAGGCTTCCTTATCATACTCTGAGGTATTTGGCGTGACCTGTATTGGTGATAAGTTCCGCCTGCGCTAAGACGCAGACGTTCACTGAACTTATTCGTACCAATACATCATCTAATCGCCAAATTTTCAGAGTATATCGAATAATAGTAAACGCAATTAATAATATGTTATGTTCTCGTTATTTTTCTATTTGTTCTTTACTGTCTTTTTTGATGAAACATAATGATAATTTCTATGTGCGCAAATTTACTAAAAACTTTGTAATCTTCATGCCGGATGCCTGCAATGATACTTACTTCTTTTATTTTTTTGTAAAGTATCACTACTTGTCATTGCGGATGTTTCTCCGTGTAGTTCAAATGCGTTGTTTCGGTTAGGGCTTATGCCGTCAGTCTCCGTATGAAGTAGTGCACCGGCCACCACACAGCCATGAAGCCCACTGCCACTACGGTCACCAGTACCACTATCACGTCCATCACATGCACACTGACGGGAAAAGCATCCACGATGAAAGCGCCACCTCCGCCGCCCAGTGTCAGCAGTCCGAAGCGTTGCTGCGCCCAGCACAGCAACAGGCCCAGTACAATGCCCGCTATGGTGCCCGTCAGCGAGATGAGCCGCCCTTCCAGCAGGAAAATGCGGGTGATGGTGCGGCGGTCGGCACCCAGATTGCGCAACGTCTGCACGTCTTGGCGCTTATCAAGTATAAGCATGGATAGGGAGCCAATGACATTGAAGCATGCCACAGCCACGATAAAGGTAAGGAAAAGGTAAGAGAGCAGTTTCTCTATTTCCATGATGCGGAATACATCGGCCTGCTGTTCATATTGGTTCTGCACGAGATAATCCGTACCCAGCAGATGGGAAATGTGTCGCTGTACGGCATCGGTATCGGCATCGGGATGCAGTTTCAGTTCGATGGCAGATACCTCGTGGTCGTAGTCGAACAGCCTTCGGGCAAAATCAAGGGAGGTAAGGATGTAGTGTCCGTCGTACTTCTCCTGATTCACCACAAATACACAACCGGGTGAAAACAGATGGTCTGTGCGGAATGCGGCCGCAGGATAGGCAAGATTGATACGTGCCCGTCGTTTGGGAGCATACACTTGCAATGGGTCTACAAACTGGATGCCCGTGCCCAACTGCGACACCAGTTCGATACCCATCACGCCGTAGTCTACCACTTCATCGGACAATATGAAAGCTCCGCCGCCGTATAGCAGGCTGTCAATCTGCGTCAGTTGTTCGAAGTTCTCCTCCACACCCTTGATGACCACCATTGCCTGACGGTCTTTATACTTGACCAAAGCGTTCTCCTCCAGTGTCTCGCTCCACACGGCAACGGCAGGCAATGCCTGCACACTGTCCATGGCGGGAGTATGCGGGTCGAACACTTTGCCCTGTCGGGCGGTGATTTTCAGCTGTGGGTCGAAGGCAGTGAAGAAGTCTGCCACCATGTCTTGGAATCCGTTGAACACCGACAAGGTGCACACCATCGCCATCGTGGCAAGCGCCACACCACATACCGCTACCCCGGAAATGATATTTATGGCGTTATGTTTCTTTTTGGAAACAAGGTAGCGGCGGGCAATGTAGAACGGGAAACTCATTATTTATTCAGCAGCTCGTCTATGTGCTCTATGTAGTCCAAAGAGTCGTCTCTGAAGAACTTCAGTTCGGGGATGATGCGCAGCTGGTAGCGCACGCGTGTGCCAAGTTCGTAGCGTATGGACCGCATGTTGGCATTGATGTTCTTCACTATTTCCTCGGCCTTCTCCGGAGGAAATACACTGAGGTAGGCACGAGCTACGCTCAAGTCGGGACTGATGCATACGGCGCTCACCGAAATCAGTGTGCCGTGTGTCGCCTTGGTCTGCAACAAAAAG
>CALUJK010000123.1 GCA_944320945.1 uncultured Bacteroides sp. | reverse complement strand
TAATAAGTGGAGTTATGAGCGGTATCTGAATGAAGTGCACCATAGCGGAGAAAGAGAAAAAACTTCGTTTTTGAAACGATTATTGGGAAGATAAAATGTAATCGGCTGCTCAAGGAATAAGAAACAGTTTATCATTCGAAAGTTGCACATGCGATGATATTTTATTATTCTTGCAAAATAAAAATAGGTGAGAGTTATGGGCAGTATAAAAAAAGCAGACGATAAAGTCAAGGATAAGGGACAAAGATCCGTGAAAATATCTTTTAGAAAATTGTCCAAAAAAGAACATGCTACGTATAAAATACCTTCATATCCTTATTTAGTTCCGTAATGAATACATTACCGGTGTATTACGGTGTAAGATTCAGAAAACTTCTTTCCCGTAAAGGAAGTTGAGGACTTCTTTAAACATATTTACATTTTATCTTAACTCCAAACAAAGATATACTGCGTTGGCAAAGTTAGTACTACTGCATCGGCAAGGTCAGTACTACTGCAATGACAAAGTCAGTACTACTTCCTTGTTAAAGTAAGGAATGAATTCACACGCGGAAAATACCAAACGCATTGCGAAGAACACGTTGATGCTGTATGTGCGAATGCTTTTCAGCATGTTAGTATCGCTGTACACTTCGCGGGTAGTATTGAATACGCTTGGCGTGGAAGATTACGGTATCTATAATGTAGTAGGCGGTCTTGTTTCGATGTTTTCATTGGTTTCTAATTCGCTGTCGGCATCCGTAGGCCGGTTTCTTACTTTCGAACTGGGGCGGGGTGACATGCAGCGATTAAAGGAAACCTTTTCCACATCTTTGTTGATACACTTCGTTTTGGCATTGGTGATTTGCCTTTTGGCGGAAACTCTTGGCATATGGTTTTTGAATACACAGATGATCATTCCTGCCGAGAGACTCTATGCAGCCAATTGGGTGTTTCAAGCCTCGATTCTCTCGTTTATGCTTGGTCTATGTAGCGTACCCTACAACGCTTCAATCATCTCACACGAACGGATGGGTGCATTCGCTTACATCGGTATAATGGATGTGATATTGCGATTATTGATTGTTTTGTTTATAGCTTATACCTCCTTTCGTTTTGACAAACTGATCGTTTATTCTTTGCTATTGGTTACGGTTAGTATGTCACTTCAAGGTATTTATCTGTGGTATTGCCGTAAGCATTTTGAGGAATGCCGCTTCCGGTTACATTTTAATAAGGCATGTTGGAAAGAGATGAGTGCGTTTGCGGGATGGAATTTTATCGGTTGTACAGCTGGATTATTGAAAGATCAAGGTGTCAATATCTTATTGAACCTGTTTATGGGCCCTGTGGTAAATGCTGCTCGTGGTGTAGCGATTTCTGTTAATACGGCAGTGGGTAGTTTTTCAGGGAATTTTATGACTGCCCTGAATCCTCAAATTACAAAATCATACGCGGCAAATGACAGGGCGTATATGATGTCATTGGTTGAACGAGGCTCTCGCTTTTCTTTTTATATTATGTTGATACTGGCTTTGCCAATCTTGTTTGAAACAGAATTTATATTGACACTTTGGTTGGGACAATATCCGGAACATACAGTTCATTTCGTTCGGCTGGTTTTGATACTATCTTTATGTGATGTCCTTTCAAATACTTTGATTACGTTGCAGAATGCAACCGGTCAGATTCGGAATTATCAGCTTGTTGTTGGTGGAATGTTGCTGATGAATTTTCCTTTGTCTTATATTTGTTTGAAAGTGGGTTTTCCACCGGAATCTACATTCGTGGTGGCTATATGGGTTTCGTTATGCTGTTTGTTACTGCGTTTGGCGTTTTTGCGTAAAATGGCAGGTCTGTCAATGCGATGGTTTCTGAAAAGTGTATGTCTCAATGTGTTTTTTGTGACAGTGATAGCTTTGATTATTCCAGTCTTGTTCGTTTGGTTATCGATAGGATACGGATGGGGACGCTTTCTGTTGGTCTGCTTTGTTTGTCTTGTTTGTAGTGCATTCTCCGCTTATCGGATAGGATGCTCAAAAAATGAAAGGCAATTTATTATACAAAAGGTATATGCCGTTACGAATAGATGGAGGGCAAGGTGATACGGATAATAGATAAATCTTATTGTTGTGGTTGTACCGCTTGTCTGTCTGTTTGTCCGAAGCAATGTATCACAATGAAAGAAGACGAAGAAGGTTTTCTTTATCCGGTAGTGGATGATTCCTTTTGTGTTGATTGCGGTTTGTGTGAAAAGGTGTGCCCGGTATTACATCAAGGTGTTGAGAGACAACCGTTAAAAGTTTATGCAGCTAAGAATCAGGATGAGAATATAAGATTGTCAAGTTCGTCCGGTGGAATTTTTACATTATTGGCAGAAAAGGTGATTGATGAAAATGGGGTCGTATTTGGTGTACGTTTCGATGAAAATTGGGAAGTCATTCATGATTACACAGAAACAAAGGCCGGCCTTTCGGTTTTTCGAGGTTCAAAGTATGTACAAAGCAGGATAGGAGACTGTTATGTACAAGCCAAGAATTTTCTGAATGCAGGGAGAAAGGTCCTGTTTTCTGGGACGCCTTGTCAGATAGCTGGTTTGAAGAAATATCTTAGAAAAGAATACGATAATCTTTTGACTGTAGATTTAGTATGTCATGGTGTCCCGAGTCCAAAGGTTTGGAAACAATATTTAAAAGAAGAAATCGCACGTCAGTGCGATCGAAAAAATACAGTTTTGTCTCATCCCATTCATGAGAAAGATGTCCGCGTAGAGGGTATTTCTTTCAGGGATAAGAGGTTAGGCTGGAAAAAATACAGTTTTGCTCTCACTCTTTCCACGATTAACGAAAGCGGGGAAAAATACAGTTTTTGCTCTCGTATGCCCTTTTATGAAAATCTTTTCTTGAAAGGTTTCCTGCATAACTTGTATTTGCGTCCCTCTTGCTATGCTTGTCCGGTTAAAGGAGGAAAGTCAGAAAGCGACATTACTATAGCAGATTTTTGGGGGATCGAACAAATATTGCCAGAGTGTGATGATGATAAAGGTACAAGTTTGGTATTAGCTTTTTCTGAGAAAGGGCAACAGGCATTAGTATGTTTAGAGTATGATAAAAGCGAGGTTGCTTATGAAGCTGCATTAAAAAAGAATTTTAGTATGTTGGAGCCTGTGAAAATTCCGGTTTACCGGGAATTCTTTTTTCGCCAATTGAACCGGAAAAAGAATTTTCAGGATGCATGGGAAACTTGTAAGAGCCATCGGTTTGATAAGCGTATATATCGATTCTTGTATAGAAAAATAGGAATATGAAAATAGCTATTCTGACATTGCCCTTGCATCACAATTTCGGGGGTATCTTGCAATGTTATGCTTTGCAGACCGTATTGGAACGGATGGGGCATAATGTATCATTAATAACTTGTTCAATTTCGAAAAAATTTCAATTGCAGCTTTTAATTAAACGGTGGATAAAACATTATCTGTTGAAACGAGAGTCGAAATTTTATGGTGGAAAGACAGAAACTGAAATAATCGGTCAATATACATTACCTTTTATCCGACAATATATTCATAGACTGAATGTCAACGACTTCTCTTGCTTACAAGAATATGATTTTGATGCTATCGTTGTCGGCAGTGACCAAATTTGGCGTCCAGCCTATTTTCAGCCGATTGCCAATGCTTATTTGAAGTTTGCAAAAGATTGGATACACATTAAACGTATAGTTTATGCAGCTTCTTTCGGTACGGATGTATGGGAATATACATGGGAAGAAACACAAGAATGTGCTGCTTTACTGAAACAGTTTGATGCTGTATCGGTTCGCGAAGCATCTGCTGTTCAGTTGTGTAAAGAACATTTCCAAACAAAGGCTGTTCACTTGTTAGATCCGACTTTATTGCTGTCAAAAGAAGACTATTTGTTATTAGAGGGCGTGAAGAATGCTCCCAAGCATCAAGGCGAATTGTTTTGTTATTTTTTGGACGAGACTCAGGAAAAACATCAATTGAGTAAAATCTTATCCGACAAGAAAGCCTGGACAACTTTTTATGCCAATAATCCCAATGTGGATAAGGATGTACATTTTGAAAAGCGCATACAACTGCCAGTTGAATGTTGGATTGCTGGTTTTCGAGATGCTAAATTTGTATTGACTGATTCATTTCATGGCTGTGTGTTCTCTATTCTTTTTAACAAACCGTTTATTGCAATAGGTAATCCGGAAAGAGGTATGGCGCGGTTTCGTTCATTATTGACTTTGTTTCAGTTGGAAGATCGTCTTTTACTTTCAGAACCAATAGAAACCTTAGTAGATCGACCAATTCAATGGGAACGGGTAAATCGAATATTGGAAAGGGAAAGACAAAAGGCATTTTCGTTTTTGAATGTTTTACATTCCTAGTCAGGCTGGAAGATGGGGGTATATGCTGAAAGCGACGATGTAGTTCGACGGGAATACGAAAATTATGTTGAACATAGTATTTTGCAGGTGATTTGTATTAGTGAAACATTCAGAGAGAAAGAAGAACGTTTTGGCGGATTGTAAAAAATAGACTGAAATATGAAACCTACAATTACTGTGATTGTATTATTGTCCACCTATAATGGAGAAAGATATCTTACAGAACAATTAGATAGTATCTTACAACAAAAGGATGTAAATGTGATTCTTTTAATTCGGGATGATGGAAGTTTAGATAGAACAAATGCTATTATAGGGGATTATCAAGCAATGTACCCTCAAAAAATATACTTATTTAAGGGTAATAATATTGGGTGTGCAGCAAGTTTCAGATGGCTGATGGAAAAAGCATTGGATATGTTTCCTTCGGCTGATTGTTATGCTTTTTCGGATCAGGATGACATATGGGAATTGGATAAATTGAAAATAGCTTCAGAAGCTTTAGCGTTGCAGGATGATAAAATGCCCAACTTATTTTTTAGTCAATTTCAAAAAGTAGATAGTTCTAATAATGCAATTTCAACAGAAGCTATTCGTTTCAAACATTCGTTTGGAGAGGCACTAGTAATGAATCCCTCTGTAGGATGTACACAAGTATTTAATAAGAGATTATTGTTTGAGTGTCTTAAAGGAATGCCACCAGCTTTGGTTTTACATGATTGGTGGATGTATTGCGTTTGTTTAGCTTTGTCTGGAAATGTAACTTATTATGCAGAGCCTCTGGTAAGATACAGACAACACGCAATGAATGTTATTGGAAGTAAACGTATGACAAAGGTTGAGAAATTAAAGAATTGGTTATTTCATAAGAATAATAGTCTTTGTTCTAATTTATCAGCTTCTTTATTTACTTATTATAAAGAGAAGATGCTTCCGGAAAATTTAGAGCTTACCAGATTGGCTATGTCGTACAAGCAATCTATTCAGAATAGATTTAAACTTATTTTCAAAAGAAATAAGTTTAAAACGATAAGTTCAGATGTCAATTGTGGATTTGTATTATCTGTTATTTGTGGGAAATTTTAATAGGATCCTTATTAAATAGAATAATTATGGCTTTGATTTCGGTGATTGTCCCTGTCTATAATAAGGAACACCAAATAAGAAGATGTATAGATTCTGTTTTAAATCAATCGTTTGAAGATTGGGAATTGATACTAATTAATGATGGTTCTACTGATAATAGTAGCTTAATTATAGATTCTTTTAATTCAGATACAAGAATTCGTTCTTATTACAAAGAGAATGGTGGGGTATCTTCTGCGAGAAATCTGGGAATAAGAAAAGCTCAAGGAGAATGGATTATTTTTCTTGATGCAGATGATTATTTCTTACCTGATGCATTAAATATATTACTTAATACAGCATTAAAAAATAAGACAAGGGTTAGTGTGGCTAACTTTTATGTAGAGAAAGATAATAAGAGATATGGTCAATGTGAGGGAAGAAACCGTATTGTAAAGAATAATTTTCGGTCGTGGTATTTTATGACTTGTTATCTTAGAGCAGGGAATACACTGTTACATATTTCAACAGTAAAGGATGTTCTTTTTGATGAAACATTACATAGATATGAAGATGTCAAGTTTTGGTTTGAAATTATGCGTGAATATAAAATTGCATATGTTTCTGAATATGTGATGATTTATTCGGAGAATTGTCGTAGTTTGAGTTTCCCTGTTAATAATGTTATCAGAGACTATATTTTTTCAATGGATTTTCAAAGAAAAATTTTTTGGGAAAAAATAGTATTGGCAGGATTGTTGAAACATGGTTTTTATTGCTATCCAAAATATGTGTCGTTATTAAAAAATAAGTATAAGAAGTATCTCTATTTGATATATATAGAGCGTATGATATCTTTATTCCCTTTTCTTTATATAAGAATGATAAGGTTTATCCGTAAAATAAAAAATCATGTTGGAATATACAGATAAAATTATAACTATTTCTATTGTAACTATAAATTACAATAATCGGGATGGCCTATTGAAAACCATTACTAGTGTTGTCACACAAAGTTATTGTAATATTGAATATATTGTTATAGATGGTGGATCTACGGATGGTAGTGTGGATGTGATTAAGGAACATGAAAATAAGATTACATATTGGGTGAGTGAACCAGATAGGGGAATTTATCATGCGATGAATAAAGGTGTAGAAAGAGCAACAGGAGATTATTGCTTATTTCTGAATTCGGGTGATAGTTTAATCTGTAATACGATTTTGGAAGATATATCTCATGAACTTATATCTGGTGAGGATGTGGTATTTGGATTATTACAATGTTATCCATCCGGAAAGTTTGGTTATACAGATATTCATTTACCACTTACTTTATTGGATTTTTTTAAATTGAGCCCGATACCTCATCCTGCATCTTTCATTAAAAGAAGCCTATTTCAGACTTTCAAATACGATGAGACGTTGAAAATTGTTTCTGATTGGAAGTTTTTTCTTCAAGTTCTTGCGTTGAATGGAGGTACATGCAAAAAAGTGGAGAAACCTATAACTCTTTTTGAAGAACAAGGACTAAGTAGCGATCTTGAGATTTGTGACAAGGAACGTTTGTTTGTTTTAAAAGATTTATTACCTAAAACTATTTTTGCAGATTATTTCAAGTTTGCATATCAAATGGATTATAGAGAAGGAAATTATGAAACGTTTTTCACACGATTACATAAGTACAAATACAGTAAAATTGTTTATGTGATGTCAGTAATGTTTGTGCGAGTAGTTTCGATATTTAAAAAGAGTGCTCGTTTTGCACGTGAATATCCATTGTCATAATATCGGTATATGAAAGTTTTATATATAGCTGGTTTTTATTCTTTAAAATACGGAGGATTTGAAAAGTATACAATAGAATTGTTGAAACAAGGAGTTGATTTGTCTATCGTGTATAACGATTTTCCTAGTTCTCAAGAATATTTGAAAGACTTAGAAAGTTTAGATGCGAGGCTATACACGGTTCAAGGAAATCTTTTAAAGAGAGTGTTTCAAGTATATAAAGTCATAAAGAAGGAAAAGCCGGATATTGTTCATTATCATTTGGGCTTTTTGCCCTTCTTCCTATTTTTAATTGTAAAAATTTTATTTCCGAGAACAAAACAGGTATTGACACAACATTGTGAATTCCTTTATCATGGTATCGGATGGCTTTTATTAACAAAAATCTGTTATAACTCTTTGGATGGAATTCTCTCTGTTAGTAAAGCGGTGAAAGATGGTATGATCAAAAAAATTGGAAATAGTAGTCATTTTATTGTTCATTATTTAGGTGTCGCTAAAGAAAAAATAAGTAATTACAATTTACGCAATGAATTGGCAATTACTAAAGATGAATTAGTCTTTACTTCGATAGGATTCGATATAGATGTCAAAGGATTTGATTTATTGGCACAAGCTATTTCGATATTAAAGAAAGAAAATAGTTTGCCTCCATTTAAAGTAATAATTATAGGCTTATGTGAATCTGAACATGAAAAATTTCAGAAGATTATAGAAGAGTTACAAGTGAAAGATGATTTTATTTCTGTGGGCATAAGGAATGACGTAGATGATTTTTTGTACTTTACTGATGTTTATATCCAATCATCTAGAACAGAGGCTATCTCATTAAGCATTATGGAAGCTCTATTATATGGTATTCCGGTTATTGGTGCAGAAGTAGGTGGTATTCCAGAAGTCTGTGTCCCCAAAAGAAATGGAGAATTGTTCGAAAAAGGTAATGTTGAACAATTAGCATTAGCAATTCGCAAACTATTAAACAAAGATTTGAGAACCACATACGGACAAAAATCTTTAGAAATAAGTAGAATGTTTGATCGTGCGAATAGTGTACAAGAACTGATATCTTATTATAAAAAGATTTTACACTAAAAAATGAAAACTGTTCCTGTCGTTTTTGCGTTCGATAATAATTTGATTTTGCCGGCTTGTGTTTGTATATCATCTTTAATGATGCATGCCCATAAAGATACGTTTTATGATATTTTTATTCTGTATTCGGCAAAAAAAAGGTTAAGACAAGAACAATTAAATCGATTACCCCAATATTATCCGAATTGTAGGATTCAGTATCGGGAAGTGGATGAAACATTTGACCATGCATTTGAGATTAGGGGGATTACAACTCCAACCTATTATAGGTTGTTGATACCGGAATTAGTTTCGGAGTATGACAAAATTATATATTCAGATGTTGATGTTATATTCCGATCAGATTTGTCTGAAATATATAATGAAATTGATTTGACAAACTGTTATGTGGCCGGGGTCAATGCTTTAATTCCTTTCATTCCAAATATGAAAGAGTATTATACTAAATTGGGGAGAGTTGATATTGAAGGTGTGATATACGCGGGAAACATTATTATAAATTCAAAAAAGATAAGAGAAGAAAATGTTGTTAGCAGATTTAAAGATTTGGCTAGGAATAAATTCCGCTTTCAAGATTTGGATGTACTGAATATTGTGTGTCAAGGTCGTATCTCATACATGAAACCTGCTTTTTGCCTGACAACCTATTTCTTTGAGTTAGCATTGAACAACCGAACTGCTTTATATGATTATTGGAAAGAAGAAGATATACAAGACGCGATGGACGTAGGGATTGTTCATTATAATGGACAGAAACCTTGGAAAGGGTATTGCGTAAACTTTGATATTTGGTGGGAATATTATCGTAAGTCGCCTTTCTTTGATGAAAAGTACTATTTCGATTTCTTTTATGGTAAGTTAAGTGAGTTGGATCAGCTTTCACTGTGGAAACGAATAAAAATATTAGTTCGATATTTTGTATATGGGAGGAGAGGGCTTGTTAAATGAGAGGATAGGAGAGATAGTGATTTCTGTAATTGTCCCTATTTATCGTGTTCAACTCTTTATCGAACGTTGTGTTCGTTCATTATTTGAACAAACATTGATAGAAGGTGTAGAATATGTTTTTGTGGACGATGCGTCTCCAGATAATAGTATTTCGGTATTAAAAAAATGTTTGGAACAATATCCGGAACGTAAAGATCAGGTAAAGATAATAACGCATGCAATAAATAGGGGATTACCTGCTGCCAGGAATAGTGGGTTGGAAGTAGCAAAAGGTGAATATATATTTCATTGCGATAGCGATGATTATGTAGAGAAAGATATGTTGGAGATGCTTTATCGGACTGCTAAGGAAGAAGATGCAGATATTGTTTGGTGTGATTGGTATCTTTCTTTTGCACAAAATGAACGCTATATGAAGCAACCAGCCTATTTGACGGCAAATGAGGCTTTGCGAGCTATGTTGGGAGGTGCAATGAAATTCAATGTATGGAATAAGTTGGTAAAACGGTGTTTGTATGTAGATAATAAAATTACTTTTCCTTCCGGTTTTGGAATGGGGGAGGATATGACCATGATGATGTTATTTGCTTATGCACAGAAAGTATGCTATGTACCGAAAGCGTTTTATCATTATGTGAAAATCAATGCTCACGCTTTTAGCCAAACTTATTCAGCGAAACATTTAGAGGACTTGAGATATAATGTACAACGGATAGTAAAATTTTTGAAGGAGAAGTATGGTTCTACAATGGAAAAGGAAATCGCTTTTTTGAAATTGGAGGCAAAGTTTCCTTTTTTGATTAGTGATGGGAATAAAGGATGGTATCAACTTTGGACGGAATGGTATCCGGAAGCGAACTGCTATATCTTGCAGAATAAATATGTCTCTTTACGAAGTCGTATGTTGCAGTGGTGTGCATGGAAAGGGTGGTTTGGGATTGTACGAGGTTATTATTGGCTGATAAATCGATTGGTTTATGGGGTTATATATAAGTAAATGAATATGCTGAAAGTATTAGCAATCATCTTTACGGTAGTTGTTACCAGTTTTTACTTTTTCCCTTTCGAGTTCGCATTTCTTCCGGGTGTAAATACGAAGATGATAATGGCAGCTTGTGGACTTGTCATTTTGGGGATAAATCTTGCTCGGGAACGAAATGCTTTGATCAATAAAGATTGGTTTCAATTATCAATATGGGGAATAGTCGTTTCTGTAATTGGATTAATATCAATAACTTATAATGATACACCGGATTATACATATGCCACTTATATTATTTCCATGTGGGTTTGGCTTGGAGGGGCTTATACGGTTACAAGATTGATCAAATGGGTACATGGACAAGTTTCTATACAGCTGGTATGTTATTATTTGATTGCGGTTTGTGTAACACAGTGTATCATAGCCTTTGCGATGGGGCAATTTCCTTATCTCAAACAATTTGTAGATAGCTTTCTGGCGAGTGAAGGATTTATGGGGAAAGTGAAAGGGCGTTTGTATGGTATAGGAGCCAGCTTGGATGTAGCTGGAATGCGTTTTGCTGCTGTTCTTTTGATGATTGCTTATTTTGTAGTAAATTCATGTAAAAAGCAATCCGTTTATTGGGTAATTGGAAGTGGTATCGCATTTTGGATTATTTCTGTAATTGGCTGTATGATTGGACGGACAACATCTATAGGTATCATAGCAGCATTGAGTTATTGGATAATGGTGAACATATTTTCGAAAGGTAATAAAGAAAATATTAAATCATTTATGCCGTATTTTTTATCAATTTCAGCTTTCTTTTTACTGGCCGTTGTGTATTTGTATCATACTAATATAGAGGTATATAATAATATTAGATTTGGTTTTGAAGGTTTTTTTAGTTTATGGGAAAAAGGCCGGTGGGAAGTCAGTTCTAATGAAATATTAAAGGATATGTATATATTTCCCAGTGAACTGAAGACATGGATTATAGGAGATGGGTATTTTGATAAGCCAGATAAAATAGATCCTACTTATATAGCTCATTATTGGGGAGGGGAGCATACTGATGTGGGGTATTTACGATTTATTTTTTATTTTGGTCTCATTGGGATGCTGGCTTTTGCTTTTTATATGTGTAAAGCTGCTTGGATTTGCAAAAATCATTTTCCGAATCAATGGTTATTGTTTGTTGCTGTATTGTTCTTAAACTACATTGTGTGGTTTAAAGTATCATCGGATCTTTTTCTTGTCTTTGCTTTATTTCTTTGCGTCAGTCAAGAGGAGAATGAGGCGTATATGAAACGCATTTCTTTAAAAGAATCATGAAACTGATTTATTGCACGCATTCGGTTTGCAATCCAGGCGGGATGGAGCGCGTTTTAGCTAATAAGGTCACTTATTTGGTAAGACGGTTTAATTGGGAGATATTGGTGGTTACAACAGACCAAAAGGGGCGCCCTTTTTTTTATACGTTTCCAAAAGAGATCCGGATGGTGGATTTGAATATTAATTATTCAGATGATAACACAAAAAATCCGATAGGTAAAATCACAGGATATTTAAAGCGTCGTAAAAAGCATAAGAAACAACTTACAGCATTATTGAGTAAAGAACAAGCCGACATCGTCATCTCCCTGTATCCATCCGAATCATCTTTCATCCCGCACATCAAGGACGGCAGTAAGAAAGTGTTGGAGCTTCATTACTGCAAGTTCTTCCGTTTGCAGTACGGGCGAAGCGGCCTGCTGGGACTGATAGACCGATGGAGGACCCGACAAGACGAAAAGATTGTCCGCCAGTTCGACAAGTTTGTAGTGCTGACACGCGAGGACAAAGGCTATTGGGGAAATCTGCCCAACATAGAAGTGATTCCCAACGCAGCCATGAACCTTAGCCAAGACTACTCCGACGTTACCAAGCATCGGGTGATTGCCGTAGGACGGCTGGACTATCAGAAAGGTTTTGACCGCCTCATCCGGGCATGGGAGATGGTACAAAAAGACGGAAAACGGGCAGACTGGCACCTCGACATCTTCGGACAGGGTGAGTGGCGCGACATGCTGCAACAGTTGATAGATGAAAAGAAACTGAATGACACCACCCGTCTAAACGCCCCCACTCACCATATCGGGCGTGAATATGTCAACAGTTCCTTGCTGGTCATGAGTTCCAATTACGAAGGCTTTCCCATGGTGATGATTGAAGCGATGACCTGTGGCCTGCCCGTCGTCACGTTCGATTTCAAGTGCGGACCTAAGGACATTATCCGTCCCGGTGAAAACGGCCTTTTGGTGCCCAACGGTGACATTCAAGGATTGGCGGATGCCATGATGCAGGTGATGGACGATGAGGTTTACCGGAAAAGATTGTCGGCAAACGCCCGTCAGATTGTTTCAACCTATTCCGAAGAAGCGGTCATGTCCCAATGGACCCATCTGTTCACTTCCTTAGTGAAACAATGAAAAAACTACTTCAGATAAATCCAGTGCTGCGTGTCTCTACCTCGACGGGACGCATCATGCAGGAGATAGGAGAACTGGCCATCGGCAACGGCTGGGAGAGCTACATCGCCTACAGTCGTGGCCGTGACGGCATCAAGCCCTGCCGCTCCGAAATCGTTCCGGTGGGCGGGCGATGGAGTACGGCGTGGCACGGCGTGGAAACGCGCCTGTTCGACCGTCACGGACTGGCCTCGGCGGGAGCTACACGGCAATTCATCCGGCAGATAGAAAACATCTGTCCCGACATTATTCATATACATAACATTCATGGTTATTTCCTGAACTACAAAGTCCTGTTCGACTATCTGTCCGCCAAAGGCATTCCGGTGGTGTGGACGATACACGATTGCTGGCTCTACACCGGCCACTGCTATTACTACTCCTACGTGCAGTGCCGGAAATGGCAGACCGGTTGTCACCATTGCCCGCAGCGGAAAGAGTTCCCGGCGAGCTGGCTTTTCGACAGAAGCAGACAGAATTATATAGATAAGAAAAACGCTTTCACCTCTCTGCCTCATGACCGCCTGACGCTTGTGGCGGTTTCCGAATGGATACGGAGCGAGATGCAGCAATCCTTCTTCTGGGATTACGACATCCGTGTCATTCATAACGGCATCAACACGGAGATATTCCACGTATGTCCTCCGCAAAGTGTGATTGCGAAATACGGTCTGACCGGAAAACACGTCATACTGGGTGTGGCCAGCATCTGGAGCCGGGAGAAAGGCTTGGACGACTTCATCCAAATGGCCGGCCTGCTGAATAAAGACGAGGCAATCGTCCTTGTCGGCATCAAGCCCGAAGAGAAGAAAAAGTTGCCGCAGAACATCATCGCCATCAGTCGTACGGAGAACATGCACCAGTTGGCCGAACTGTATTCATACGCGACGGCCTTTGTCAACCCCACTTGGCAGGACAATTACCCGACGGTCAATCTGGAGGCCATCGCCTGTGGCACCCCGGTTGTCACCTATCGCACCGGAGGCAGTATCGAGGCAGTCACTCCATCCACCGGCTTCATTGTGGAGCAGGGCGATGTGCACGGCTTGCTGGAAGCGGTTCGCACTATCATACGGCGTGGCAAGTCCGGCTATGTGGCTCCGTGCCGCGAATACGCGTTGAAGCACTTCAACAAGGAAGACCGTTATGCAGATTATATCCGCCTGTATGAAGAGCTGATAAACCGGAACATGTTAGCAAGATAAGGTTATATACAAAACAATGAAAAACTTAAGAGTGCTACAACTGGGCAAATTCTACCCGATACGTGGGGGAGTAGAGAAAGTAGCATACGAATTGATGATGGGACTTTCCGAGAGGCAAGTACATTGCGACATGCTCTGCGCCGCCTGCGAGGGAGAGAGCCGCACACTGCCCGTCAACGATTTTGCCCGGCTCATCTGCTGCCGGACGTGGCTGAAGGCTTGTGCCACCATGATTTCTCCGGCTATGATTTTCGCCTTGCGCAAAAGGTGCAGGCAGTATGACATTATCCACGTGCATCATCCGGACCCGATGGCTTGTCTGGCGTTGTTTCTGTCGGGCTACAAGGGAAGGGTGATTCTTCACTGGCACAGCGACATCCAGAAGCAGAAACTGCTGCTGAAGTTCTACCAGCCGTTACAACAGTGGCTGTTGCGCCGTGCTGACAGAATTGTGGGCACTACGCCGGTCTATCTGGCTGAGTCCCCATTCCTGAAGCGGGTGCAGAACAAGACCATCTGTCTGCCCATCGGCGTGGAGGCCGTGCAGCCTGTGCCTGAGCGGGTGTTGGCACTCAAGGAGCGCTATCCGGGCAAGAAGATTGTTTTCTCGCTGGGTCGCCTGGTGGCTTACAAAGGTTATTGTTTCTTGGTGGAAGCCGCCCGCTACCTGGGAGATGATTACGTCGTGCTGATTGGTGGTACCGGTGCACTGAAAGAGAACCTGCTGCACCAGATAGACGAACTGGGACTGACCGGTAAAGTCACACTTCTCGGCCGTGTCAGCGATGAAGACCTGCCCACCTATTACGGCGCTTGTGATGTCTTTTGCCTGAGCAGTGTGCAGAAGACGGAAGCCTTCGGCATTGTGCAGATAGAGGCTATGTCCTGCGGTAAACCCGTGGTAGCTACCAACATTCCACAGTCGGGCGTGTCATGGGTCAATGCGCATGGTGTGTCGGGCATCAACGTCACTCCGGGCGATGCAAAGGAACTGGCCCAAGCCATCGAGATGCTGGTGGAGGACGATGCCACTTACCGGAAATATGCCGTCGGTGCAGGTCAGCGTTACCGCGACCTGTTCACCAAAGAGCGAATGATAGAAAAATGCTTAAACATATATGAAAATGAAAAGTGAAAAAACGAAAGTCATTTCAAAGGCATTGGAAATGGGAGTAATAGAAGATGAAAACTACGGACTGCACGATGGCATGTCACCTGTCGCCTGTGGGGTGAAGCGCTGTCTCGATGTGGTGGGTAGTCTGCTGGGGCTGCTCGTTTCGTTGCCTATATTTGCAGTGGTCGGTTGGCTCATCAAGCGTGAGGACGGTGGTCCCGTCATTTTCAAACAAGAGCGCATCGGTTACGGCGGTAAGCCGTTTACCCTGTATAAATTCCGTTCCATGACGACGACATCGGAGGCCGACGGCACACCGAGACTGTGCCAGAAGAGCGACAAACGGCTGACCAAAGTGGGACGATTCCTGCGTGAGCACCATTTGGATGAACTTCCCCAGTTGTGGAACGTGCTCAAGGGCGAGATGAGTTTTGTAGGCCCGCGTCCGGAGCGCAAGTTTTTTGTGGATAAGATTATGGCAATCAATGCCAATTACGAGTTGTTGTACCAGTTGCGTCCCGGTCTGTTTTCGCCCGCCACGCTCTACAACGGCTATACGGATACGATGGAGAAGATGCTGGAGCGGTTGAGGATGGATTTGAAGTATATGCGCGAACGCTCCTTGTGGCTGGATTTCAAAATCATATTCCTGACGATCTTTTCTATACTTTCAGGAAAAAAGATCTAAATAAAGAAGAACTTATTTCTTAATTCTTCATTAAATTAAAACCTTATGCGTTCCAAACAAGGATTACAACTCCGAAAAATCGGCAAGCAATACATGATTGTAGAAGCATGTTCCGATAATGTGAACATGAGCAATGTCTACAGCCTGAACAAAACAGCCGCTTGGATGTGGCAGCAACTTGAAAGCGCCGACCTTACCGCCGATGAACTGGCCGACCGTCTTTGCGAGATCTACGCCGTAGATAAAACTGCTGCTCTTCGCGATGTAGAACAGCAGTTGGCCGAATGGCAGTCATACGGACTGATACGCTGACCGACCGACGACCCGAACAGAGAAAACGCACTCATGTCCGACCACCTACGTACATCCCTGCTTACGCTTCTCAGAGCCGGCCTGTGGGAACAGCCGATAGACCGCCTTTCCGCTTTTCCTTTGTCCGATGAGGCATGGCAGGCATTGTTCCGCATGACCCGTCAGCAGACGGTCACCGGCATTGTCTTCCGGGGACTGCACTACCTGCCGGACGAACTTCTGCCCCCGGAGCACCTGTTAATCCGCTGGACGGCCGAAGCCGACGCCATTGAGCGGAAAAACCGGCAGATGAACCGGACACTGCTTCAGCTCTATTCGCTCTTCACCTCCCGAGGCCTGCGCCCCATTTTGCAGAAAGGGCAGGGCGTCGCAAGGCTGTACGAGCAACCCTTGCTGCGCGAGTGCGGTGACATCGATTTCTATTTTAACGACCGTTCCTCGTGGCAGGCAGCCCTTCGCTGCATAGAGCAGCAGGGCATACGTGTGAGACACATGGCAGACCGCAGCATCAGTTACTATTGGCAGGGCATCGAGGTGGAACACCACTTGCGCCTGTTCGACTTGTACAACCCATTCCTGCAAACCCGTGCAGGCGATTTGGAGCGTCGTTGGGGGTATCACAGCGTGGCGTTGTCGCCGGCCTCCGAGGTGCTTGTCACCGTGCCATCGCCTTTCATCAATCTGCTGTTGCTCAACCTGCATATATTGAAGCATGCCCTTGGCTGGGGCATCGGCCTGCGCCAGTTGTGCGACATGGCACGTGCCTGCCACCGGCTGCACACCGAGATAGACCCCGACGAGATGAAAAAGATTTGCCGGAAGTTGGGGATAGGGCAGTGGTGCTCCTTGCTTCACGCCTTTCTGGTGGAGGTCCTTGGACTTCCTGCCGAGTGCCTGCCTTATCCGGCACAGGCGCCCACTTCGCAGCCTCTTGCCGACATTGTCTGGCAGGGCGGAAATTTCGGGCAGCACCGTTCCGGTCATGTCCGTTCCGATGGTTCTGTGTGGAGGCGCAAGTGGCAGACGGCTCATTCTTTCCGACGGAATATCCGCTTTGCTTTTCGTTATGCGCCGAAGGAGGCTTTCTGGATTTTTGCGGATTTGATGAAAGGGCAGATTAAATGAAGAATGAAGAATTAAAAATAACAAATTTCTGCGTCGCAGATTTCCCGTTTACGGTACATCTGCCCGGCGGACTGGAGGCAGACAGACTGCTGCCTTCTTTCCGAACTTTCCGCATGGAAGGAGATGTAGCCGACTTGCCCGACCGGCTTTTCGACTTCATCGCCCTGCCGGCAGCGGAGATGCCGGCAACCGCCGGACAGCAGACTCTGCTGGAAGAGACAGACAACGACATGGGACATGTCTGTCTCTACGCCCTTGCCGACGGCTATCGCGTGGAAGTCACCTGTTACGGTACCACCCACTGCATGGTGGCGCGTCCGGATTTTTCCGCCGCCACTGCCGGCATCTGCTGGGAGGCACGGGGAGCGGGCTATGCGCTCTCTTCTCTGCTGCGCATCACCTACGCACAGGCTGTGCTCTGCCGGGACGCCGTCTCCATTCATGCCTCCGCCGTCCATTGCGACGGCCGTGCCTACCTCTTCATGGGGAAGAGCGGCACGGGCAAAAGCACGCATTCCGCCTTGTGGTTGCGTCACATCCCCGGTTGCACCTTGCTGAACGACGACAATCCTGTCGTGCGCATCGTTGGCAACCGCGCCTTGGCTTATGGCACTCCGTGGAGTGGAAAGACTCCTTGTTATAATAATGTTGCTTTTCCCATCGGTGGTATGGTTCGTCTGAGCCAGGCTCCGGCGAACCGTTTCTACCGGCGGGAGGAAGTCGATGCCTTTGTCACCCTCTATCCCGGCTGTTCCGTGATAGCTGCCGACCACCGGCTTCGCAACGCCCTGTATGACACCCTGACCCGCCTCACCGCACTGGTCACCGTTGGCGTGCTGGAGTGCCTGCCGGACGAGGAAGCGGCACGGCTGTGTCATTCATCATTAAGTTAACAAGGGGACAAGTTAACGAGGCAACAAGGACATGCCTTGTGGTCTTGTTTACTAGTAAACTCGTTAACTCCCTACAGCCTTGTGGTCTTGTTAACTCGTTAACTCGTCAACTGAATACAAAAACACTTAATTATTATAAGCAAATGAACAAACCTATTCTGTGGGCAACTTTGCTTGCCCTACTCTTGCTGACTTCCTGCGCATCGCGGAAGAAATTCGTTTACCTGCAAGATATGCAGACCGAAGTGAAATATCCTGTTGACATTAAGTATGAGGCCGTTGTCCATTGCGATGACCGTCTCAGCATCACCGTCAGTTGCAAGAATCCCGAACTGGCCATTCCGTTCAACATCTACGGCGGCACGTTCCGTGTAGGTTCCGATGGCAATGTCACGACGGACGCCACTACCCGTGTCAACGAGAAAGGCTACCGCGTGGACGTGGACGGCAACATCGACTTCCCCATCTTGGGCAAGCTGCATGTGGAGGGGTTGAAGGTCAGCGAAGTGAGAGACATGATAAAGAACCGCATCACCGAGGGCAATTACATGAAGGATCCGCTCGTCTCCATCGAGTTCCTCAATTTCAAGTACACCGTGCTGGGTGCGGTGGGGCATAACGGTACGTTCTCCGTCGAGGGCGACCGCGTCACCCTGCTGGAAGCCATTGCCAAGGCGGGCGACCTTACCTCGAAAGCCCGTGTGGATCGCGTGGCCGTCATCCGCGAAGTGGACGGCGAGCGTCAGATGTACATGCACGACCTGCGCAGCATGGATGTCTTTGACTCCCCTTGCTTCTACCTACAGCAAAATGACATTGTTTACGTAGAACCCAAGTACCGCAAGAAGGACGGCGAGGACCGCGGCTGGCAAGTTGTCACTGTGCTGCTGTCACTGGCGTCAGTCATCTGCTCCATTATCTGGGCAACGAAATAAAAATGGCACACAGATAACACAGATTTCACAAGATGACCACAGATTATCTCTTCTTTCTGTGGCGAAGTTCTTTAGAATCTGTGTAAATCTGTCTCATCTGTGTCATCTGTGTGCCATCCGAACTATCTATAAACTTACTTCATCAAACTTATGAATAACAACACCAAGCCCGACCAAGGCATCAACCTTTTGGATTTGCTTCTGTATTTCGCTTCCAAATGGAAATGGTTTCTTGTTTCCATTCTGATATGCGGAGGCATTGCGTGGTACAACTATGCCCGCGCTCCCTTTGTGTATTTCCGTTCGGCCACCGTCATCATCAAGGACCCGTCCAACAAAGCCACTACGGCCGGACTGGACCGCTTCGATAACTTCATCAACAAGGTGAACGTGGCCAACGAAATTCTGCAATTCCGTTCCAAGAAACTCATGCGCGAAGTCATCCAGCGCGTGCACGCCGACATCAGCTACCAGGTAGAAGAAGGCCTGCGCACCAACGAGCTCTATACCAGTTCCCCGGTATTGGTGCGTTTTCTTGATGTTACGCCCGAGCAGAGTCTGGCACTGACCGTAACTCCCCGTGACAAATCCACCGTCCTCCTGACGGATATCGCCGGCATTCCCGGCGCCAAGGGTGGCACCGTCACCCTGAATGACACCGTGGAAGTGGCTCCGGGCCTGCGCATCGTGGCCACGGCCACCAACTACTACACCCGTCCGTGGATAGGCCGTCCCGTCCGTGTGCAGAAGCGCCCGTTGGAGTCCGTTGTCAACTACTATAAAGCCGCTCTCGGCATCCAGCAGGAGGAAGAAGAATCCTCCATCCTCACTCTGGCGCTGAAGGACAATTCGCCCACCCGTGCCGAGGATGTGCTGAACATGCTTATCACCGTCTACAACGAAGAGGCCATCCGTGACAAGAACCAGGTGGCTGTCAACACCGCCGACTTCATCAACGAGCGTCTCATCATCATCGAGCGCGAACTGGGCAGCGTGGAGAGTGACCTTGAGTCCTTCAAGCAGCGCAACCAGATCGTCGACATCTCCACCGCCGCCGGCATGTACATGAGCGAGTCGCAGAAGTACAACTCCAGCGCCTTGGAACTGGAGACGCAGCTCCGCCTGGCCAACTTCATCAAGGAGTACCTCACCGACCCCACCAAGGAGACTGAACTGATTCCCGCCAACACCGGCATCAGCGACATGAACATCGAGAGCCAGATTAACCTCTACAACGCTGCCAAGCTGAAGCGCGACCGCCTCATTGACGACAGCAGCGAGAACAACCCCGTGGTGGAGGAGCTGAACAACTCACTGCGTACCATGAAGCAGACCATCATCCGCGCGGTGGACAACATGATTGTCAGTCTGAACGTGAAGCGCAACGACGCCCAGAGCCGCGAGATGCAGGCCCAGAACCGTGTGACCTCCATCCCCACGCAGCAGCGCCAGATGCTCTCCATCGAGCGCCAGCAGAAAATCAAGGAGTCTCTGTACCTCTTCCTGCTGAACC
>CALUJK010000122.1 GCA_944320945.1 uncultured Bacteroides sp. | reverse complement strand
GACCGGCAAAGAAGATACGGCGAAGTATCTTAATCCGCCGGAAAATGAAATCTACCATAAACGTACATCAATCTTCGGCATTGACTTCGCCGTGCGGCAGGCAGCCAAAGAAGGCAAGTTCTATCTGGTAGAGGGTGCGCCGGATGCCATGCAGTTGCAACGCATCCGAATCAATAACGCGGTAGCACCCTTGGGTGGTGCATGGACACGTGAGCAACTGGAACAGCTGAAGAAGTACGCACCTCGCGTCTGCTTCCTGCCGGATGCCGACCCACCCAATTTAGAACGCGATGAGAAGTTAGGAGCCGGCACGCGCAACGCCCTGAAGAACGGCGAGCTCGCCATGCAATGTGGGTTAGCCGTCAGTATCCGTGAGATACCTTTAGGTGAAAGCAATGTGAAGCAGGATCCGGACAGCTATTGCACGGCACGGCAGAAGTTTGATTTACTGAAAGAAGAGGATTTCATTACGTGGTACGCTCGCTATACATTCCAAGAGGTTAAGACCACCGAAGAACGCGGTGAAGCGGTAAACCGTATCTGTACACTGCTTGCCTTGGTGAATGATGAAGTAAAAGAAAGCATGTATGTCAAAGAACTCTCTTTGACCGGATATGCGGACAAACCGGCATGGACTGCTGCGTTGAAGCGGGCGAAAAAGGTGGCGGAATCCAACCGTGCCAAGAAAACGCGATCCAATCTGAACGTGGACATGCTGGGTACCTACGGATTCATGGAGATGAACGGAGGTTACTATGCCCAAGGTGAAAAGTCATGGGCACAGTGGAGCAACTTTACCATGACCCCTATGTTCCATATCAAGGATTCGATGCTACCGAAACGCTTGTACCGCATCATGAATGAGAAGAAAAAAGAAGAAATCATCGAGATGAAACAAGAGGACTTAGTATCGCTCCAGAAGTTCAAGATCAAGGTGGAAGGGTTAGGTAACTATATCTGGTATGCTACGGAGAAAGAACTGACCCGTCTAAAGTCTTACCTGTATGAGCAGACGGAGACAGCACTTGAGGTGACACAACTGGGCTGGCAAAAACAGGGATTCTTTGCCTTTGGCAACGGTTGTTTTGATGGGGAGTGGCACCCGACGGATGAATATGGCATTGTACAGCTCAAATCCGGCAACTTCTACCTGCCCGGATGCAGCGTCATCTATCGCGACGATGCCAAACTCTTCCAGTTCGAACGGCGGTTTGTCTGCACTAATTATAATAATGTCAGCCTGCGAGATTTTGCAGACAAGCTGATTCGCGTTTTCGGCGATAATGCCAAGGTAGGACTTTGTTTCCTGCAGGCAGCTTTGTTCCGTGATATCATTGCCGGGCAGACCAAGAGCTTTCCTATTCTGAACCTTTTTGGTCCCAAAGGTAGCGGTAAGTCTGAACTGGGGCATTCGCTCATGTCGTTCTTTATCATCAAGAACACACCGCCAAACATACAGAACGCTACCATTGCTGCACTGGGTGATGCCGTTGCGCAATGTGCCAACGCCCTAGTGCACATCGATGAGTACAAGAACAGCATCGACTTGGATAAGCGCGAGTTCCTCAAAGGCTTGTGGGATGGCACAGGACGCAGTCGCATGAATATGGATCGCGACAAAAAACGCGAGATTACCAGCGTGGACTGTGGTGTCATCCTCTCCGGGCAGGAGATGCCGACCATTGACATTGCTCTCTTCAGTCGCCTCATTTATTTGACTTTTACTAAAACTGAATTTACTACCGAAGAGAAACGGGCGTTTGACGATCTTAAGACTGTGCGCGATTTGGGGTTGTCGCACCTCACGCTCCAACTGCTTTCCCACCGTTCGCGCATGGAGGCGGGTTTCTCCGATAATTACCGTTCCGCCATGGAGGACTTGAACCTGCGTCTGCGAGGCGAAACGGTAGAAGACCGCATCCAGCGTAACTGGGTCATTCCATTGGCCGCCTTCCGTACATTGGAGGCAGTCATCGATTTTCCTTTTTCTTATTCGGACCTGTTACAGATTTGTGTTGATGGTATCTTGCGTCAGAACCGGGAGACGAAGAGCAACAACGAGCTGGCCAACTTCTGGAATGTAGTCAGCTACTTGCAGCAAGATGGCGAAATATTCTTGGAGAGCGACTTCCGCATCGATTACCTGGACCGGTTGAAGACGAATAAGCTCCGCGAAATCCAGTTCCTCACGCCGAAACCCATCCTGCGTTTGCGCACCGATCGGATCTTTCCCCTATATAAAAAGTACAGCAAGCAGGTGGGCGATTCCGCCCTGCCTACCGAATCGCTCAACTTTTACTTGGAGAACAGTCAAGAATATTTGGGCGTGCAAAACAGTGTCCGGTTTAAGGTCATCCAAAAAGGTGTGGAGGTGACTAAAGAAATAGACATGGGTACCACAAAAAAGTACTACAAGCAGAGCATAACCAAACAGGCATTATGTTTTGACTATACTGCATTGATGGAGGCGTATAATATTAATCTGAATATGGAGACCGTGATATCTCCTGAAGAGGAATTCACAGAAGAAACATCCAGCAAACAAACACATACCAACACTGCTACGGATAAGAAATTTATGTTTTAAATGCTTGTTTATCATGGGAATATCGGATGCCCTGGCCTGTAAAGGTCGGGGCTTTCTTTTGCCGTTTTTTATTCGCTGGAATGGGACGTTTTTCTTTTCTACACTTTCTACAACTTCTACAATGCAGTAAATCAATGAATTAATGTATAAAAATGGCTTCTACATTTTTCTACAATTGTCTACAAAAAGGCATTTTTTGTGCACTTTTCTACAAATCGTCTACAATGTAGACAGTTTTTTGTATGGATTTTGGATTGGTATATTTTGTAAATATCTGTTTGTTAACATGTTATAGATTTGTAGAAAGTGTAGAAGATGTAGAAGCAGAAATATGCCTGCTGAAGATAGAAGTGTATTGCATAAAAACAATGCACCCGCGAATGATTTCTTCTTCTAAAATCATTGGTCAGTCTTGTTTATTTTTACTATATTTGTAAGTAAATCAATTAACTATGAGAAAAGATAGATTCGTTTGTTGGCTTCCATGTAAGCCCTATGTTAAACAATTCTTATTGGCAAACTTCAATGCGCCGGATGAGGTCTGGAGTGAAATCGTGAATCTTTCCGGCGACAAAGAGTTACAGGCGGATTTTTTGAATCGGATCGACAAGCAGGGACGCTATGAGAATAAGTATCGGAATCTGTTCCGATATACGGCAGTTGTGCCCATTGAGATTCGCCGGGATGACTTCTATCGTTATGGTTGGAGCATCAGCAATACCGAGGCAGTGAATTTTGGTACCAAGGTGGAACGACGCATCAAACAGATGCTGTTCCTCTACTTGGATACCAATGTATGCCTGGGTGTTCCTCTGTCTACAGCCATCCGGAAATTTCAGTCAAAGTTTGGGTTCAATGAAGATACCTGGTCTTATGACACGATCCGTCGTGAGTATAATCGACACGGGTATAAAAATACATCAGGCGATATGACAATTTTTGCATATATAGATAAGATAATTTTGGGGAAGTTGTCGGCATTTGGGACAATTTCCCAGAAAGGCAAGGCTGCTTATGAAAACAATTCAATTGGATACTGACAATATCGGGGGACTGTTGCATTTGTATGCCGTTCCGCCAAGTACGTTTTTGCGTCTTCGGATTAATTATTTGATTTGAGCAATTATGCTTGAGCTGAAACAACGGGACAACATAATAGACCTTCCGATGTATGCCAATGATACTTATGTGTATACAGAAAACAAAACAACCGGGGATGCGGGTGACAGCTGGGAAGTGACCATTGAAGGGGTCATCCCCAAATTGTGCGGACGGAACCATCCGGTTATTGAAGAACTGGAGAGAGGACAATGGTATGTGGTGGCCGAAGATTCCAACGGGGAGATCCATTTTTGCGGGCAAGAAGAAGCACTCATGATTTTCGATTCGACCAGAACTTCCGGCAAGGGAGCGGCTGCCCGGAATGAGACCTCATTCTCCTTTTCATGTATACAAGACCGGCCGACTATTTTCCTGACAGATTTTGAGGAGATGTCACTCTGAACTTTGACAAATAAGGGGTTTAGCCCCTTCTGATGGCGGCTAATGTCCTTAGCTGCCATTTTTTTTGCGCTTTTCTTTGCGTATCATTTAATGAAGACAAAGATGGATGAAATAGTTATAACCTTATTCGGCTCTATCAGCCAGTACTGGTATGATAAGAACTACGTGAAATATTATTTGGATAAAGCGCAAGGCAAACCAGTCCGCCTCAAAGTGAGCAGCTATGGGGGAGATGTGGCAGAAGCAGTAGCTATCAGCAATCTTTTGGCCGAACATGGAAATGTGGCCGTTGAGTTTATCGGTTTCAACGCTTCAGCGGCTACTTGGATGGCTTTTGGGGCTAAGCGGATTGAGATGCACGAAGATGGCATGTGGCTGGCTCACAAAAGCAGCATAGGAGTGGACATCTATGGCGCGTTGAACGCCGACCAACTGGAAGATAAAATCAAAGAGCTGCAAAACCATAAGCAAAATGCCGAAGCCATAGACTTGATGATTGCGAAAAAATATGCGGATAAATCCGGCCGTTCTGTCAAGGAGGTACTTATGTTGATGACCGAATCCAAATGGATTCCGGCAGAACAGGCGAAGGATTGGGGATTTGTGGATGTCATCATACCCGGAACGAATAAGCGGGCAAAGGTGACGGATGAAATCATCAATAGCTTCCATGCGAGAGGGTTACCGATTCCGGTGATCCAAGAGGACAAACCTTCTTCATTGGCGGAACAGATTATCGATGGAATCAAAGACTTTTTTAAATCGAAACCCAACAATTCAAATAAACCTACAACCATGCGTAAAGATTTTGTGAATGTAAATCAAATCCTCCAGGTAGAGGGGGTTGAAGAACAGGATGGAAAGATAGTGCTGATGCCTGAGAACTTAAAAGCCCTCAATGAGGCCATTCAAGGTTTGAACGGCAAGGTGACGGATACAGAACAGTCGTTGTCTAATCTGTTATCGGACTTGGATAGCTTGAGTGACCAGGTGAAAAACGCAGCGGACAATAAAGCCAAAGTACAGGTGATCCGTGAGATTCTCAGCCGTATACCGGGCACTACGACTTCGACTTCATCCGTAACGGATGAAGAAAATAAGTTCGCGGACATAGCCAAGGACCCGATCAACGATTACGAAAATGAATAAGAACCTTTAAACCTTGTAAGAGTATGGATTTTAAATTACCGATTGACATTACTGCTGTGCTGACAGCGGTGAAGAAGCATAAGGACATTCTGAAGGCGGTCGATAAACTCGATGCCAACGAAGTGTTGAGACATTTCACGCCGATTCCGGGCATTACGGACTCTATCGAACTGGGCAAAGTCGAAGGTGGTACCGTGTCGGGCAAGTACATCGGTTCGTTTGAGGCAGGCAAAAGCCAAGGGAAAATCGTTCCTCGTCGCTTGATTGTCCGTCCGGTGGTCATGGAGATGGCGGATGAGCCGGAACGTTATCGCCGTACTTACATTGCCGAAGTGCCTGGATCGTTGCGCAAAGAGCATCCTTTTGAATTGTGGCTGATTAACCACGGTCATGAATTGGCTTCCAATGATTTGTTATTTGCCATTTTCACGGCTCGTTACAGTGCCAATGCGGAGGACAAGGATATTACCGATGCGTTCGACGGCTTGGGCATCATCCTTGAAGATGGCAAGAAGGTCGGCGACATCTCCAGCACAGAGGGCAATGTATATGCCACCGGTGAACTGACCCGCGCCAATATTGGTGAGAAACTGTTGGAGATGTGGCGTCACATGCCGAAGACTTTCAAGCGCAAACGGAACATCAAGATGTTCATCAGCGACGATCTGGGAGATATGTATGATGACTGGCGCAAGGATGAAGGCACCATCATCATCGGCATGAAAGAGGACACCAGCGACACGCAGCACCTGTTAGGTTCGAACAATCGTTGCGAATTGGTGCGCCTCCCGAACTTGCCGGACAACAGCCAGTTCGTGATGCTGACGACCAAAGAGAATGTTTGCTACGGGTTCGACAAGGAGAGTGATTTTAAGTCCATCCGTCCCTTCTCCAGCGGGAATCCTTATAAGTTTACGGCGGCAGGCAAATATGTCATCGGCTTCCAAGTGGTCAGTGTGCATAAATCGGAGTTCTGTGTCAATGACCGTCCGCTGGATCCGGCGGGTACTAATGAATTTGGGTACATCCAAGTCACGATTTCTACCGATGAAGCTATTAACAACGGTGCCAAGTGGCGCATTCAGGGTGAAGAGATGTGGCGCGAATCCGGTACGTACGTGGCTGTAGCTGGCGGGACAGAGTACACCGTAGAATTTTCTGAAGCGGCAGGATATACGACACCGGCTGCGGTGAAGAAGACACCGGCAAAGGGGGCTACCGAGACCATCACGCAAGCCTATACGTTGGCTGAATAATAACTTTAAAGATATACAACTATGGCAGAAGCAGATCCTAAAATATGCATAGCCCTCGATGACATCAACGAGGCAATGGATTGCAGTAATATGGATAACATGGGGGGCATCGTCCCCTCCGTTATCTATGGGTATCATGAAGATGTAGCGACTTGGCCGGACTATCCGACCAAGGACGCGGCAGCCTTGACGTTAGAAGAAGCCGGGACGCTGAAGGGTGACTTGGTGATGAAAACCGGTTGCCGGGCGTATAAGATGGAGTTCTTGGATGAAGTGAGTGAATTTAAAATCACAGACCAGGGCGAGACTGGAGGCGAATCCTATTTGTACGACTTGAACATCATCAGTGCCAAGATGCGTAAAAAGATCTTTGGATTCGAGAATGCAACCAAAGGCAGGAAGATGTTTTTCTTGGTGCAGGACAACAACGGCACTTGGTATCTGATGGGTGACAAGCGTCGGGGTGCCTTGCGGGCCAGCGGTGACGGTTCCACAACGGGAGCCAGTTCAACCGCACGCAATCAGAATACGTTGCATTATACGTTTACTTCACCGCGAAAATGTGTGTATGAGGGGGATACAGAGGACATCTTGACTGCATCACCTACGGCCTGACAGCCCAATAAAAAGTGCGATCCCGTTTCCGGATAAAGGAGGCGGGATTTTTTGTCCTATAAGCGCAATAAATTTCGCAACATCTTTGCGCAAAAATAGCTGTGTATGGAAATAACTCAATCTTACATCGAGGCACGTAATGAAGGCATAAACTGGCTGAATTCATCCAAACGGGACTATGCCAGGGGTGTGTCAATTTTAGGCAAATCAGGCTATAAGCCGGTGGTATGCGCCAAATTGGCCAAGACGGGTGAGCGTCCGCATACCCGTCAGAAGTTGGAGTATGAGATGCGGCAGTTGATTCGTGTCTGGTATAATCCATCGGATCCGAGGTTTGAGAATGTAGACTTGGATGAAGATGCGGTACCTGGTGAAGACGGCAGACCTGAAAGTGTATCCGAAGCAGAGGTGGAAGCTATCGTGACTGCGGCCGAGGATGCTTCGGATGATGGGCAATCCGCTTATCCTCCGTCGGTAGCCAAGGTGATTTATACGTTTGCCGAACGTTATAAGCAGCGGGCTATATTGCATAAGAACTTAGCGGAACTCGGGGAGTCTAATGCCGAAGAGGTCATCGGGAGGCGCAAGGTCTTTGTCCGCCGGATAGCGGCATTGTCGGATAACATGAAAGCATTGGTCGCCATCAAACGAAACTATGAAGAGAATGGCTTGCTCCCAACCGATGCGGAGCTGGATGCCGCATTGGCGGAACCGGATATCGAAGAATCCAGAACTCCGGAACAGCCCAAGACGGACGATGACAGCGAAGAAACGGTAGATATTACTCGGCTTTCGGTAGAAAAACTGAAAAAGGCAAAAGCTAATGCCAAGAGTAAAATAACCAAGGCGCAGAATATGCTGCTCTATTCTTCCGAAATCAAACCGAAAGATGGACGGGAGAATCCATTGCCGGTGTGTCCGAAGAGGGTGAAGTATGAAAAGAAGATTGAGCGGCAAATGGCTTGGGTCGAAAAAATTGAGTATCGGTTGGCTGAATTGCAATAACGATGTTGGTTCATTGCGGAGAGATAGAT
>CALUJK010000121.1 GCA_944320945.1 uncultured Bacteroides sp. | reverse complement strand
TGCGCCAGCGGTACAACGATGCGCAGCCCGATTACGGCGTCTTCTACCTGGGGCAGCCCGACACGCACTTCACCCACCTCTACCGCAAATGGTCCGAGGAGCCCGACATGCAGGGCACCGTGCTGCGCTACGTGGCCATCATCCTCATCCTGCTCATCGTCCCCGCCATCAACCTGAGCAGCATGACCCTCTCGCGGATGCGCCGCCGCATGGCGGAGATTGGTGTGCGCCGTGCTTTCGGCGCCACGGAAGGTGAGCTGATGACGCAGGTGCTGGTGGAGAACCTGTTGGTGACGCTGGTCGGCGGACTGGTGGGACTGCTGTTAAGCTACGGCGCCACCTTCTTGCTGAACGGCTTCCTGTTTGGCAACTCCACCAACGCCTATCTGATGGGCGAAACCACGCTGACAGCGGGAATGCTGCTCTCCCCGTGGATATTCCTGGCGGCATTTGCCTTTTGCCTCGTGATGAACCTGCTCAGTGCGGGACTTCCTGCCTGGCGCGCTTCGCGCATGAGCATCGTGGAGGCCATCGCGGGCAAAGCGCATTGAGGCAGGCGGCATCGCGTCGCATGACAGAATGATAATATATAATAATGTGTATAACACCATGCTAAAGAAACTATTTACACAGATACGTAACGAGTGGCGCGCCAACCTCTTCCTGCTGACGGAACTGCTGGTGGTGTTCGTCATCTTGTGGTACATCGTGGACTGGGTAGTCGTCACTACCCGCGTTTACATGGCTCCCATGGGCTTCGACACGGAGCATTGTTACAACCTCTCGCTGATGCGCCTCACCGAGAAGTCTGCCCTTTACGACCCCTCCCTGACGGCGGATGACGACATGGAAGCCTTCATCGAGATAGCCGACCGCCTGCGCCACCGTCCCGGCGTGGAGGAGGTGGCCATCTCCCAAAACAGCATTCCCTACAACGATGGCAGTAATGGGTTCACCGTCTGCGTGGATACCGTGCCCGTCAATGCCATGCGGCGTTGGGCGCAGCCGGAGTTCTACCGCCTGTTCCGCATCCATGCCGTGGCGGTGCTGGACGATGACGGGCGGACGGTCTACACGGACGACCCCGACGCATTGGCACGCTCGGTCAGCAGTAAGGGGAGGAAAATAATTGTCTCGCGCAATGTGGTCTCCAAGACCCGGTACGAGGAGCTGGGCATGACGGACGCCCTGCCGTTGCTGGGGCGCGAACTGCCGCTCTATCGTCCGGACAACGAGTTCCGGATGCGCGTCTCCGCCATTGCCGAGCCGTTGCGCTGGAGCCACTTCCAGACCTCCGAGCAGTGGGGAGGCCCGTTCTTCGGTACGGACTTGCCGCGCGAAACGATCATCTCCTTCGAGAATCCGATGTACCTCCAACTCAGTCTCCGCTTGACGCCCGATGCCGATACGCGTGAGCGCTTCATGGAGGAACTGATGGACGACGCCGACCGCCTGTACCGCATCGGCAACGTCTTCCTGCTGGACGTGCAGCCGTTTGACCATCTGCAACATGCCTTGGAGATGGAAGACGTCAACGAGGCACGCACTCAGCTCTGCGTACTGGGCTTCCTGCTGCTGAACGTCTTTTTGGGTGTGGCGGGTACCTTCTGGTTCCGTACACAGCATCGGCGTAGCGAGGTGGCTCTGCGCATGGCAATGGGCAGCACGCGGCGGGGCATCTTCCTGCGGCTGATATCCGAGGGGTTGCTCCTCCTGACGGTGGCCGCCGTACCCGCCCTCCTCATTGCCGTGCACATCGGTCTGGCCGAGCTGGTGGACGTGGAACGCTTGCCCTTCGACGGCATGCGCTTCCTGCAAGCCGCCCTGCTGAGCTACGGGCTGATGGCATTGATGATTGTCGTGGGCATCTGGTATCCCGCCCGACGTGCCATGCAGGTGCAACCGGCAGAGGCATTGCACGATGAATAAGAAAATAAAGCACCCTGATGGGTAATGTGTCGCGATGGGTGGAAGTTTTTCACCCATCGTTCACCCTTTTATCAAATAAATCGCTACATTTGCGACTTCAATCTTAATCGGAAATAAAGACATGCCGCAAATATCAGTCCGCGGGAACGAGATGCCCGCATCGCCTATACGCAAGTACGCTCCCTTGGCCGAGGCAGCCAAGCAACGGGGCGTGCGCGTCTATCAACTGAACATTGGTCAGCCCGACCTGCCCACGCCGCAGGTGGCATTGGATGCCATCCGCAACATCGACCGCACGGTGCTGGAGTACAGTCCCAGTCAGGGCTACCGTAGCTACCGCGAGAAGTTGGTGGGCTATTATGCCAAGTTCAACATCCACCTGACGGCGGACGATATCATCATTACGACCGGAGGTTCCGAGGCAGTGTTGTTTGCTTTCCTGTCGTGCCTCAATCCGGGTGACGAAATCATTGTACCCGAACCGGCTTATGCCAATTACATGGCCTTTGCCATATCGGCAGGTGCCAAAATTCGCACGATTGCTACGACCATTGAGGAGGGATTCTCATTGCCCAAGGTGGAGAAGTTTGAGGAGCTGATAAACGAGCGTACACGCGCCATCCTCATCTGCAATCCCAACAATCCAACGGGTTATCTCTATACCCGCCGCGAGATGAATCAGATACGCGACTTGGTGAAGAAGTACGACTTGTTCCTCTTCTCCGACGAGGTCTATCGTGAGTTTATCTACACCGGGTCTCCTTACATCTCGGCCTGCCATTTGGAGGGGATTGAACAGAACGTGGTACTTATTGATTCCGTGTCAAAACGTTATTCCGAGTGCGGTATCCGTATCGGGGCGCTCATCACGAAGAATGAGCATATCCGCGAGGCGGTGATGAAGTTTTGCCAGGCACGTCTCAGTCCGCCCCTCATCGGGCAGATAGCCGCCGAAGCATCGCTTGATGCCGGCGAGGAGTACCAGCGTGAGGTGTATGACGAATACGTGGAACGCCGCAAATGCCTGATAGACGGGTTGAACCGTATCCCCGGCGTATACTCACCAATACCGATGGGCGCTTTTTATACGGTGGCCAAGTTGCCGGTGGACGATTCGGATAAGTTCTGTGCGTGGTGTCTGTCCGATTTTCAATACGAAGGCGAAACAGTTTTCATGGCACCGGCATCCGGTTTCTATACGACTCCCGGTGCAGGCAGAAACGAAGTGCGTATTTCATATGTCTTGAATAAGGAAGATCTGACACGTGCACTGTTTGTCCTTCGCAAGGCATTGGAAGCATATCCCGGCCGCACGATTGAATAATAATGTCGGCTGCTGATGAGCCTTTCTCTATTCATAGCCCGACGTATCTATCAGCAGGGAAGTGATGCGGATAAGCGTATTTCGCGTCCTGCTGTGCTTATTGCCACTGCCGGTGTGGCTATCGGTCTGGCGGTGATGATTATCGCCGTTTCTATCATTGTGGGGTTCAAGCAGGAGGTGCGTGATAAAGTGGTGGGATTTGGCGGTGCCATCAGGGTGAGTAACCTAGATGCCGTTCGTTCGTATGATACCCGTCCGGTGGAAGTGAGTGACAGTTTGATACGGGCATTGGAGGAATATCCGGGTGTGGTGCATGTACAGCGGTATTCGACTAAAGCAGGAATGATAAAAACATCGGAAACGTTTCAAGGCATGGTGCTGAAGGGAGTGGGGCAGGAATATGACACAGCTTTCTTCAGCCGTCATTTGGTGGAAGGGGAGATGCCGCAATTCAGTGATACGATTACTTCGAATCGAGTGCTTATTTCCCGTTTGCTGGCCGATAAATTGCATTTGAAAGTAGGGGACAAGATTGACACTTATTATATTCAAGACAATGTACGTGCGCGCCGTCTCACTATAGTGGGTATCTATCAGACAAACTTTGCCGAATATGATAATCTCTTTCTGTTAACGGACATTCATCTGGTGAATCGTCTTAATCAATGGAATGCGGACCAAGCAAGTGGACTGGAGTTGCAGATAGCAGACTATGCCCGTATGGAAGAACTGACTTATGAAATAGGGGACGGTCTGTGGGGCTTTTTTGACGAGTATGGACAGGAGTATTGCGCTCGCAGTGTGGAGCAGTTGAATCCATCGCTTTTTGCATGGCTTGATATACTGGATGTAAATATATGGGTGATTCTTATACTGATGATAAGTGTAGCGGGATTTACTATGATTTCCGGATTGCTGATACTTATCATCGAACGTACATCGATGATTGGGGTATTGAAATCTCTTGGAGCGGATAACTTGACTATTCGTCAGTTGTTCTTATGGTTTGCCGTCTTTCTGATAGGTAAAGGCATGCTGTGGGGAAATGTTGTGGGACTGGCTTTTTATTTTGTGCAACGGTATACCGGTTTATTTGGCCTCGATGCGGAAAATTATTATATGGATACCGTACCTGTTTCTTTTAACTTCGGATTGTTCTTATTGCTGAATATCTGTACATTGGCTATTGCATTGCTGATGTTGATAGGTCCTTCGTATATCATTACTCATATACGTCCGGCAGATTCAATGCGGTATGAGTAAGAGAGACATAGAAACATCGGGAATTCGAGCATATGTTACATCCTTTATAAAAAACTCAAAAATGTTGAAAAGGTTTTGTGCTTCATATTATGCCTGCTACTTTTGACTATCAATTCAATTTAATAAACACACTATCATGAAAAAATTACTTTTATCATTGGCATTATGTTGTGCCGCAACTCAATTCTTTGCTCAAGACACACCGGAGCTAGCAAAATTACGTAACGATGGTATAGAGGCTTTGGAAGCTAAGAACTATCAGGATGCATTTACTAAATTTAGTTCTTATCTGTCTCAGACGAATAATCAGGACTCTGTCGTTGCTTTTAATTGTGGAATATGTGCAGATAAGATTAAACAGCCGGCGGAAGCTGCGAAATATTTCGACATCGCTATTCAGAAGAAATATAATTTGGCTAATGCTTATATCGGTAAGGCCGGTGCTTTGAAGGATTTGAAAAAGACTGACGAGTATGCTGCTACGCTGAAAGCTGGTTTGGAAGCTGTTCCGGGAAATGCTAAGTTGACAAGCATGTATGCTACTCATTTCGTAAATCAAGGAATCTTGGCACAGAGAGCTAAGAAATTGGATGCAGCAGAAGAGGCATTTAAGCAGGCACTTGCTGTTCAAGATAATAATATCAATGCGCTTAACAGCTTAGGTTCACTTTACTACAGCAAAGGTGCTACTACACTGAAGACGGATGTAGATAAAGCTAAGGCTGAATTTAAAGAGGCAAAGACTTATCTGGATAAATTGGTTCCCCTGTTGTCTGCAAGCAAGCCGGCACAAAAGAAAATGCTGGATAATGCAAATACAATGCTGAATTATATTAATAGCCAGATAAAATAAATAGGAAAGATAACAATAAAGAAAGGCGAGAATTTCTAATGAGATTCTCGCCTTTCTTTATTGTTATACTTTTATTTGTCAATCTTCAGATTCACTCACTAAGTTTCAATAACATTAAGTACATTTATTTACAACGTCTTAAAACCATAGCTGTACGTGCAGGAATGTAGAGTTTCAGCCACTCTTTCTTCTCTTTCTTGTATAACGGGTCAGGCATTGTAAAATGCTTAATGCTGTCGTCCGTGAAACCGTAACCGCCATAATCTGGATTGTCTGTATTCAATATCACTTCATAACTACCGGCCGGAACCAAAAAGCCGTAATCGGTGAATGATTGTTTTGGGTTGAAATTAAATACGAATACCAAATCTTTCCGCATGTATGCCAGAACTTGATCACCGTCGTTGTGCCAGATCTCTTGTACCGGTGTGGTCTGGAATTTTCTGATGCTCTTAATGACATTGAGCATGGCAACATCAAAATCACCTAAGTAGTGATAGGCTAAATCTTTGTTGTCTACAAGATTCCATTGGCGACGGGCATATTTACAGGACCAGCCATTGCCTTCGCGAGGGAAGTCTATCCATTCTGGGTGTCCGAATTCATTACCCATGAAATTAAGGTAGCCACCGTTTATAGTGGTTGCCGTAAGCAGACGAATCATTTTATGTAAGGCAATGCCGCGGCGTACGGTATAGTTCTGGTCGCACTTCTGCATGTGCCAATACATGTCGGCATCAATAAGACGGAAGATGATGGTTTTATCTCCAACCAATGCTTGATCATGACTTTCAGCATACGAGATGGTCTTTTCATCCTTACGACGGTTTGTCACTTCCCAGAACATGCTGGACGGTTTCCAATCCTCGTCTATTTTCTCTTTGATGGTCTTTATCCAGTAATCGGGAATATTCATGGCCATGCGATAATCAAAGCCATATCCACCGTCTTCAAATTTGGCAGCCAACCCGGGCATACCTGACACTTCTTCGGCTATGGTAATGGCCTGTGGATTTACTTGATGTATCAGGCGGTTGGCCAATGTCAGGTAGCAGATGGCGTTATCGTCTTCGTGACCATTAAAATAATCTCCATAATTGCAGAATGCTTCCCCTAATCCATGGCTGTAATATAGCATAGACGTTACTCCATCGAAGCGGAAACCGTCGAAGTGATACTCTTCCAACCAGTACTTACAATTAGATAACAGGAAGTGCAGAACTTCGTTCTTGCCATAATCAAAGCACAAGGAATCCCACGCTGGATGTTCGTGCCTATCTCCAGGATAGAAGTATTGATTAGGGTCACCGGCAAAATTACCCAATCCTTCTACCTCGTTCTTTACGGCATGGGAATGTACAATGTCCATGATGACAGCCAAGCCCATTTGATGAGCCGTGTCAATGAGTTCTTTCAACTCATCAGGTGTACCAAAACGGGAAGAGGCAGCAAAGAAACTAGATACATGGTAACCAAAACTGCCGTAATAGGGATGTTCCTGTATGGCCATAATTTGGATGCAGTTGTATCCATCCTTGACGATGCGGGGAAGCACTTTTTCCTGAAACTCTTTGTAACTACCTACTTTCTCTTCTTGTTGCGCCATTCCAATGTGGCATTCGTAGATGAGTAGCGGGTCAGTATTGGGTTTAAACGTCCGTTTCTTCATTTTATAGGGCTTCTCCGGTAACCAGACTTGCGCACTGAATATTTTAGTTTCGTCATCTTGCACTACGCGGGTAGCCCATGCTGGAATACGTTCACCTTGTCCGCCGTCCCAATGCACCATAAGTTTGTATAAATCGCCATGCTTCATGGCATTTGCTGGAAGTTTGATTTCCCAAATCCCGTTGCTCTTTCGCTTCAGACTGTATTTTTTTTCTTCTTTCCAGTCATTGAATGTACCTATCAAGAATATTTGAGTGGCATTTGGTGCCCATTCCCGAAAAATCCACCCATCTTTGGTACGATGCAGGCCAAAATACAGATATCCGGAGGCGAAGTCAGATAGAGTCTGTTTACCCTTATTCGTCAATTCGTTCTCCTTGTCGATAGCATGCTGATGGCGTCCGTTAATGGCATTTGCATAAGGCTCAAGCCAAGGGTCGTTTTTAATTAAATTCAATGTTTCCATAGTTGGATGTATTTTTTAAGGATTTGTTGTGTAAGAGGGTTATGCTTTTACTTTTACGATGACTTTCTTCAGACCATCGGGTGTGATGCCGGGAGCATGCCCGTCTTGAGGGAAGAAAATAGCAAACATACCGGGCTTTACTTCAATGTAGCTTTCTGCCAAGCCTTCGAAGAATGTGATGTCCTTTTCTGCGTTATAGGGAGCATCGGCAGGTGCGCAGTCTGTAGCGGCGGTGTAGCCCATGTATTCTACTCCGGATACCGGAATCTGTATGTCAATAAAGTCCCGATGTGTCTCCAAGCGTGCCTGTTCTTTGGTCTTCGGCTTGGTCTGGGTGACGTTGACCAGCAGGTCTTTGCCCTTCAACTCCGTTTTGCCGATTTCTAAGGTATTCAGGTCATGTGCTTTTAGAAACTCCACAGCTTGTGCAAACAGAGGGTTCAATGCAACATACTTCTCGATGTTTTCTAATTTATCTACTATCATGGCTTTAATGTATTAAGTAGGTTATTAATATGATGTTATCTTATTCGAAGTTATCAATCGTATAGTTCACGAAGTCAGAGAAACGCTTTAGTTGCCTGAAGATGGCATCTGTTTGCTCTAAGAAGTCGGGTTGGAGGAAGAAACTGTCCGGTACAGGGCAGCAAGCGGTATATTCCTTACATTGAATGTACTTTAGATAGGGGAAATCCTTGGGAAACCCTTTAGGGGCAGTCCGTAGGAAGTTCTCGCCTATGACGGGGAAGTATTGCCGAAAAGCCGGATCCTCTACGATACTGAGGTATTCCTCGATATTGTCATAGACGGCTTGTCTGAGAGCCTTTAGCAGCGGGGGAGGGGGGCAATAGCTGCCACCTCCCAACAGACAGTTGCCGGGTTGAATGTGGATGTAGTATCCGCAATGGTCCGATTTCTTGCCCTTGGAGTTAATGTATCCCCCGAAGTGAGTCTTGTAAGGGGTTTTGTCTTCCGAGAAACGGATGTCGCGATAGATGCGGTAGGTGCAATCCTTAGGGATGATGCCCCGGATGCTTTCATCAAATACAGACAGACGTGCGATGACCATAGAGAGCAACTCTTCGAACTCAACACGAGCCGTTTCGTACTGTGCATGGTGGGTGTTGAACCATTCACGGTTGTTGTGAGTGCTCAAATCCCGTAGGAATTGGAATATAACAGGTACGTTCATGTTACTCTGAGATTTTCTGTATGGTCTGCCAAATGTAGCGATTATATTTGTAAATACGACACATGAGGGGCAAAAAATAATTACTTTAATAATAGAAAACCATGTTTTGTACCCTGCTGAAAACAGATTTTAGCTGTATAGAACGTGAATCTTTATTATAGAAACAGCAAATCTTTCTTATACAAACAGTATACCTTGCCTATATAAAATACAAGTCTTTTCTATGCAAACAGCAAATCCTTCCCACAAAAAGGCCTCCATATTCTGTATTTTTTCGCTGCTTTCTCCTATCTTTGCAGTCAGACTAAGGTTAAATATGCCGTCACAAAATGATAGGTAAACTATCGCATGAGATTAGATAAACCATCATCTGATGCTACATCAATCATTATATGATCTTAGATTAACTGTCATATAATCTTTGATGAAGCCGACGTATAAACCTTAATAAATCGTTACCCAACATTAGAAAACCCGTTGCATAACATTAACCAACCCGTTACATAACAATGATTGAGTCTAAGTATTCGTATGACGAAGAGAGCGTCAAAGCTCTGGTAGAGTGGGCACAGAACACCACCTTCCCGCAGGAGATTGTACTAAACGAGGGAGAGAAGATCTATGATGTGAAGCGCTTTATAGAGGTCACACTAATAGACATTAAAGAGCACTATCCCATCCCTACCTTCAATACAAGCATTAAGCATCTGTACGAACTGAAGGAGGCAATGGAGAAACAGTAAGACCTTAATCTGACTTCCACGGCGGTGCTGACTTTCATTCTGTTACCTTAGGGACATTTACTGAATATCCCTTTCAAGAGAAGTTGTCTGTAGCTCTTATTATATATGTATATTTTATTGTCGTTCTTTAATGAAACCTGTACGATATGCGGCAAGCAGTTTATTCAGGTCGTCTATTTGTGTCATGAGTTCACGGCCACGGTCAGTGTCTTTCACCATCATGCGTTGTGAGTTAAACTCAATAACGAAAGTGGTGGATTTGATGTCTTGTCCTTCTTCGATTGCTTTCTGACGGCTTTGGAAGGGTTCATGTTGAACCAGTTGCAGACCATGGGAATGATAAACTAATGTATATCCGGCAATGCCTGTTTCCGGTTGATAGGCTTTGGAGAAACCACCGTCGATGACAAGCAGTTTGCCGTCAGCTTTAATTGGCTTTTCTCCTTGAATGGTTTTTACCGGTACATGTCCATTAATGATATGGGAATGAGGACCGGGAACTACGCCAAACTCTTGTAGAATCTCATCACATATATCGGCACGATTACGCAAAGTATAGTACCAGCCTTTCGTCTCACGATGAAGTTCTTTGTCTGCTATAAAATAGCGTTCAAAAGTAGCCATCTTGTCTTTATCGAACGATGGAGCATCGGGACCGCACCACATGTACCATACATAGTCTTGCGCAAAGTGTTTTTCTTCTGTTCCTTCATCCTCAAAATAAGCCTTACGGATAAGTTGGTCTGTCTTTTGCAACAGCTTCCGTCCCCAATATTCTTTGCCGTTAATGTGTACATGCCGGAAAGTACCGTCTTCATTCATCGGAACAGAGGCGTGATAGAGTAGGTTACTGTTACATACCAAATACATACTGCCATAGGTATATAGACAACGCATGTGTTTACGCAGTTTCTCGCTATTCATGAATGAAGCATGTAGCTTGTTCACTAATTCTTCCTCTTCAGAAGATAAACGATAGGGGTCGGTGGGGTCGATTGTCGGCAAATGAGTATCACGTAATGGATATTCTTGCCCATTTTCAGCACAAAAGACACCACGGGCATAATCAATGCGATGTAACAGCCGTCGGCTTTCCATGTTGAAATCCGGCCGACGGGCGATGATGGCAGCTTCCAATTTCAGCTGGATAATGGTAATAGCCTTGTGCATGCGAGCTATTAGCTTCAATGTCTTTTCATTGTATTCTCCATTGGCAAAATCCATCTTGGGGGCAAATACAGTGCAATCATCGTTACCATACGTCTCCATGGCAAAAGTGGCAAGAGGTAGCAGATTAATGCCATATCCATCTTCTAAAGTAGTAAGATTCGCATATCGCATGGACATGCGTATGACGTTAGCGATACAAGCATCATTGCCTGAGGCAGCTCCCATCCAGAGAATGTCGTGATTTCCCCATTGGATATCAAAATTGTGATAGTTGCATAATGTATCCATAATGATATGGGCACCGGGGCCACGATCATAAATATCACCTACAATATGCAAAGAATCTATGGTCAACCGTTGAATAAGGTTACACATGGCCACAATAAAGTCATCTGCCCGACGGGTAGAGATAATTGTGCTGATGATGACATTGATATAGGCATGTTTATTGGGCTCAATGCTGGACTCGTGCAGAAGTTCCTGAATAATATATGAGAATTCTGTCGGAAGAGCTTTTCTTACTTTAGAACGGGTATATTTGGAAGAAACATTTTGACATACCTTCACCAATTGATTGAGGGTTATCTGATACCAATCCTCTAAATCGTTTTCACGCGCTTTGATAAGCTGTAATTTTTCTTCCGGATAATAAATAAGGGTACAAAGTTCTTTCTTCTCACTTTCCCGCAAGGTATGCCCGAAGATTTCATTTACTTTTCTTTTTACAGCTCCTGAAGCATTCTTAAGTACATGCTGAAAGGCTTCATATTCACCATGTATATCTGTTAAAAAGTGTTCGGTACCTTTCGGAAGGTTGAGTATAGCCTCTAAATTGATGATTTCCGTACTTGCATCAGCAATTGTAGGGAAACTACGGGATAAAAGCTTTAGGTAGCGTAAATCATTGACAATGTTTTCAGGTGTAATGTTTTTCATAAGTATTATTTTTTATTATTTATCTTACTTCTTTCATACCTTATAGAAAAGCTATAGCAGAAACATCAACATTACTTGTGCTATAATAACTCGTAGAAACATGCTTAACGGATAGACTGTAGCATAAGCAACAGACGGATTGTCTCCTGGTATTGTGTCATTAGCGTAGGTCAATGCCATAGGATTTGCCATACTGCCACATAGCATACCTGCTATTGATCCAAAATCTATCTTCATGATGCGAAAGGCAATAGCCCCGACAATTAATACGGGAAGTAATGTCAGTGTGAACCCTATTGCTATCCATTGCAAACCTTCCGGACGAAATATTGTTTCAAAGAAATGTTGACCGGCATCCAATCCTAAACATGCCAAATAAAGAGATAAACCTAATGCACGTAACATCAGATTAGCACTACGTGTGGTATAAGTTATCATGTGCATACGTGGACCAAATGTTCCTATTAGTATTCCTACAATAATAGGTCCACCGGCCAATCCTAACTTAACTGGTGCACTCATTCCCGGTAAAGCTATGGGAATGGCTCCCAACATCAATCCTAATATGATACCGATAAATACAGCAACAAGATTCGGTTCTTTCAAGCTTTTAACTGCATTGCCCAATACTTTCTCTACATTATGAATAGCCGCTGCTTCACCCACTACGGTTAAACGGTCACCCAGTTGTAAAGTCAATTCGGCAGTTGCTAAAAGCTGTACTCCACTTCTATATACACGGCTGATATTGATACCATAATGGTTACGAAGATGTAAAGAGCCGAGTTTTTTCCCGTTCAACTCCGGACGAGTTACTACAATGCGTTGCGATACCAATTGGCTATCAATAGCATTCCAATCAATATCTTCCTTATTCCAGTCTGTACACTCTTGCTCTCCAAACAATACTGTCAATAGAGGTATTTCCTTCTCAGAAGTAATGACCAATAACCGATCACCTTCTTGTACTATCTTTTCAGATGTCGGAATGCTGACATTTCCATCTCTCCAAAGCCGGGATATGACAAACTTAGCATGGGACAACTCTCCAATCTCACGGATGTTTTTCCCAAATATAGCAGGGTTGTGTACTTGAAAAGCTGCGATGTAGGTCTTATTATCATCTTCCTTTTCCTTTATCTCCAAATTCTCCTGACGTACAAGCAACTTGCGTAAGAGGAAGATCGCTAATATAACTCCTACTACTCCCAACGGGTAAGTGACAGCACAACCCAAGGCAGGCACACTGGCATCTATACCAAATTGCTTCAACGTCTGCTGAGCCGCACCTAACGCGGGGGTATTAGTGGTTGCTCCACATAAAATTCCTACCATATTTGGCAACGACACATCACATGCCAAACTACCTGTAACAGCCAACAAGGTACCTATCAATACAACTGCTATAGCCAGCATATTAAGTTGCATTCCCCCATGTCCGAATGAACTGAAAAAGCCGGGACCGACTTGCAGCCCCAATGCGTAAACAAACAATACTAAGCCGAAACTCTCTGCATAGTTCAGCATTTGTGCATCAATAGATAGTCCAAAATGGCCTGCCAATATGCCTGCAAAAAATACAAATGTGACTCC
>CALUJK010000120.1 GCA_944320945.1 uncultured Bacteroides sp. | reverse complement strand
CGTTGGATAATGAGTGAACGCCCGTGCTATGCGTGGGCTGTACTTGTTATGGGTCTGTGGGTTACTTGGTCGTACCTTTACTCCGATAACGTGCAGACCCACGTTTTTCTTTTACAGGTCTGTTTTTGATTGATAATCAATTAATATACAGAACATGAAAAAGATTTTATTTGCAACTTTGTTAGTGGCATTACTTGTTGGATGCAGTACAGACAATGAAGAGTTATCGGGTGTAGCTTCCTATCAAACAGAGTATCAAGAAAACCAACACTACACACAAACATTTTATTATGGTGGAGGTTGTGGGTATATTTCTGCTGACGGGGGGCATGATGGAAGCTGGTTTGAATCCGTTTGTGAAAGGCTTAACTTTAGCCTTTATGATTATGATGCAGAGTTTTTAAGCATTAATCCTCCCCAAGAACAAAGAAATAGGTTAGAAGAACTAAACAAAAACATTAAAGACGGAGAATTGAAATATTACCTTGTAGCTAACATATCTTTCCTATATTCAGAATATGAATTATCTGATTTTGCTATACAAAGTCAATGGACTATGGTTGTAGGTAAAATGGAAGGATATGTTTTCCAAGGAAATATTTATAATCATTTGGTCATAGTTGAAACTATTGGCGATTAATGTTGCAATAGTGTATTTACACTATTTAATAGGACGAGTGAAGTTTATACTTTGCTCGTCTTTTTATTATATATCGTATGACTTCAAAAGCATGGGTATTGTCGTTTTTGGCTACCCTTTGGCTACTCATAAAAATAAAATCCTCACTAAATCAATGACTTAGTAAGGATTTATGGTACTCGAAGCGGGACTTGAACCCGCACAGCCATCACTGGCCAAGGGATTTTAAGTCCCTCGTGTCTACCGATTCCACCATTCGAGCTTCCGTTTTATAAAGGAGAAACAACGAGAGCGGAAAACGAGACTCGAACTCGCGACCCCAACCTTGGCAAGGTTGTGCTCTACCAACTGAGCTATTTCCGCAGGTACTCTGTGTTAGACGGCTGCAAAGATAAACAGTTTCTACATTACAGCCAAACTTTTTTTCAATAAATGTGCGGCTTCTTATCAGATTATAGCGACATGTCTGCGACTTTATCTGCCTAATAAGGCTTTTTCGGCAGCTTCCATATTTTCGAAGCAGAAACCATCCACCACCTCTTTCATCAAAGCTTCGATACGCTCGTTGCACAGATTACCGATGCTGCCTTCGTGTGTGTGGTGCACCTCCTTGCTATGGGTAAAGCGACCGGCTTCAATGTCCAGCCCCACTTTCTTGTACGCATCGCGGAAAGGCATACCCTCGCGTGCCAGGCGGTTCACTTCCTCCACGCTGAAGATGTACAGATACTTGTCGTCCTCCAAGATATGTTCGTTCACTTTGATTTCGTTCATGATGTACGTTGTCATCTGCAAGCAGTCCTTCAATTCCTGGAATGCCGGCAGAAAAACTTCCTTGATGATTTGCAAGTCACGGAAGTAGCCCGACGGCAGATTGTTGGCTATCATCATGATTTGCTGCGGCAGCGATTGTATTTTATTGCATTTGGCGCGTGTCAGTTCGAATACATCGGGATTCTTCTTGTGTGGCATGATGCTGGACCCCGTTGTGCATTCGTCCGGCAGTTTGACAAAGCCGAAATTCTGACTGTTGAACAGACAAGCGTCATACGCCAGTTTGGAGAGCGTTCCGGCGATGGATGCCAGTGCAAATGCCACATTACGCTCCATCTTGCCGCGTCCCATCTGTGCATAAACCACGTTGTAATTCAGCGAATCGAATCCAAGCAGGCGTGTTGTCATTGTGCGGTTCAGCGGGAAAGAAGAGCCATATCCGGCAGCCGACCCCAGCGGATTGCGGTTGCACATTTTGAATGCTGCTTGCAGGAACAGCATGTCGTCCACCAGACTCTCCGCGTATGCACCAAACCACAACCCGAACGAGGAAGGCATCGCTATTTGCAAATGCGTATAGCCCGGCATCAGTACCTCTTTATACCGCTCACTCTGACGGATCAGCACGTCAAACAGTTGCTCCACTGCTTCCGCTATTTCCTTGATTTGCGTACGCGTGAAAAGCTTCAGGTCAAGCAACACCTGGTCGTTGCGCGAGCGACCGCTGTGTATCTTCTTGCCTACGTCACCCAGTTTGCGTGTCAGCATCAGTTCCACCTGCGAATGAACATCCTCCACACCATCTTCGATGACGAACTCACCACGTTCTGCCGTTGCATAAATATTCTTCAGCTCCTCCAGAAGCACTGCCAGTTCGTCTTTCGTCAGCAGTCCGATGCTTTCCAGCATGGTGATGTGTGCCATCGACCCCAGCACATCGTGCTTGGCCAAATACAAGTCCATTTCGCGGTCTTTACCCACGGTGAAGCGCTCGATGTCTTTGTTTACCTCGACGCTTTTTTCCCAAAGTTTCTGTGCCACAACAAATAGATGATTGAGGAAAGTTGTATATGAATGTGATTTGTTAATAACTGATGGCCGCCAATGCGTCCGCCATGCGTTCGATGCCGTCCTTCAACGGCTTTTGCACCATTGCTTTCATAAACGGATTCAGTTCCACGCCGATGGTCAGCTTCATTTTGCATTCTGTTTCGCCGACGGGCAGCAACTGTATCCATAGGTTGAACGGCATAGGCGAAGCCGTGCTCTCAAACTTGATGCACTTGCACGGCTCCTTCTCGACAATTTTCAGTGTGATGGTTCCTACGGGAGGAACATCCACCGACATACTGTCTTGGTCGAATGTCAGATTTTTTACCTTGTCCTGAGGTATCCGGTCCTTGATATGTTCCAGATTCGTTAAGTCGGAGAGCTTCAGGAACACCGCTTCTTGCGGTGCCGGTATTATTTTGACAGAACTTTCAAATTTTATCATGTTGGAAATTTATTTTCCGGCATCCCAGTGAGCGGGGTCTTTGCGCCATTCGTTCAGCGTAGGAATATCAGTCTCTTCGATGTAACCCGTGCGTAGAGCCACGTCCATCACAGCCTCGTAGTTGGTGAGAGTCACCAAGGGAACTTTCGCGTCTTTGAATGCCTTTTCGGCGATGGGGAATCCGTAAGTATAGGATGCCACCATCCCAATGACTTCACATCCGTCGCGGCGAATGGCTTCTACGGCTTTCAGACTGCTGCCACCGGTCGATACAAGGTCTTCTACTACTACCACTTTCATGCCCGGACGCAGTTCACCTTCTATCAGGTTCTCCAGTCCGTGGTCTTTCGGAGTAGAGCGGACGTACACAAATGGCAGGTTCAGTGCGTCGGCCACCAATGCTCCTTGCGGAATGGCTCCCGTGGCTACGCCGGCAATGGCGTCCACTTGCCCGAAACGTTCCAAAATCAACCGTGTAATTTCCGTTTTTACGAAACTGCGGAGAGAAGGATAGGATAGCGTTTTACGGTTATCGCAGTAAAACGGTGATTTCCACCCTGATGCCCAAGTAAAGGGATTGGCCGGTTGCAGCTTAATCGCCTTTATCTTCAATAATTTCTCTGCAAACAATCTTTCTAAAGTTTTCATAGCAAAGCCTATAAAAATGGTAAAATGTGATGCAAAAGTAAAGAAATCAGTTGAGAATAGAAAAAGAATGCGCACATTTTTTCAGCCTTTCTTCAAAGTCTGTTTTTGGAGTATTCTAAACTTGCCTGAAAAGGAGGAATTTTGCAGCATCTAAGAGGGTGAGGGCGATAAGCCTTTCCCTTTGGTGAATAGAAAGTGACATTTGTCTTGCTTTTCTCTTTTTGGGTGATTAAAGTGATGCAAAATGTTGTATTCTCCTGACATGCCACTTTCTTAAAAAGCACAAGATAGGTTTTGTTAATACTCCGATTCTGTATATTTATACGGAAATTCTGTATAAAACCTATATAATATAGTATATTTATACATTCCGAAAGAGGTGGTTGGAACGTAAAAAGGCTGTTTCCGTCGACCGGGAAACATGTTTGGCCCGAGCGGGAAGTATGTTTCCACCACGAACGAAGTTAACTTCCCACTTCGGAGTGTCAGCTTTTTTCTATTTTCTGTCAGTTTTTCGTCTGGAATTTTTGTACGTATTTTTATATCTTCCTATCTGTCAGTGTAATATGAAAAATCGCTTCGTTTTTTCGACTACGCCTACCGTTGCTTGGAAATACGCGATTCTCAGCGATTAGAAAATACAAAATGACAGAATGTCAAAACGACCGTTTCTTCTTTTAATAAATCTGAAAAAGCATATAACATTCCGTATTTACTAGCATGAAAAAAAGTGTAAAATCTATGTCGGCAGATTTTATACCGGCTGTGACCAATTATTTGTAGCCTTTCTTTCAAAAAGACATAAAAATGTGGGTACTACCCCTTCCAAACAGCACTTTTGCACAATTTTGAAAGTGAATTGCACAAATTTAAAGACATACTTGCCAAAATTGAAAATTAAAAAAACACCATCGAAAGTCTAAAAGTTTTAAATGCCATACATTTGTAACACTAAAAAAATGTTCAATTTAAATTTGATTTGTTAACCAAAACAAAGTTGTCATGAAAATTAAAACGCAAAATGCTTGTAAGTGCAGAATGTTGTTGTTTATGGGACTTTGTCTATCGGGGGTATACCTGTATGCTGCCGATGATGGCAATGCCGAACGCAATGTTTCTGCGGTGCAAACGGTACAAGCCGTTTCCCAAGCGAAGTTTAAGGTGACAGGTGTCGTGAAAGACATCAATGGAGAGCCTGTAATTGGTGCCACTGTCACAGTGAAGGATGCCCCGGGCGGTACGTTGACCGACTTGGATGGTAAGTTCTCCATCGAGGTTCCTGACAAGGATGCGGTGGTAGTAGTCTCTTTTATTGGTTATAATACAGTAGAGATGAAGGTTTCCGGTCGTCAATCGCTCAATGTGATTTTGGAAGAAGATGTGCAGAGTTTGGATGAGGTGACTGTCGTGGCTTACGGTGTACAGAAGAAAGCCACACTGACCGGTGCCATTTCCAGCATGGGCACCGAAGCTTTGTTGAAATCACCCAGTGCCAGCGTTTCCAACGCATTGGCAGGACAGTTGCCGGGTGTTACGGCCATCCAGTCCAGCGGTCAGCCGGGTGCTGATGAATCCCAAATTTTTATTCGTGGTGTAGGCTCGTTGACCGAAGACGGTGCGGCACCGTTAATTATGGTGGACGGTGTGGAACGTTCGTTTTCGCAGATGGATCCAAATGAAATAGAGTCTATCACTATCCTGAAAGACGCCTCAGCTACAGCGGTATACGGTGTACGCGGCGCCAACGGTGTTATCTTGGTTACTACTCGTCGTGGTGAAGAAGGTAAAGCAAAAATTTCTATATCTTCTAATGTAGGTATCCAGACACCGACCATGTTATTGGAAACAGCCGGTAGCTATGATGTAGCTACAGCGTTCAACGGATTGCAGATGAATGATGGAACTCCGGCAAGCGATGTGGCATTTGATGACTACGCTTTGGAACGTTTCCGTTTAGGTGATGACCCTATTATGTATCCGGATATTAATTGGTATGACTACCTCACCAAGAACGCCACCGTGCAGACACAGCATAATGTGAATATTTCGGGTGGAACGAAGAATGTTCGCTATTTTGTTTCGTTAGGTTTCCTTTATCAGAATGGATTGTTTAAACAATTAGAAGGATTACCTTATAATAATAATTATAATTATACCCGTTATAATTACCGTGCTAATTTGGATGTGAACCTAACGAAAACGACAACGTTGAAATTTAATTTAGGCGGTATAGTGGGAAATCAGCGTTATCCAAATTCGGGATCCGGATTGAATGATACATGGCAGCAGCTGACCTCTTCGCATCCGTTCTCCTCTCCGGGTGTCATCAATGGAAAGAAAGTGGTGATTCCCTCGGATCGTTATTCAGGTTTTGGTATGGAAAACCAAATCCTCGATCGCTTGTATGGTCGTGGCTATTCTCGTAAGTTGTCTAACACTATGAATTTCGACCTGAATCTAACACAAAAGTTGGATTTCATTACTGAAGGCTTGTCGATTGATGTGAAAGGAGCTTATAATACCGATTATTCTTATATCCGTACTACTGGCGGACATGTGGAAACTTATTATCCTTATTATAAGTCCCAATTGGACGGATCGGGTTTGGATATAAATGACCCTAATTTTGATAAGACTATTGTTTATCGTATTGAAGGTCAGAATCAGGCAAATACATATGGCAATGGTGACAAAACGACAGGACGTGATTGGTATTTGGAAGCGAGCATTCGTTACAATCGCAAATTTGGCGACCACAACGTGGGAGCATTGCTGCTCTACAACCAAAGCAAGAAATACTATCCCAAACAGTATGTCGAGGTGCCTAGTGCCTATGTGGGCTTTGCAGGCCGTGTTACCTACGACTACAAGCAGAAATACATGGCCGAGTTTAACATCGGTCGTAACGGGTCTGAGAACTTCGCGCCAGGCAAACGTTTCGGTACGTTCCCCGCAGGTTCGTTGGGCTATATCATCACGGAAGAAGATTTCTTCCCCAAAAACGATTGGGTGACTTACCTGAAATTGCGTGCTTCCGTGGGTCTGGTCGGTAACGACAATATGCAGAGTAACCGTTTCCTTTACTTGCCGGATGCCTATTTAGTAGACCAAAGCAATTGGTTGCAACAGTCATATCAAGATAAAAATGGTTATATCTTCGGTTTGACAAACACTGTTTATCAGCCTGCTGCATACGAGTCACGTTTGGGTAACCCGAACGTAACATGGGAAACGGCTTTGAAGCAAAATTATGGTGTCGATGTCTATTTCTTTAAAGACCGTTTAAAATTGACTGCTGACTATTTCCGTGAGAATCGTCGTGACATTTTAATCCAACGTTCTACGGTGCCCGCATTGATTGCGATGGGTACGGTGCTCCCGGTTGTTAATTTAGGAAAAGTGAACAATCAAGGTTATGAGATAGACTTGGAATGGAACGATAGGGTAAAAGATTTCTCTTATTACATTAATGCAAATCTGTCTTATTCCAAGAACAAAATTATTTTCCAAGACGAAGTAGAACCGAACGAACCCTATATGTGGCGTACGGGCAATGAAGTAGGTGCTCGTTTTGGTTATGTGTCTCAGGGATTTTATACTGAAGACGATTTCGATGCGGACGGAACCCTACGAGACGATCTGCCTCAACCGATAGCAACCGTTTATCCTGGTGATATTAAATTTGCTGATTTGAATGATGATGGCATAATAGACAATGACGACCAGCGGAAAATAGGTTATCCCAAACGTCCGGCTTATACATACGGTTTGAATTTAGGCTTTAATTATAAAGGCTTTTTTGCCTCTATGAATTGGTTAGGAGTTGCACAGACCAATTTGTCGATGGGTAATGCTTTCAGACGCCCGTTCTATGGGTCACCCACTTCGCAAGTTCTCTATCAATACATGGCCGATGGCTATTGGACGCCGGAACGTGCTGAAACAGCCGAATATCCTCGCTTGTCTCTTGCAAGTGATTATAGTCAAAAAGACTGTAAGGTTTGGCTGAAAGATGGTTCGTATGTCCGTCTGAAAAATGTGACGGTGGGTTATAATATTACCTATCCTAAATTGTTGAAGGCTATAGGTGCATCAGCTTTGTCTGTGCAGTTTACAGGATATAATTTGTTGACTTTTGCCAAGCAAGATATTTGTGACCCGGAAGGTGATATGTCGCGCGACAATACTTACCCGCTCATGAAGATCTTTACCTTGGGAATCAATGCAACCTTCTAATGAAAAACTTAGACCTATGAGAGTTATATCAAAAATATTATTCACTGGCGCACTGGTTGGAGTGTTGGTCAGTTGTGAAGACTTGAAGTTCGGCAATGCTTTTTTGGAAAAGCCTGTAAGCGACGAAATGTCCATCGATGAGGTGTTTAGCAGTAAACAATATGCCGATCAAGCCTTGAATCAGTTTTATAAAAGTTTGCAGGATTATTTGCCAAGTTTGCGTGGCTATCACGCCGAGGCATATATCTTAGATGTATGGTCCGATGTGGGGTATACTAGTAGGTTGCCTTGGAACACGGGTGCTATTACTCCATCAAGCGGCCCCTCTTTTTTCCCATATCAACTTTATAGTAAAGGAAATGAAGTAATGGGTGATCCCACGTACGGGATTCGTAAGGCATATGTTTATATAGAGAATGTCGACAACGTAGTCGATATGACAGATGCTGAAAAGAAAATCCGTAAAGCCGAGGCAAAAGTGGTGATAGCCAATCATTATATAAATATGATTCGTTTTTATGGCGGAGTACCTTGGATTGATCATGCGTATATGGCCGATGAAGATTTTCAGCTTCCTCGTTTGACATTGGAGGAAACGGTTCAGAATACGGTTAATTTACTGGATGAGGCAGCTGCCGACTTGCCGTGGTATACTTCTGACGCAGAATATGGCCATATGACGGCTGCGGCGGCCAAAGCATTAAAGTTCCGTTTACTGCATTTTGTAGCCAGCCCGTTATTTAATAACGATGAGCCTTATTTAGCTGGGGAAGCTTCTACAGAAAAGTTGGTATGGTATGGTGATTATCAACAGTCACGTTGGGAGGCTGCTTTACAGGCCGGACTTGATTTCTTACAATTAAATCAAGATAATGGCAACTATTATCGGATTGAAAATACCGGTAATCCGCGTGAAGATTATGTAAATGGTTATTTTACCAAAGGCAACCGGGAAGTAGTAATGGCATCGTTCCGTTGGGGAATTTACGATGGAATAGATAAGCCGTTCCGTATGTACGAAGGTGGTTATGGTTCTCCTCGCAGCTCTTATGCCGATATGTTTGGATGGAAAGCAGATGGTTCTAAGTTTGACTGGGATAATCCGGAACATAGAGCTCACCCGTTTTTTGATGATGCGGGTAATCCGACACGAGATATTCGTTTGTATGAAAATTTGGTGGTCAATGGCGATAAATGGCAGGGACGTACGGCAGAAGTTTATTCAGGTGGTCGCGAGGGATATGGATCCGGTTCCAGCGTGCAGAATAAAACTCAGTATGGTTATGGCTTCCGTAAATTTATACGCGATAAGAAAAATGAAATAGCAGGCCAGCCTTATTCTTGTCCATTAATACGTATGCCGGAGATCTATTTAGGTATTGCGGAGATAATGAACCAATTGGGACAGGCAAATACCCCAGATCGCTTTGGTAATACAGCATATGACTATTTGAATATGGTACACGAACGTGCTGGAATGCCAGCTGTTACTTCTTCGGAAGTTCCTGCGGGTGATGAACTGTTGAATTATTTGCTGGATGAACGTGCCCGTGAATTTGGGCAGGAAGATGTACGTTATCACGACATGATACGTTATAAGAAAGGTGCTGAATGGGCTACTCGTCCGGTAGAAAGCTTGACAGCAAAAAAGAATACAGATGGAACTTTTGAATATACAGTTACTGTAACAGAGTATGGGTATATGTGGAAAGACTGTTGGTATCTGCTTCCATTCCTTACGGAAGAAATGAATAAAAAATATGGATTAATCCAGAATCCGGGCTGGGAATAATCATTAATGAATAGAAATATATCATATGAAAAAGTATCTATATATAATAGGATTGACATTTATCTGTTCATTGAGTGCAATGGCTCAACGGACGATAACCGGTGTCGTGAAGGATGCTTCGGGAAATCCACTCTCCGGGGTCAAGATTTCCAAGATTGGCGAGTTCAGGCACAATGCTGTGACTGATGACAAGGGTGTTTTTTCTCTGGATGTGGAAGAGGGGGAATATGTAGAACTGAACTACATGGACTTGTTGATGAAACGCGTCAAGGTGGAAGGTGAAAACTTGGACATCGTGCTCGATATGAAAAGAGATGAGGCCGTAGATTTAGGTTTCATGAAACGTACAGAAGAGACGCAGACCCAATCTGTATCTGCTATTTTTGCCGATGACTTTTATAAAAATGCGACTTCTGTCACGAAAATGAATAATTCGCTGTATGGTTTGCTTTCCGGACTGAATTTGATGCAGAACGTAGGTTGGGATGCTAATGCCGATTGGCGTGTGCGTGGGCAAGGCGGATTGGAAGGCGCTGCTCCGTTGATTGTGGTGGATGGTTTTCGCCGTGCATTGGACAACATCAGTTTAGAAGAGATAGAATCGATACAGGTGTTGAAAGACGGTGCCGCCACGGCATTGTGGGGTACTCGTGGCGCAAATGGTGTCGTGCTGATTAATACAAAGCGTGGAAAATATAACTCGTTTGATATAGATATCAATTATCGGCATGGTTTCGAGTTGCCCATCAACAAGATAGAGATGGCTGACGCTTATACATATGCCATGGCACAGAATGAAGCTTTGTATTACGACGGATTGCCTTTGCAGTACACTCGTCATCAGTTGGAACAATACAAGAATGGAACCAATCCTTATTATTATCCCAATGTGAAATGGTTTGACGAGGGAACCCGTAACTTCAGCGAAAATAATGAGTTTAACATCTCTCTGCGTGGTGGTGGCCAGCGGTTGCGTTATTTGGCCTTGCTGGACTATAAGAATGCATTTGGCTTGCTAAATGAGAATTGGACAAATTATAACGATCGCATGAATACGCAAATCCGCAATTATGAGCTGCGTCTGCGCATGAACTTGGATGCGGACATCACACCGAGCACCAAGATGAAGTTTGATCTGTTTGGTACTATTACGGAAGACAAAAGACCGAATACAGACATCAATACTATTTTCCAGAACTTTTATAAGGTGCCGGCCGCTGCTTTTCCTGTGAAGACATTTAATGACAACTGGGGTAGTAATACTATCTTCAATATGAATCCAATTGCTCAAATTGCTGATGTGGGTTATGTGCAGGAAAATTCCCGTCTGTTGTACGGTGATATGCGTTTGGTGCAAGACTTCTCAATGTTCGTGAAAGGATTAAGTGCCGAGGTGGCCGTAGGCTATGACAACTCTGCTGTTTTTCGCGATGTGACCAGTAAGGAATATATGTACGAAGTGAGTTATCTGGCAGATACAGGCCTACCTGTCAGCCAGACTTATGGTAACAATACTTCCCTACAGCTGGAGACCAGTAATAATAATCGTCTAAACAGCCAGATTTTACGTGTGGCTTTTGAAGGTAAGGTGAATTACGACCGCACATTTAAAGATCATCAAGTATCAGCGTCGGTGATTTATCGTCAGGAAGCAGAAGATGGTTTGACTTATGGAACGTCTTACTATCGTCAGAATGTAATGGGTGTGTTCGGTTATAATTATAAGAACCGCTATATGGCCGATGTGGTTGCCAACTATTACGGTACCAGCGTCTTGCTTAAAGGTGATAAATTCCGTTTCTATCCGGCTGTGTCCGTAGGCTGGAATATGGCGAAAGAATCGTTCATGGAAAGTGTGTCAATGGTAGACATGCTGAAACTTCGCGCCTCTTGGGGACGTTCTGCATACGACAATGCGACTGATTATGGGCTTGGTAACTATTATTGGACAGGTTCGGGCAGTTATCCGTTTGGAGACGCGGCAAGTGTGGACAATGCGTTGAGTGGTCTTCGTGAACGTCGTTTGCCTATGTATCATTTAAATTTGGAAACAGCCGACAAGTATAATATAGGTATTGATGCCCGTTTATGGAAGAATTTGACGGCAACGGCAGAATTCTACTACGATCATCGCACAAATATTCTGGTAACGGATAATAATATCTCGGGAATGCTGGGCGTTACGGCTGCACAAAGCAACATCGGTGAAGTGGAAAGCAAAGGCGTGGAAATTAGTTTGGGTTGGAATGATTATTTGAAAGATAAAGACTTCCGCTATTATGTAAATGCCAACTGGGCATGGAACGACAGTAAAGTGCTGGAAGACGGTCAAGCTTATCAGCCTTACGATTATCTTTATACGAAAGGGCATAAAGTGGGACAGTTGTTCGGCTTGGAAGCTATCGGCTATTTCCAGGACGAAGAGGACATTCTTAACAGTCCGGAGCAAACTTTCTCTACAGTCCGTCCGGGCGATATCAAGTATAAAGACCAGAACAACGACCAGAAGATTGACAGTGAGGATCGTATAGCCATCGGGAAGTCGACCACAGTGCCCGAAATGGTTATGGGATTGAATCTCGGTTTCGAATATAAAGGTTTCGGAGTCGATATGACTTTCCAGGGCCTAACCGGCATTACGAAGCAGCTTAATGTGGCGGGGGTACATCGGCCTTTACGCAACGGTAACAATAATGTTTCCATGTGGTATCTGCGCGACAATGTGCGTTGGACGGAATCTACGAAAGATATTGCCAATCTGCCACGTTTGTCCACACTATCCAACGAGAACAACTATCAGGCCAGTACGCAATGGATTGAGGACGGTTCTTTCTTTAAACTGCGCAACCTGAATGTGTACTATACATTGCCTCAAAAGTGGTCAGAGAAAATGAAGATGGATAAATTCCAAATCTATGCTCGCGCACAGAATGTGTTCTCTATCGATAAAATTGACTATTTCAATTGTGAAGACTTGACATTGGGCTATCCGGATGTATTTTCTGTCTGCTTGGGTCTGAATATTAATTTTTAAAAGAGAAAGACTATGAGAAATATAAAGCTATATCTGATGTTGCTTATGCTTGGCTCCTTGGGTGCTTGCGATTACTTGGATTATGATGAAACCTCTGGCAAGACGCAAGAAGAAGCATACGCTTATTTTGATAACTTGAACCAGCTGACTACCTATATCTATACGTTGTTGCCGGCTGATCTTGGCGCGATAGACGATGCCATGCTGGAATCGGCTTCGGATAACTCGTTGTATACGTGGGAGAACAATGAGATTTACTATATGACCAATGGCGTGTGGAGTCCTTTGAAAACAGTCGATACGCAATGGACATTGTGGACAGGTATTCGGAGCGCCAACTCTTTTTTGGAGAATTTTGATCCGGAGGTACTGAAACGTTTCGAATATAATGATGATTATGATGAGATTGTCTCAAAGTCTGCCAAGTTCCCGTATGAGGTACGTTTCCTTCGTGCGTTTTACTTTTTTGAGTTAGCAAAACGTTATGGAGATATTCCTTTGCTTACCCGCACTTATTCGCAGGAAGAAATCAATTCGGTAGAGAAGACACCGTTTGATGAAATAATCGATTTTATTGTCCGGGAATGTACGGAGATTGCACCGGAATTGCCGGTAGATCAGAATGATTTCTGGGATGAAACAGGCCGGGCGACGAAAGGTGCGGCGTTGGCTTTGAAATCGCGTGCTTTGTTGTATGCTGCCAGTCCGTTGCACAATCCAAGTAACGACTTGACCAAATGGGAAGCTGCCGCTAAGGCCGCCTATGAAGTAATCGCCATGAACGAGTACAGCTTGCCGGCCATTGCTGACGACCCCTTGTATTCCGATCAAGGCGGAAATACCGTATTGCGATCTCCCCAACTGATTTTTGAACGCCGTAGCGAGGAACTGACCAACGACTTCGAGGCACGCAACGAACCGATGGGGTACGAAGGTGCTGAGGGTGGAAATACTCCGAGCCAGAATTTGGTGGATGCTTACGAACTGAAAGACGGTACGCCTTTCGATTGGAACAATCCTACACATGTGAATAACATGTACTATGACGCTGCCGGCGGACAAACCCGTGACCCACGTTTGTATCTGAATGTGCTGACCAATGGATCTACATGGTTGGGAGAAACGGTAGAGACATTTGACGGTGGCAAGCATAAAGTGCTGGACAATTCTACCAAAACTGGTTACTACTTGCGCAAGTACATGAATCCCTCCGTGTCGTTGGATCCTGTGACACCCAACAAGTTGCATCACCATTATATCTTGTTCCGTTACGCGGAAATCCTATTGAATTATGCCGAAGCTATGTTTGAATGGCAAGGAAATGCAGACGCTACTACCACTGATTGCCCGTTGTCTGCCCGAGAAGCTTTAAATCAGGTACGTACAAGTGCGAATATGAAGGCAGTGGATGCATCCGGTGATGCTTTCCGTGAGAAAGTCCGTAACGAACGTCGTATTGAATTGGCATTCGAGGGGCATCGCTTCTTCGATGTCCGTCGTTGGAAAATCGCAGGTGATGACGCCGTACGCAATATCTATGGTGTAGAGATTACCAAGAATGGTAATTCTTATTCATACCGGAAAGTATTGCTAGAAACCCGCTATTGGAACAATAAGATGTATCTCTATCCGTTCCCGCAGAATGAGGTCTACATGAATCCTAATTTGACACAAAATGCAGATTGGTAAAAAATAAAAAACTATGAAGAAGAATTTGATATATGGAATGCTGTTATGCTTGTTTGGTGCGACAGCCGCAAGTTGCAGCGATGATCAGGAGGTCTTTTTCGAAGATGTCATCGGAGAGGAAGACATAGAAGTGGTTCATCCCAATGAACGCGATAAACCTTATCCGCGTGAGGAGCATGAGCTGTATGTGAATCCGGCACCTTTGATTGTGCCGGAATCCACACGTGGCAGAGGTGGCGACAAGTACGTTGAATTCGAGTTGTCTCAGAACGAGAGTTTTCCGGAAAGTGGGACATTTCGTTCCGGTAAGTTAGCTTGGAACATGTATAATATCCATCAACAGATGGCCACCGGTACATGGTACTGGCGTTATCGGATTATCGACGAGAACGACAAAGCCGGTGTATGGAGCGAGGTCAATAAGTTCACAGTAACGGGTAAAGAACCGGTGTTTGTCACTCCGGCTTGGGAAAATGTGGTGACGAATATCCCGACTACCTATCCGCGTGTGCATTATTATCTGAATGAGGATTTGGAGCGTGTACGCCCGACCATTACGGAACACGAGGAATATAGGGAGTTGACGAGCCGTGCCAATACGGCTCTGAACTATGCGGCGTCCGTGTCTGATTTGTATAATGAAGGTAAAACATCAACTTTGAGCCAATATGTTTTTGATTATTTATATTCTGCTTATTTGCTTACAAATGATGTGAAGTTTCAAGATAAATTGCTGGAATATGGACACGCTTTGACAAGCGGATTGCAAAAAGAAAAATTGGTTGGTATCAGTAATTTCCATTCAGCGTATGCTGTTACCACACTGAGTACTATTTACGATGCTTGCCAAGAAGGATTGACAGAAGCAGAGAAAACCACAATCGAGGAGGCTATCGTGTATGTGGTTAACCATTACTACAATCAATACAGAGGTACTTTAGAGAATCATGTCTTCGATAACCATACTTGGCAGATTGTATTGCGGGCTTTGGTGCAAGGTGCTTTTGTCGTTTGTCAGGAATATCCCGATGCCATGACAGCTTTGGAGTATTTCTATGAAGTATGGACGGCACGTGCCCCGGCTTCCGGATTCAACCGTGATGGTGCTTGGATTAACGGTACCGGTTATTTTGATACAAACTCTTATACTTTATACTATATGCCGATGTTGCTTACTCGTTTGACGGGTACTAACTTTTTGGAACATCCTTGGTATAAAAATGTAGGAAATGCATTGGTTTATTCTTGGTTGCCTGAAACATATACTACCGGTTTTGGTGATACGAATGGAAATGCAGAACCCTACCGTATTCGTATTGCTTTCGCTGATTTTATAGCCAGTGAATTGGGAGATGCCAGTGCCGCTTGGTATGTGAAGGAGTGCAACCGAACCGGTTCGAGTGCTTCATATACTTTACAAAACGACTATGCATTGCGCCTATATCGTATGGCTCGAAGCAAATATCCTTATGGTGATGTCGTAGAGCCGGAATTTGAAAACTTCATCTGGTATCAAGACATTGGTGAAGGCGTCGCTTATTCCGATATGGTAGACCGTACCAATAACATGGCACTTTCTTTCCGTTCCAGTCCCTTCGGCTCGGGTAGCCATACGTTGGCAGACCAGAATAGTTTTAAACTGTTGTATAAAGGTGTGTATGTCTATATGAATGCCGGTTATTATCAGAACTTCTCGGATGCACACAGCCTGTTGCAGTTCCGTAACACTCGTGGTCATAACACCATCATGATTAATAACATCGGGCAGCCGTTTACTACCCGTGCGTATGGCAATATCCCCCGTGCATTGAATGGTAAGAATATCGCCTATTTCTTGGGAGACGCTTCTCATGCTTATTGTGGCACTTCTGAATATACGATGTGGCAAGATGCATTTGAAAATGCCGGTCTGTCACAGACTCCGGCATACGGTTTCGGTGAAACGCCACTGAATAATTACAAACGGCATATCTTCATGCTGCGTCCTAATATGGTAGTTATTTACGATGATCTGGGCGCTGATGAGCCTGCTACTTGGCAATGGCTGTTGCACAGTCCGGTAGAGTTTAATATAGCAGGTAACAAGATTACGACTCACTACGAGGATAAAGGCGGTTTTACTTCGGTAGCCCAGATTTATAGCAACCAGACGCCGGAAATCACCAAAACCAATGAATGGTTCCCCGGCGGCGAACCCAGTGAACCAGCTGATAAGCAGTGGCACCTGACTGCCGATTTCCCTGCTTGTCAGAACAACCGTATTCTGACTATTATCCAACTGAGTGATGACGGTACCACAGAAGACATCTGGCAAGTGAATAATACATTTATTATGGGTGATTGGACCATTGAGGCTGAAATGGATGCAAACAGTCCGGCTGCCATTACTATCTCTAATTCAACCAGCGGTTGCGTATTCAGCTATGGTGCCGATGCTCCGATGATAGACGGCACTCCGTATCAGCGTCAAGTGGAAGGTTCTTCCGTATTGTACGATGTAGTGGGTGGCTCTATGCAGATACAGGAGATTTCTGATAAACCAGTACAGACCACCCGCAGTGTAAACTAACGAGTTTGTTTAATGCAAGAAAAAATCAGATATGAAAAAAATATTATTTATAATCACAACTTTGTTCGCTGCATTTCTTTCTTCCTGTACGCAGGAAGAAGCGGCGGGCAATTCTGCCGATAGTAAGCGTGTGTGCCTGTCCGCTGAGCTTCCCGGAGCGATAGGTAATGCCGATACACGTGCGGAAATCAGTGTGCCTGTTGATTACAAGTTGCGTTGCATATTGGAAGTCTGGACACGTGGCACAGCTACTTCCAATTTGGCTTACCGCACTGAACAGGCGGTGGAAGCTGGAAGTGTCCCGATGTTCAATTTCGAACTGGAACCGGGCGATTACAGCATTCTGATGTGGGCGGATTTTATAGAAAGAGATGCCGCTACAGAAGAAAAAACGGCTCCCAATGGTGCATATACTCACTACGAGGATCTTTTTTACGATACTTCTAGTTTGAAGAACGTTATGATAAAGAATCCCGCTGCTTTGTTTGACACTGACCTTTGTGATGCTTTTTACCTGAACGAGGCAGTAGACAAAAGTGACGAGGCTATTGTGCGGACACTGAAGTTGATTCGTCCTTTCTCAAAACTGATTGCTGTCGAGAAAAATGCGTCCGACTATGCCAAGATTACGGGTGTTACGGTTTCGTATGACGTGCCGTCCGGTTTCGACGTCTCCATGGGGGAACCGTTGTCTACCACCGTGACTGCTGAATACACAGCGGATAATTTGCAGTCTGAAGACAACGTGCTGTTTACGGACTATATCTTCGCACCATCTTTTGGTGGTTACTCTCTGCCTTTGGCTTCTTTCACTTTGAATAGTACAAGTGGAAGCGTGGCCTGTCAGATGGAAGCCGGCAATGTGTCGTTGCCGCGCAACCACCAAGTGCGTGCCGTGGGAGCCTATTTGGCTGGCGGCATGGTAGTACCGGAGCCCGAACCGGAACCTGAGAAGGAACTGGAAGTTGGTGATTACTTTTTCATTGATGGTACATGGAGCAATGAATTGACGGAAGATAACAAGGCCAACTGTGTAGGTATTGTGTATGCCGTAGGTGCCAACGAAAAAGATAATATAGACAATTACGGAGCCGATGCTGCCGGAAAAGAAATCTTGGGTTATGTCATGGCGCTGAAAAATACTGGCATCCCTTATGCAGCAGACGGAACCGACTTATTCCCGACGCCTAATGAACAGTATTTATTGAGTAATTCACGTCCTTATTTCTATAAGCAGACAGAAGCAGGTGGTGCCAAGGACGATGCTGTTGTTGTCTTGGGTAAGCAGACTGAATTCTCTTGGGATATCTTTAACGGTATTACGGCCACGAAAGCTTTGTTGGAGAACGAAACTTATACCGGTGCGACCAATAAAACAGACTATCCTGTTTTGTTGGTCTATGAGACATGGAAAACCACTGCTGTTCAGCCAGCCAACGCCAGTGAATGGTACATACCTTCTTCCGCCCAATTGTATGAGGCTGCCATGAAGTGTTATGCTGACACGTATGAACTGAAAGATACGGATAAAGACCAAGGTGCGTGGGACGTGGCAAAAGATGATATTTTGCTTAATGCTTTCAATGCGGCCATCGAAGCCAAAGCTGCCGAGACATTCTGTGGCAATACGAATGCAAACGGATATTATATTTGGACAAGTACCATGAATAGAGATGGTATGCCGATGGCCATCCAGATAGGTGCCGAAAAGTTGACGACGCTTTATCCGTCGCCCAATTACCGGACGCAAGGGCTAATCCGTCCTTTCTTGACCATTATTAAATAATCAATTATTAAAGCATATTATACAATGAAAAAGAATATACTTGGATTATTGCTTTTTGGCTGTTGGGCTCTGTGTCTTGCTTCGTGCAGCGACGATGAGGGCGGCACCTCTGGTGGAGACGATGTGGCAGCCGAAAACATGCGCGTGTCGGCCATTTTCCCAGAGTCTTTGACAGACGTTCAGGGTATAGAGATGAGTGGACATCAACTGCGCTTCATCATTGAGTTGTGGACGAAAGGCGATGCAGCCCAGTTGGCTTATCGCACCGAACAGATAGTGACACCAACGGAAGATACCCGTAGTGTGGCTTTTGAAATGCCGGTGGAAACCGGTACATACGACTGTCTGATGTGGGCTGACTATATTGATGCGGGTACTGCCGCACAAACTGCTGAGGGGGGAGGAAATCGTTATTCTGACAAATATTACGATACGTCTGATCTGCACAATGTTACAGTAAAAGATATGAATGCGTTGGTGGACAATAATGCTTGTGACGCTTTCTTCTACACTTGTGAGGTGAATAAAGGTAATGATGCTTGTCTGCTGGATGTAGAAATGGTACGTCCCTTTACACGTGTCAGCGTGTTGGAGAAAAACTTGCGTGAATATAAGCTTCTGTTGGGTTTGAAAGCCTCATTTACCTCGTATACCACGTTTAACGTAGCGACGGGCGCTGTGGGCGATGCCACCGTGGCAGTTACGGTGGATTATCCTGATTTTGACCCTTCGAAAAGTGAAAATGGTACGCTGTTTAGCACTTATATATTCTCGAATGCTGAGAGCCGTAAGTGGGGGAATGTGCAACTGACCTTTACTACTGATTACAATGGTGAACAGATTGTCACTGTGCCCGAAATCGTTCCCTTGATGCGTGGCAGTCATGTCAAGGTGAGTGGTAATATGATGGCCGAATCGCCCGAACCGGATACGGAATTCGATATTACTTTTGACATTGACGTAGAAGACTGGGTAAGTGATGTGGTTGATGTGGAAATCTCCGGTATACCTGCCAAGGTGGGCGATTATTACTTTGCAGACGGTACGTGGAGCAGTGTGCTGACTGAGGAAAACAAAGACGATTGTGTCGGTATAATATTCGCTCTTGGTGCAGGTGCCGGAGATGATATCAGTAACTACGGTCCGGATGCAGCCGGCAAGGAGATTATTGGTTATGTAGTGGCATTGGATAATACCAAAACAAGTTATAGTGACATGCCATTGACGGATAATATCCATGTTGTAAGTGGACGTACGATGTGGTATAGATATACCGATAATGGAACCTCGGCAACAAGTGATGATACGGTTGATCCTGCTGTAACTCCGTTTGACAGACCGAGTGCGATTGACGCACGCAACTATGTGGGTTATACCAACACGGAAGATTTCTTGTCTTCTGGACTTTTTACGGCTCATCCTACCGATTTGTCTTATCCGGCATTGCAAATATTCAAGAAGTGGAGAGATACGGATGCCACAACGCCTGCTAATGCCAGTGCATGGTATATACCTTCGATGGCTCAGTTGTTGCAGGCTATCGGCTTCTGCTACGGTTGGACAGGCGATGATACGTATCCGGCTGTAACTATCAACGAGGCATTCAGAACTTCATTCCTCAACGCAGTGGAAATGGGTATCGCTACCAACTTTACTACCGGTAATCACTACATGCATACTTCTACGTTAGGTCTGAGAGATCCTGCGGAAAATGCAGTAGTTCTGTTTAACGGAAACAGTAATGACGATGCCAATAATAATACGACGACTAAGCCTCAAACACCGAGACGTGTGATGGGTGTTATCCGTCCTGTATTGACCATCATTCAATAAATTAGGATATGTAGAATAAATACTGATAGGGAGTTGTTTTTCAGGAAACGCGGATTGAATGGATAATGCGGGAGTCTAAGCTTGCTGCTTTATCCATTTGATTCGCGTTTCTTTTGTTTATGGATATATGTATCTGATGTAAAGAAAAATAAGCAGACAGCCAGATAACGCGAAACTCTAGCTATCCCCCGCTACAGCACCTTCTGACGTGGGTGACTGCGGAAGCCCTTTGGAGCACGAACGAAAGCCCTTCGGTTCGTGTTCCGAAGGGCTTTCGTTCATGCTCCAAACGTGTCTCAAGGAAACAGCATACATACGGGGCGTTTTTCGGAAGGGGTGACGTCCGCTATTTTTACTAATATCGGGTTTTTGCCCGTCAGAATAGTCGTTTTTAAACGTAATCGATATGTTTTTGGAAGAATTCAAAAGAGAGAAAATCAAGAACACTTTTATATTTGCAGTGATATTATGCTACTAATAATTAAAACCACTATCATGAAAACATTCAAACACACACTGCTCGCCGCTTTGGCATTGACGGTCGGAGTGCTGCAAGGCTGCTCCCCGCAAACCGAGCAGAAAGCCGTTCAGGAAACGGCCGCTTTCCCCGCCGGCAAACCGCTGGCACAATTGCAACAGGAATTTATGGATTTGCGCTTCGGCATGTTCATCCATTTTAATATCCCGACTTTCAGTGAACAGGACTGGCCTGACCCACGTATGTCTCCGGAGCTGTTCAATCCCCGCAAACTGGATTGTAACCAGTGGGCGGAAACCGCTGTGGCTGCGAATATGCAATACGGTTGCCTCACAACAAAGCATCATTCCGGATTCTGCATTTGGGACACAAAGACGACGGATTACAGCGTGATGTCCTCGCCTTTTAAGCGCGATGTAGTGCGTGAGTATGCCGACGCTTTCCGTGCCAAAGGATTAAAAGTCTGCTTGTATTATTCCATTCTTGATACGCATCACAATATCCGTCCGGGCTGGATAAAGCGGGAACATACGGATTTTATCAAGCAGCAGCTGACGGAACTGCTGACCAACTACGGCCCCATCAGTGCGCTGATTATTGACGGTTGGGATGCTCCGTGGTCGCGCATCAGTTATGAGGATATTCCTTTCGAGGAGATATACAAGCATGTCAAGTCACTTCAGCCTGACTGTCTGGTGGCCGACCTGAACGGGTCGAAATATCCCGCCACACAGATGTTCTATACAGACATTAAACAATATGAGCAGAATGCGGGTGAGCTTATCTCGAAGGAGAGCAATCTGCTGCCGGCACAATCCTGCCTGCCCATCAATAAGAACTGGTTCTGGAAAGAAAGCTTCCCCACGGATTCAGTGAAGAGTGCCGAGTGGCTGGTTAACAGTAACCTCATCCCGCTGAACGAGGCGCATTGCAACTTCATCCTGAATGCCGCTCCCAACCGTGACGGTCTGATTGATGATAACGCCGTGGCCGAGTTCAAGAAGATTGGTCAGTTGTGGAAATATCCCGGCAAGGCGGATTCGCTGACCGTACACCGTGACCCGATTATCGCCCCCAATCTGGCCAAGGGCAAACCGATGGATTCGAGCTGGTCGTTTGACACCCGCATTTCCGACTTTGCCAACGACGATAATTTCAGTACGGCATGGGTGGCATACGAAGCAGTGAAAGAGCCTTATATTGAAGTGCTGTTAGGCGAAGAGACGCCTATCCGTGCCATCGGTTTTGCCGAGCAGGCGGATGTGGCTTACTATTATAAAGCCGACCGTACGCGCATCGGCCGTTATGACATCCAGTATTTCACCAATGGCGAGTGGAAGACATTGGACATAGAACAGCAGACTGAGTTCGTGCGGATGCATCGTTGTCCGGAGGGAATTCGTGCTTCCAAAGTGCGGGTGACTTTCCACGATTATGATAAGGGATTGGCTATCGCGGAGCTGCTGGTGTATTAGAGTAAAGTGATTTTATGGTGGAAAATTGTGCAATCTTTTATGAAACGGGAGGTGAAAAGACATATTTGCAACTGTTTAAGACAAAAGTGAAAGACTCTGGACAAGGACGATATTCTTTTGGACGGGGTGTAAACCTGTTCTGTACGATTTTTGCTTCTTTTGCAAAAGCACCAAAAGAATATCAATCAAAAAAAATAAATAATCATGAAGCATGTAGCTTTTTTCATTTTCATCGCTTTTTCCCTGTTGGGCGGGACAGCTTATGCACAGTCCTTGAATAAGCGTGTTTTCAACCTGATTAATCTGGATTATCCCGGTCTTTCTGCGGTGAAGTCTGCCTGTGCGCAGGGTGATACGGCGGCAGCAGCCAAGGCACTGCTGGCGTATTACCGCAACCGTGCCAATGTGCAGCAGCCGGAGATAGACATGGAACAGATAACCGTGTCCGACAAGGAACGGCAGATGGCGGACGAGGCACTGGCGCACATCCTCTATGCACACGAGGGTTATCAGCCGTCATTCTACTACGGTAAGGATATCGACTGGACCTACTGGCCGATTAAGGATAACGAACTGCGTTGGCAACTGCATCGTCACGGCTGGTTTGTACCCATGGGTAAAGTTTACTACACCACGCACGACGAGAAGTATGCCCGCGAATGGGCTTTCCAGTTCCTGGGCTGGATCCGGAAGAACCCGCTGGTGGGGGTGACCGCCGAGGAGGTTGAACTGGCCAGCACGGGCGCGG
>CALUJK010000119.1 GCA_944320945.1 uncultured Bacteroides sp. | reverse complement strand
AATTGAACACACTATCAGAGATATTCTGATGGGAAGTAAAGGATTTGACGATGGCGGAAAAGTCGAATGAAGCGTTTGTCTTTTCCTGCTCTCGGAGAAGCCTTTCCAACCGTTGAAGCTCCCACTGCACGTTGAAACTGACAACAGACAGATATTCATAACGCGGTGAATATAACGGTGGTAGAACAATCCATTTCGTTTCATCACTCCACTCCGCGCGATGAATCTTATACCCGCTTGCAATCCTACGGACCATCCGTTTGCAAATGAATTGAAACACTAACGTCCCCTCCTTTTCCGAATGAGAAGAGGGCCTGAATTTAAGTTTTACAGAAGTCATACTTTTTTACACTTAGTTATCATACTACGATACAATTTGTTTGTCCTGAATTTCAGTTTGTTTGATGTCTACGAATAAAAGGATACGCGAATAAAAAGAAAATGGATCTATTCATTTGCACCACACATTATAATAATAAAGAAAGATACCAAGAATCGCAAAAGAAGATACCGAAGAGGGGCAGAACCGGCCTGTAAATTCGCTTTCAGTCCGGATATGTCCGGACTGTAGTCCGAAGCCTTCCAAACTACAGTCCGTCTATATCCAAACTGGGAGCGAGATACGTTCGGTGCAACCGCCCACACAGGTATCTCCAAAGAGGTCAGCAGCCTGTTCCAACGACGGATACCGCACAAAAGGGAACGTCGAACACGGAGTATTTAAACGGATTTTGAAACAAGCTCTGAGCAAAAGTTTTTTTATCTTCGCAAAAATCTTCTATATTTGTATCAGAATTTTGAAAACAGTAACTAACTAATTACATATCAACATGAAAACAAAGTACCTGAAAATCAACCCCGCCGACAATGTAGCTGTAGCCATTACAACTTTACAGAAAGGCGAAAAGTTCGACATCGACGGTCATGAAATCACACTGAACGAGGACATTCCCGCAGGACATAAGTTTGCGTTGCAAGACTTTGCCAAGGGCGAAAACGTCATCAAGTACGGCTACCCCATCGGCCACACCCGCCAAGCGCAGAAGCAGGGCGACTGGATAAACGAGCATAACTTACAGACCAATCTGGCCGGACTGCTGGAATATACGTACAACCCGGTGAACGCCGAACTGAACATTCCCAACCGAAATCTGACTTTCAAGGGTTACCGTCGCAAAAACGGTGATGTGGGCGTGCGCAACGAGGTATGGATTATCCCTACCGTAGGATGTGTAAACGGCATTGCCACTCAACTGGCCAACAGTCTGCGTCAGGAGACCGGAGGTATCGGGGTAGATGCCATCATGGCCTATCCGCACAACTACGGTTGTTCGCAACTGGGTGAAGACCACGAGAATACGAAGAAGATTCTGCGCGATATGGTGCTGCATCCCAATGCCGGTGCCGTGCTTGTGGTAGGTCTGGGCTGCGAGAACAACCAACCGGATGTGTTTCAGGAATTCCTCGGCGAGTATGACCAGGAACGCGTCAAATTCCTGGTGGTACAGAAAGTACACGATGAATATGAAGAGGGCATGAAGATATTGCGCGAGCTGTACGCCAAAGCCAGTCAGGACCAACGGGAAGACGTTCCGCTGAGCGAACTGCGCGTCGGCTTAAAGTGCGGCGGTTCAGACGGTTTCTCCGGTATTACGGCCAATCCGTTGCTGGGTATGTTTTCCGATTTCTTGGTGGCACAGGGTGGTACGACGGTGCTGACCGAAGTGCCGGAAATGTTTGGTGCAGAAACCATTCTGATGAACCGATGCCACAACAAGCAGTTGTTTGAGGAGACTGTGAAACTGATTAACGACTTCAAAGAATACTTCCTGTCGCACGGCGAACCGGTTGGCGAGAATCCATCTCCGGGCAACAAAGCCGGCGGTATCTCCACGCTAGAGGACAAGGCACTGGGCTGCACGCAGAAATGTGGAAAGAGTTATGTGGAAGGTGTGTTGCCTTACGGCGAACGGCTGAAAGTGAAGGGACTGAACTTGTTATCTGCTCCGGGTAACGACCTTGTAGCTGCCACGGCACTGGCTTCTGCGGGGTGTCACATGGTGCTTTTCACCACGGGTCGGGGTACGCCGTTCGGCACCTATGTACCTACTATGAAGATCTCTACTAACTCGGCATTGGCTGCCAACAAACCGACATGGATAGACTTCAATGCCGGTGTTATCGTGGAGGATGAACCAATGGAAAAGACGTGCGAACGCTTTATCGACTACATCATCCGTGTGGCAAGCGGTGAGTTCGTCAATAATGAAAAGAAGGGATATAAGGAAATTGCCATCTTCAAAACAGGAGTGACACTGTAATATAAAATACCTTGCGTGGCATGAAATTGTGCATTTTCGTTCTATGACAGCATGAACGAAAATGCACAAATAAATGTCGCGAGAGGTATATTATCAGAACGGATAACCTACGGCAAAATGGAAAGCGAAATCGCGTCTAAATTTGGGATGAATGATGGGAAAATGTTCTTTCTTATTCGTATAAGCTGGATTAATGGCTTTCATACCGCCGTCGAAACGCAGCACAAAGAAGTCCAAATCCAGGCGAAGTCCTAAACCGTATGCTACAGCTATCTGCTTGTAGAACTCATTAAACTTGAACTTACCGCCGGGCTGGTCTTCATAATCGCGCAGCGTCCAAATATTACCGGCGTCTACAAAAACAGCTCCACGGAATTTCCAAAATAATCGCGTACGATACTCGATACTGGCATCAAGTTTGATGTCTCCGGTCTGATTAAGGAAGTTTCCATCGCCCGGAAATTTTCCCGGACCAAGGTCGCGCACAGACCAGCCACGCACGCTATTGGCACCACCGGAGAAATAGCGCTTTTCGAACGGCACCTGCGTAGCATTTCCATAAGGGATGGCAATGCCGGCACCGACATGGAATGCCACTGAATTACGGTTGTCTATCACTACGTTTTTTGCAAAATCAAAGTCACCTTTCACATATTGGGCAAAAGGGATATTAAGTAGGGTATATTCTCCGTTTTCATTTTTTTTCATATTCGTCATTTTGGCAATGGCGTACAGAACATTACCTGCCAGTTCAAAATTCAAACGGAGTGAATATGAATTACCCACCACCGAATTGTTTACCAATGCCTGTCCGGCACTGTTATAATTATAGCTATAACCGGTACGCACAATCAGGCGGTCCTCATAATTGTAACGGAGTATCTCGTTCTCTTCATTATCCAGATATTGCTCTTTGAACTCCTGCGAAATGGAGGGCATATACAGGTAGTTGATATCCAGCAAATCGAGTCGGTGACGTGCCCGTTGGCGGTTCATTCCCCAGTTGTAACTCCATCCGGCCGAAGCGACGATACGCGTGAACTCCGGGCGAATCTGGTAATTGTACTGCACACCAAACTCTGTCGTGGCACGAACACGACGTTTAAAGTCATTGCTTACAAAAGGGAACAGGAATCGCGGAAAGTTAATGGTGGCCTCAGCACCCAACTCCATATAATCTTCCTGATTGTATCCGCCCTGCAAGCCGGACACTGCCTCATAAGCTCCACGCAATCGAATCATAAAAGACTCTGCACCGCGAAACAGATTGCGATGACGGAATGAAACGGCAGCAGCAGCTCCCAAATCACCCGCCGAGTTAGTTCCCTCTACTTCAAAAGATACGGACTGATGCTTGCTCTTGGTCAACATCACATACGCATCCAATTTGGCTGTATCGCCCGATTGTACTTCGAAGAAACGGATATTGGCATACTTCAATGCTTGCAGACGAGAAAAGTTGGAATAGGTGTTTTGCACCTGCTGTTCATTGTACAGACTGCCGGGCACTATGCGCAGATTGTTGAGCAGGACTTGCGGTTTCAGATACAGTTTATCCTTATAATAGATGTTGTAGCCTTTATAACACACAGAGTCATTCACTTCAATGTTTCTCAAATCGGAGGAAGCAAGTACATCATAATCAGTCACAAAATTCACCCGATTAATGTAATATTGAGAGAACTCCTGCGGTTCACTGTCCTCCCGAGGCTGATAGAGGGGCAGATGCATAGTCAAATCTACCTGATAAGTGTTTCGCACGGTATCTGCCGTATAAGTAATATACTCTTTGTTAAAACGATAATAACCATTTCGCAACAGATGGTCGGTGATGCGCCGGCGTTCAGCATCCAGCTGGTTGACATCCATATACATTCCCTCATGAAGAAGCGTAGCCGCAGAATCGCGCTGCATGTACTCCCAGATTTTGCGGTCGCGGATGTCGTAACGGATGGAGCGGACCACATACGGTTTTCCACTGGCGACTTGATAGGTCAGTCTCAGTTTCTTCTTCTTCCGGCGAGCAACGGGGGTCACTGTCGCCCCCATATATCCCATGTTGCGGACAGCTTTCGTCATTTCCTCTGCCGAACGTTTTGTCTCGTATTCATCGTATATAACCGGCGGATCTCCCATCTTGCGCAAAGTACGGTTTATCCAACGTGTAGAATCACGACCGGACCAGTTATAAACATATAGCTGGGTCTTTACCAGACTGAACCACTTGGAATTGGGATGCTGACGGACATACATGGATAAATCGGAAGGACGAATGTCACGGTTATCGGTCTCAATTCGTACCTCGTCGAGCAAATAATACCCTTCCGGCACATGCTTGGTCGCCGAACAGGCCGACAACATGAGCAAGACAATAAGTAAAAAAATGTGTACGAAGCATTTCATCCGATAGTGTCCGTTTTGGCAGTAGTGCAAGGAATTAATGTGCACAAAGATAACGCTTTTCCCTCTTTGTGGAAACGGCTATCATGAAATATTTGAATATATAAGAATAATCCTTTACTTTTGCTTGTACTTTTAACTCCAATCACAATACATAATTATAAGATTGACATGTTAAGTAAGAATCGCATCAAATACATACATTCTTTAGAATTAAAGAAGAGCCGAAAGGCGGATAATGTGTTTCTAGCTGAAGGACCTAAGTTGGTAGGTGAATTGTTAGGGCGTTTTCCTTGCCGGTTCCTGATAGGAACTTCGGAATGGTTGACTGTACATTCCAATATACCTGTGGCAGACATCACAGAGGTTTCTGAAGATGAGTTGTGTCGTGCCAGTCTGCTGAGAACCCCGCAACAGGTACTTGCTGTATTCGAACAGCCAGAGAATCATTTGGACGTATCTGTCACTGAACGGAATCTTTGTCTTGCACTCGATGATATACAGGATCCTGGGAATTTGGGAACAATTATACGGTTGGCTGACTGGTTCGGCATCGAGCACATATTCTGCTCGCCAAACACTGTCGATGCGTACAGTCCCAAAACGATACAGGCAACAATGGGTGGGATAGCGCGCATCAAACTGCACTATACTTCCCTGCCGGAACTTATCCGGTCACTACCGAAAGATGTTCCAGTTTACAGTACATGCCTCAACGGAGAGAATATATATACGCAACCACTATCGGCCAATGGCATTATCGTTATGGGTAATGAAGGGAAAGGCATCAGTCCGTCCATAGAAGCGATGACTAACCGAAAGCTCTACATCCCCAATTATCCTACAGACAGGGAGACTTCCGAATCGCTCAATGTGGCCATTGCTACAGCAATCGTCTGTGCCGAATTCCGGCGACAAATTGCATCTTACTAAAATCAAAAGAAGAAGCCCAGAAAAGGTATTGCCCCCGACATGACTCCAACATCAAAGGGGGCAACACATCTATAGCTTTAAAAGAAAGTGTGTGTTCAAATTCGTGGTTTATATTCAAAGTAGGAGATACTATCAGAATACCAGGCAACCACTGAGTGTCCTCTACTTCGTGTGTAAGGGGGAAGATATTCTTTACGCACCCCTCCTCCATTTCCACAACATACTGCTTAAGATACCCGTATTTAGGTAAAAATAAAAGATGGGAACTGTATCGCATCATTTCTTATCTTTTACATGATAACGCATCAAGGAGATATGGTCAAGCAATAATGCCGGTGCTTCTTCTGTCTCTGCCGAGTAATAGATAAAGCCGCGAATCTCTTTCAAAGCGCCCGAAGTATCTGAAGATAAAACCAGTTCTTTCACTCCCATCGTATCGATTCTCAACATACTGTTAAGGGTATCTTTGTCATACAAAATCTGTAAAGACATCTGAGAAGCGGCTAGATTTGCCGGTCTCCCATTCAAGAAACGATAGCGTACCGTCCACTTCAACGTATCGCTATCTTCAAAATTCACATCCGATGGAAGGGTAAATGTCAGCTTATTGCTTAAAGGATAGGTAGATAAATGATAGATGCGCTTCCATGCCCACACATCAATGCTGTCGCCTTCTGCTGACTGTACAGGCTTGTTATCTCGTAGTGCTATCAATTGATTCACTTGGCTTTGCTCAGCTTTAAGGCGCTGGGTCACCCGTCCATAAATTTCGCCCAGTATCTTAGGGTTACGTGCAAACCAAACCATCGACGAATCAAATTCGGCTTCTGTAATGCCATGTTTCTGAAAGACATACTCAATATATAATGCCTTCTTGACATTCTCACTACGCGCCAGTTCTTCTCCCGTCGACTTGGCTATGTGATAGTCATAAAGCACTTCTTCCATTTCAGCATCTGATAAAACTGTATCAGGTCTCTTGATCTCACATGACATCATACCAAATGCTAAAATGGAAACAATGCTATACTTCAGAATTCTTTTTTTTCTCTTCATGTTTTTTTACGACAGCATGATAAGCCTCTCCCCAATATTTACTATAAAACAGCAACAGCGCTATCACTCCACAACTTATTGCCGCATCTGCAAAATTAAATATCGGGCTAAAGAATATGAAATGGTCACCACCGACAAAAGGCACCCATTCCGGCCAGTAAGTGTCTATGATAGGAAAGTAGAACATATCTACCACTTTTCCATAAAACAACGAAGCATATCCTCCTTCAGCCGGTAGGAATGTAGCCGGTACATGAGTACTCTCACTAAACAGCACGCCATAGAACACACTATCTATAATATTGCCCAATGCTCCTGCCAAGATAAGAGACACACAGACAATGAAACCTGTTTTCATGCCTAACTTTACCAGTTTGTACAAGAACCATCCTATTACAATCACGGCAACAATACGGAACGAAGTCAGGAAAAACTTGCCCATAATCTCCATGCCGAAAGCCATGCCCTTATTTTCGGTGAACAGGATATAAAACCATGTAGGTGGTTCCGCCGTTATGCCCAATTGGTCATACAACCATTTGAATGCATTCTCACACTGATGCCAATACATATTGGTCTTAACGGCAATCTTAATTACTTGGTCTATAATTAGCGTTCCGAATACAACCAGTAAGGCTATCCGCCCTTTCGTAAAAAATTCTTTCATGCCTATTTCTTGCCGCTATTCTTAGCTTCGATACTCAATGTAGCATGAGGAACAGCACGCAAACGTTCGGCCGGTATCAGCTTGCCGGTTTCCCGACAAATACCATAAGTTTTATTCTCAATGCGTACCAACGCTGCTTGCAACCCTTGAATAAACTTCAATTGCCGTTGTGCAAGACGCGTTGTTTCTTCCTTAGAGAGTGTATTCGCACCTTCTTCCAATACTTTATATGTAGGAGATGTATCGTCGGTATCATTACCGTCAGCTCCAGTCAGGCTGGCTTTCAGCATATCGTAATCGCGCTGTGCCAACTCTAATTTCTCCATAATGATAGCACGGAATTCTTCCAATTCTGCATCCGAGTATCTTGTCTTCTCTGCCATAAATTAATGTGTTTAGTTTGTTGGTATTAATTTAATCTTTTGTGACGTTTACTTCCAAAGAGAAATCATCAAAGTTCAACTCGATGCCTTCATCTACCTTGTCTGCAAGCGTCAATGAAGTTCCTAAAACTTGGTTGCAAATATAATCTTTATATTCATTGACCGCATCATCTGTTTGCTGATTTTTAGATAACACAATTCTTATTTTATCTGTTATCTCAAAACCGCTGTTTTTACGGATGTTCTGAATGCGATTCACCAGCTCACGGGCAATGCCTTCGCGACGCAGTTCTTCGGTGACAGTCACCTCCAAAGCAACCGTCAGGCGTCCCTCGTTAGCCACCAGCCAACCCGGAATATCCTCACTAAAGATTTCGACATCGCTCGTCTCGATAGATGCTTCCGTTCCATCCGGCAAAGTCAGGACGTAAATGCCGTTCTTTTCCAGCTCGGCAATGGCTTCCTGCGACATGCCGGCCACAGAAGCTGCTACGGCTTTCATCTGCTTGCCAAACTTCGGTCCCAGTTTCTTGAAGTCGCACTTCACTTTCTTCACCAATACCCCTGCGGCACCGTCCACAAACTTTATCTCCTTCACGTTCACCTCGTTCATGATAAGCGTTTGTACCGCTTCTATGTGCATGCGTTGTGCCTCATCCACTACCGGAATCATGATACACTGTAGCGGTTGACGTACCTTTATATTCACCTTACGGCGAAGTGCCAGCACCATCGAAGTAACATCCTGTGCCATCTGCATGCGAGCCTCCAGTTCTTTATTGATAAGAGCTTCATTACACTGTGGGAAAAGAGCCAAGTGAACAGAAGCGTTGTCACGTCCCGTTGCAGAAGTAAGGTCCGTATAAAGCATATCAGCATAGAACGGCGCGATAGGAGCCATCAGTTTGGCAACTGTTTCCAAGCATGTGTACAACGTCTGATAAGCCGACAGTTTATCCTGTGTCATTCCTCCGCCCCAGAAACGTTTACGGTTAAGGCGCACGTACCAATTGGACAGATTGTCGTTGACAAAATCGGATATGAGACGGCCGGCACGGGTAGGTTCGTAATCAGCATAACAAGCATCCACGTCCTTCACCAGCGTATTGAGCAAAGAGATTATCCAGCGGTCTATCTCCGGACGTTCAGCCAACGGAATATCTTGTTCACTGTAGGTGAAACCATCCACATTCGCATAAAGGGCGAAGAAAGAATAGGTATTATAAAGAGTACCGAAGAACTTACGACGCACTTCTTCCACACCATCCACATCAAACTTCAGGTTATCCCACGGCGAAGAATTGGTTATCATGTACCAGCGCAAGGGGTCGGAACCATACTTCTCGATAGTCGAGAAGGGATCAACGGCATTACCGAGACGCTTGGACATCTTATTACCATTCTTGTCAAGCACGAGACCGTTGGAGATAACAGCCTTGTAGGCTACGCTATCAAACACCATCGTAGCAATGGCATGCAGGGTAAAGAACCACCCGCGTGTCTGGTCCACTCCCTCGGCAATAAAATCGGCAGGATAAACCGTGTGACTGTCCAGGAGTTCCTTATTCTCAAAAGGATAATGTATCTGTGCATACGGCATAGAACCGGAATCGAACCACACGTCGATAAGGTCTGCTTCACGGTGCATCGGTTTACCGTCTTTCGAAACGAGGACAATATCATCCACGTAAGGACGGTGGAGGTCTATCTTGTCATAATTCTCTTTCGTATAGAGACCGGGCACAAAGCCACGTTCCTTATAAGGATTGGCAGCCATAATGCCGGCAGCCACCGATTTTTCTATCTCATTATAAAGCTGTTCAACCGACTCGATACAGATTTCTTCCGAATTATCCTCTGTGCGCCAGATAGGCAGCGGTGTACCCCAATAGCGTGAACGGCTGAGATTCCAGTCATTAAGATTCTCCAACCATTTGCCAAAGCGGCCGGTACCCGTAGATTCCGGTTTCCAGTATATCGAACGGTTCAGTTCCATCATACGCTCCTTGCAAGCTGTGCTACGGATAAACCAACTGTCAAGAGGATAGTAAAGCACAGGTTTATCGGTGCGCCAGCAGTGCGGATAGTTGTGTACATGTTTCTCCATCTTGAATGCCAATCCTGCGGCTTTCAGCTTCATGCAGATATACACATCCAAACTTTCGGCAGCCTGAGCAGCCTGTTCATCATAACGGCCGTTAACGGTGAACTGCGGGTCATAAGCATTTTTCACCCAACGTCCCTGATATTCGGCATAGGCATCCGTATCCACACACTGACGGAGGAAATCGGCATCCAATTCATCCATCAAATAGAACTTACCGGTCAGATCCACCATCGGGCGTGTCTCCCCTTTCTTATTTATCATGAAGAGCGGAGGGATAGCCGCATCACGAGCCACACGGGCATCATCCGCACCAAAAGTCGGAGCAATGTGAACGATACCGGTACCATCATCCGTAGTGACATAATCACCGGGGATGACGCGGAAAGCACGGTCGGAAGCATCATACCAACTACCGTTAGCGTCCGTATCGACCGGCTTGACCCACGGCAGCAACTGGGCATAGCGCATACCGACAAGGTCTGTACCCTGATACTCAGCCACCACTTGGAAAGGTATCAACTTATCACCCAGCTTATAATCAGCAAGAGCAATGCCTTCGGCTTTCTTATTGAAATGCGCATACAGCAGGTCTTTAGCCAGAACGACCGTGACAGGCTGCGCAGTATAAGCATTATAAGTACGTACAACGACATACGTGTATTTAGGTCCCACACAAAGGGCTGTATTCGAGGGAAGCGTCCACGGCGTAGTGGTCCATGCCAGGAAGTAAGGAGTTCCCCACCCTTGCATCTCCGGTTTAGGGTCGATGATGGGGAATTGAGCCACCACGGTGAGGTCTTTCACGTCACGGTAGCAACCGGGTTGGTTAAGCTCGTGACTGCTAAGTCCTGTTCCGGCAGCAGGCGAATAAGGCTGTATGGTATAGCCTTTATAAAGCAACCCTTTGCTATGAAGCTGTTTCAACAGCCACCAAAGGGTTTCGATATAGCGGTTATCATAGGTAATGTAGGGGTCTTTCATGTCCACCCAATATCCCATGCGGTGGGTCAGGTCTTCCCATTCGCGGGTGTACTTCATGACCTCTTTACGACAGGCGGCGTTGTAGTCGGCCACGCTAATGCTCTTACCAATATCTTCTTTGGTAATGCCGAGCGCTTTCTCTACCCCCAATTCCACGGGCAGTCCGTGCGTATCCCATCCCGCTTTACGTTTCACCTGATAACCTTTCATCGTCTTGTAGCGGCAGAAGGTATCCTTGATGGTGCGTGCCAATACGTGATGAATACCGGGCATACCGTTAGCCGAAGGAGGGCCTTCAAAAAACACGAATGAAGGACATCCCTCACGTTCTGTCATACTGCGGTCGAACACATGCTGTTCGTTCCATTGTTGCAACACTTGCTGGTTGACCTCGGCGAGGTCGAGCTTTTGATGTTCAGCAAACTTCTTCCCCATATCTGTAATCTATTATCTTCGTTCGACATCCGGACGGCGACAGGTGTGCGGATTACCCGTTACAGGCTGTGCACTGTCCTCCGTCCAACGGGGTGCAAATGTACAAAAAAAGTTTGTACAATGACACATCTGATACTGATTCCTTATATTTAATGCCATGAGTTCGATATACTTTCGCCGTCATGCCTCTATTTTTAAAAAGGCAATCTTTATCTTCGGAAATGTCAGCCCAGACCTCCCTGTTCCGTGCTATATACAGTAAAAAGTATAGACAACAAACCAGTGGCTTTACAAGCCGTTTGCTCCGAAGCCTTTCGGCTCTTGCTCGAAAGCCTTTGCGAGCGCGTTCCAAGTTAATTTCGTTCGTGCTCCGAAAGGCTTCGGAACAAGCCCCTGTCACAACACCTTCTGACGGGGGATTTGCAAGATACATACCCTCATTCCCATTTATGTAAAAATCTTCACAAAGCCATCGTTCATAACGAAAATCTATGTATCTTTGAGCACAGAACCCCAATCACCTATACCATGTTTATATCGACCATGAACCATGAGGAAATCATACGGGAAGCCCGCAAAGATTTCTTTGAATTAAGCGGTAAGCTACGCATGTACCTCGAACGTTTTGCCGGTAGCCATGCCCGATTGTTAAACAACAGTCGGTTGCAACTGAACGACCAAACCATCTCACTCATTACCCGACGTACCGAACACAAACAGTGGAAAACGCGCCAACACAATCTATGGCACAGCATTATCTATGTCAATCACAAAGTAGTCGAAGAACAAGAAATAGGCTTTCAATACTACCTATACTGCGCCGTTCCCCGCGAAAACGGAACAGAGTACATCATGTTTTACGACCTGCAACACTTCATCGTACTACGCTTCACCCTACACTTCATCGAACGCTACAAGGAACGACATCTTGCCGCACACGACATCCAAACCGGCAGTATCCCCGCCGTAGTACACTTTCTGATGAAAAACGAACTGAACGCCTTTCCCGGTGTCTATTATAAGACAAGCGACATCGGAGAGGAAGAAACAGCGAGCAAACAGTTTTGGATATGCGACGAAGGTATCTATGTCACCGACTCGATGAAAGGTATGCGCACTTTCCTCACTTTCCTCGACAAAAGTGACTTAAGCGGACTGAAACAGAAGGTCTATGAAGAAGAACTGGTGTGGCACCGCATGAAAATCATTACAAACGCCCAAAACGAAAATGTCAAGGATAATGCACGCATCACTCGTGCCTGCTACGAACTATACCACACCCCCAACGTTGACAAGATTCTGACCCGCTTTGCCAAACGAAACATAGACCTGAGCGAACAACACATGGTGGAATTGACACAGGAAGTGTACCAAAGCTTCAAAAAAATGATGAACGACGCCCAAAACGCATTGGCAGAACGCGACCGACAGGAACAGGAACTGATGCGGAAGTACCACATCAGCAGTGTAGCCGGCGTTGACAAAATACCCACAGTAGATATTAAAGAATACGACCTCAAACGATAAAGACAGACAGTCTAAAATACATTTTTATGCTGTAAAACATAAAAATGCAGTCATACATGATGCAATTACGGAAAAATTTCCGTAATTTTGCGCCCTCAAATCAGAGGCAGTGCCTCATAATACTATTTATATTATGGAAATGAATACATCCTTTACCCCCGGCACATGGTGCCAAGAGATTAATGTAAGTGACTTCGTATCACGCAACATCACTCCCTATGAAGGTGACGCATCTTTCTTGCAAGGCCCTACCGAACGAACTAAGCGCATCTGGAACCTCTGCTTAGAAGCACTTGAGGAAGAACGCAAGAACAATGGCATCCGCGCACTGGACAACACCACGGTTTCCACCATCACATCGCATCCTGCCGGATACATTGACCGCGAAAATGAGCTCATCGTCGGCTTGCAGACCGACATGTTGCTGAAGCGTGCCATTAAACCGTTTGGAGGCATCAACGTTGTTTCCAAAGCGTGTCGGGAGAATGGTGTAGAAGTTGACGAAAAGGTAAAAGACATATTTACCCATTATCGCAAAACGCATAACGATGGTGTATTTGATGTCTATACCGAAGAAATACGCTCTTTCCGCTCTTTAGGTTTCCTCACCGGATTGCCAGATAACTATGCTCGCGGCCGCATCATCGGTGACTACCGCCGTCTGGCTCTGTACGGCATTGACAGACTGATTGAGGCTAAACAAGAAGATTTACGCCACCTCACCGGCCCCATGACAGATGCCCGCATACGTCTCCGCGAAGAAGTGGCAGAGCAAATCAAAGCACTGAAAGACATCAAGATACTAGGCAGCTATTATGGCCTCGACCTCAGCCGTCCTGCCACCTCGGCACAAGAGGCTGTACAATGGGTGTACATGGCTTATCTGGCGGCAGTCAAGGAACAAGACGGGGCAGCCATGTCATTAGGCAACGTATCCAGCTTCCTCGACATCTATCTGGAATATGACCTGAGTCACGGATTAATTGACGAAAGCTTTGCACAGGAGCTGATAGACCAGTTTGTCATCAAACTGCGCATGGTACGCCATCTCCGCATGCAATCTTACAACGATATCTTTGCAGGTGACCCAACATGGGTAACCGAAGCTATCGGTGGTCGTTTCAACGACGGTCGCACAAAGGTTACCAAGACTTCGTTCAGATTCTTACAGACCTTGTATAATCTGGGACCTTCACCCGAACCGAACATGACCGTGCTGTGGAGTCCCGACCTCCCTACCGGATTCAAAGAATTCTGCGCCCGTGTTTCTATCGATACCAGCGCTGTGCAATACGAAAATGACGACCTGATGCGTGAGGTACGTGGTTGCGACGACTACGGCATTGCCTGCTGCGTCAGCTATCAAGCCATTGGCAAACAGATTCAGTTCTTCGGTGCCCGTGCCAATTTGGCCAAAGCGCTTTTACTGGCCATCAACGGAGGCCGATGCGAAAATACCGGTACTGTCATGGTGAAAGGCATCCCCGTATTGACTGGCGACGTACTGAAGTTCGAGGAAGTAATGGCCAACTACAAGAAGGTACTGACTGAAATTGCCCGCGTATATAACGAAGCTATGAACATCATCCACTACATGCACGACAAGTATTATTACGAAAAAGCTCAGATGGCTTTCGTAGATACTGATCCGGTTATCAACCTGGCTTACGGTGTGGCAGGTAT
>CALUJK010000118.1 GCA_944320945.1 uncultured Bacteroides sp. | reverse complement strand
ACTCTGGAAACATAGTGGTAATCGTTTAAATGTTATAATTGGGTACTATAAATTTAATACTTTTATCGCTATGTTCCTAATTATCAGAAAAATATATTTATTCTTATTTCGAACTCACGTTATTTAATAAACAGACGGAAACCGATGACGCAGGAAACAAATATTTTCCTATTCGTTATACGGTGACGAATAATCCGGATGACACGAATGACTTCTATTTTACGTTTCATTTGACTTCTCCGCAAGGAATGCGTTGGGTGGCATCTATCGACAACGGTCAAGACTTTTTCTTTTGCGACCCGAATTCTTCTTCGCCGTCGATAACGGACAACTATGTACCGGAAGGATATGCGGATGCAGCGGGAGAAGGTGTCGTGATTCGCTTAAAGGCATTTGGACCTTATAATGAAAATGCACCGCAGCAGGTACGTCTGGCCATTCGTTACCAAGCGGCAGACGGAACATGGAACCGTTTGATGATTAATAAAGATGCAGATGATAACCCTTTGACCAGTAGTGATGAAGATGTGATACTGATAAAACAAATCCCCAATTAATCGCAAAGAATGTTGACTATGATAACAAATCCTTTGAAGAAATCCTTTTACCTTGTACTGCTGTTGTGCATGGCGGTGCTATGGATGGCTTCGTGTACCTCGGATGAGTGGGGAGACCGGGGTATGCAAACCGACCCGAACCGGTTGACATTGAATCTGCAACTGGGTGGCGTCCCGGTGTTGACACGGGCAACAGAAGCGGGTGAGGGTACTTTGAATGAAAATGTGGTACGTACCGCAGATATATTTCTGTTTGATGCAGAGAATAGTGAGTTGAAGCACTATGAACGAATTACAGAATTTACTTCAACAGGCAGTGTACAGCTCGCCTTGTATAAAGAAGAGGTGAGAGGTCATACGTATGATGTGTATGTGGTGGCTAATTATCCGGATGAGGATTTGGCAAGTGTACAGACCTTGGATGAGTTAAAAGAAAGGACGTGTACTACGTCATTCCGTTTTGCAGAGAATAAGGGAGCAGACGGTTACGAAGATTCTTTCTTGATGGATGGAGTGGCAAAGGGCGTATCAGGCGCAGCGTGGGCTGATGGCACTAATCCTATAATCAACTTGGCACGTGCGGCAGCAAAGATACGTGTTACCATTCATTATGGTATGGCAGAAGATGGTACGGTATATCAGGAAAGTGGTAGTCCGGAGAAAAAGATGATTAACTATGCTACTACCACCACCTTATTGGCTGAGGGAGATGCGTTGACTACCAGCGGCGAACGTGGGTTGCAAGATATGAGTACCTATTTGCCAATCACCAAAGAATCGGTAGATGGAGAACAACTTTACCGGGCGGTGTTTTACTCGTATGCCAATTCGTGGTCGTTCGACCCGGAGAGTTCGCAGGTAGATCTTGATAATGAAAGCTATATCCTTTTGAATATTCCGGTAACTACTTATAAAAATGGTGAACCACAAGCGGTACTTTCGCCAAATTATTATCGGGTGCCGCTCAATACCGGTCAGCAATTGGAGCGTAATCATTTATATGACATTTCAGTGACGGTTGCTGCCAAAGGGTCGGCTACGGAGACTTCGCCGGTAGAATTGATTGGTAAATTGGAAGTACAAGACTGGGAACGTGAAAACATTACTGTCGGTGGTGATGATGCCCAATTCCTCGAAGTAAACAAGGAAAGCATCCGCATGACGAATACAGAGGAGGATGCAACGTTAATATTCTATTCTTCCAGTCCGCTGACAAGTGTAGAGGTATTGAACGTAAAATACACCAATAAATATGGTGTAGAGAAGGATATTCCGGATAATGATAATAACGAAGATGAGGATGATACAGATGGGGAAGATTATCCGAATGATGATTATACGCCAATTGTGACTCTTGATTATACCGTAAATGAGGGTACTATTACTATTAACAGTAAACTACTTATCAATGTACCTAAAACTTTTACATTGAGGTTGACTAATGAAGATGGCTTGACAAAAGAGGTACAGGTAGAACAATATCCGTTGGAATATATCACATCTACACAGGGGTGGTATGCAACGAGAACGGATATAACGCCGTGGGAATGGTATGACAGTGATAATACAGATTACAGATATGAATTTACAGTAAGAGGTAATTTTGGCGCTAAAGTGGTAAGGTCTGTGAATTCAAACGGAAGAAGTGTAATTTATAAGTTTCGTTGGTCAAGAACCTCTAATGGACAACCAGATTATTGGTTGGCTGGATGGGGATATACAAATGGTGATGAGCGTAAACCTTACTTTTCTGATGAACAAGATTTCACAAATGCACGCATGTATCATGTGCATGTCACCGCTGCTTCGTTAGATTATAAGTTAGGATATCCGCAAAGAGATGCGAATGGATACACGTCTGATATATCTGGTAACGAGAGGATTGTTTCTCCTTCGTTTATGATTGCATCTCAGTTGGGAAACAGTGACCGCACTGATGGAAGTGGTAATTCTACAATAGTTCCAGAAGATGGCAGTGAATCATTTGAAAATCAAATGAATGATGCGAAGAAACACTGTGCTAACTATGTAGAGGCCACAAATGTGGTGTTTAATGGGGAAATTCCCGATTATGATTCGCCGGATATAAGACGGTATAGTGACTGGCGCCTGCCTACCCGTGCAGAATTGGAGGTGATTGTGACGTATCAAGATATAGGCCATTCGGCTATTGATGAAGTCCTGAATTCTGAATATTATTGGTGTTCGGACGGTTATTTTCAGAATACGACAGAGAAAACAACCAATGCGGGTATCCGTATCCGTTGTGTACGTGATGTGATACCAGGAGACGATGAGTATGTAGTGCCAGATTGATATTTTTGCTTATAATGAATTCACATAGGTCAAAGTGACGAACTTGGAAATGAAACGTACATTTTACATATTATCTTTATTCAGCTGTTTGTTGGCAACCGTGGCTTGTACGGATGACTTGGTGCAACAGGGTAATTCGGCAATCGTGCAGGGTGACAAGATGATATTGTCGTTCAGCACCGCTATTCCGGATGCACAGGAAGTTTTAACCCGTAGCGTGGATCCTGATGGCTGGGGCATACAGACGTTGTGGCTATTTACGTTTGACGAAGAGGGCGTCTATTTGGGCCGTAGTCTTGCCCAATTAACTGATGATAATGTAATGAGTGCAGAACGAGAATTTACTGCGACCGTTTCTTCGCGTACCCGTATCATCCATTTGCTGGCCAATCAGAATTTGGACGGCGTATTTGATGACAACGCCAATCTGGGTGTGCATGAGAATGCCGTTATGACATCACTCGTCTCTACTTCCGGGCGAATGATATATTGGGGGCGGTATGCCGATACAGACACTGCTGATGGAGAGAGGTTTGCCGCAAATTTCAAAGCGTCTGTCACAAGTACCCCTATCCCCATGTATCGCAATCAAGCAAAGTTCTCTTATGCCATAGAGGAAGGCGTAACCGGTTTGGAGATTAACGCATGGGCGATATGTAATACGTATGTCAATGGTACGTCCGTGCCTTTTAATTCGGCGGAGAATGCTTACGACTGGGAAGACAAGTGGATAGAGACTCCGTATGTCACTACCCCCATCGACCGCTCTAAGATAACGAATGTGGACGTAGATACCGAAACGGATAAGTATATTTTTGAAACTCCGAATAGCGGTGAGGATGAAATCTATCTGATATTTGAAATAACCAAGGAAGGAGCGTCTTCCCCCCGATACTATAAAGTTGCATTGATAGATGAGAATAAAGACCCGTTGGAAGTATATCGTAATTATCACTACACGGTACACTTTGCGGCTGCTCCTGATGGTAACGGAAGCGGTACATTTGTCGAGGCTTGCGAAGCGGCACCTGTCAATAATACATGGGTGTCGGTGGACGCCAGCATTCCTTCTATCGGGAATAGTGAGACAGGCATCCTGACCATTGAGGGGGAAACCACGGTGATTTGTGATACCGGAGGAGAGAAAACGCTGACCTACACCTATACAGGCGAAGGGTCGCCGGAAGTGACGTGGGTGTCGAATGACGGTGTAGGGGACGAGTCTACGTTGGACAATCATTTTGAGAACGGTCGGGGTACCATTAAGTTTACGGCCAATGCAATGGAAGACGAACAGGTGGGTCGGGCTGTCATTCAGGTGAAAGCCGGTCAGTTGGTGCGCTATATAAATATTGTAACGGTGAAAAAGTTCAGTTTTCGACCGGTGTGGTGCAGCCGCGGTGTGTACAACGCTGCGGGGCAAGATGTCAGTCTGACGTTTACGATCCCGGAAACTTATCCGGAAGAACTGCTCCCGGTGAGATGTCTGATTACGACCACCGAGCTGTCTGGTACCGGTACAGTACCCTTGGAAGTGATTTACCCGACCAATGCGGACGGAACATCCAATGAGGAGTATGGGGAAGAAATGGAGGGCGTAGGTTATAAATATATGTATGAAGCCGACGAGAAGGGTATGCATCATATCTATTTCCGGACCAATTACAAGGCTGACGCCGAGGAAGGGAAGATTCATTTGGAAGCAGCTTATTTTAATTCGGAAGATCTTACATATACATTGACGGATGAGGATAATGGCCAGCTGCATGTGGAGAATTCTACTCTATATGATGCAGGTGGCGATTCGGTCTATTACATGTTAGTGCCCAAACGGAAAGGGGAGGCCGTGACATTCAAGTTGAGCCAGCAGACAGCGGACGGTGAATTGTCCACACTGCCGGAGGGTGTGCGGGTGGCGGTCTTTACGTCGGCTTTGGAGCCGGCTGTGGGCGAGAATTATCCATCAGGTACATCGACGGTGGGAGGAGGCTCTTACTATTTGTACACCACTACGGGCAGTGGAGATGAACTGAAATTTGTGACAACAGGTACAGAATGTCGGGAAACCGTGCGCTTTGTCACGGCTTTGCAAGGCAATGAGACGGAGTATAAGTCGGCTTTGGTGGAACTGCATAATTATCGAGAGTGGAGCTTCGATGCTGCATTATCTGATAGTGAAGTCGATTACGAAGTCGGATCGACGGTTGACTTGTCATTTAGTGTGACATCTTTTGAGGCAGCCAACGGTGTTGAGGTAGACCCTGGTTCGGGCTTCAAGGTATATATCGACACGGAGCATCTGGAGCCGACTGCCGGTGAAACCCGTTTGACAGAGACGGCGGATGGGTATCGCTATACGGTGGCGGAGGAAGACCGGGCGGCTGATGGCCGCATCACCTTGCGTTTCCGTACCAAGGACATTGTGAGTGCAGAAAGCATCACGCTGGGTACCGATGAAAGCATTGCGTTTACTTCCGAAACACTCAGCTTTACGAATGTGCCATTGATTGGAAGCATAGGCTATGGCTCGAATCGGCAGCCTTTGCCGACGGATGCGTTCGTCTCGCTGGAACGGCAGGACGGTACGCGTATCGGTGTGGTGACGCTGACCGAGAATGGCAGTGGATACAGCGTCACTTTGCGCGGTGAATATCGCTTTACATGGAACGAACAGTTATATATGAAGAGTACCATTGACGATGTAAGCTATGAATGTGCCACTACACTGGAGGCATTGCACGGCGGAGCAACAATCTTGTTGGCATCTGCCGGCGGCGCGTAATGTTAAAATCTGTAGTTCGGTTCATAACATCCGTAAATTATCTACAAAAGATTCGTGCCTTTTACCGACCTTTGCATGCAGAAAAAGTTCGGTATATCGTTGATGGAGAAAAACAGGAATCAGGCGGACGGTTTGTTGGCGCTTATCCGCGAAGGCAAGCCGATGACTTTCGGACAGCAGTTGCGGCTGACGGTAGCTTTGAGTGTGCCTGCCGTGGTGATGCAGCTTTCATCTATCGTGATGCAGTATATTGATGCGTCGATGGTGGGCAGTCTGGGGGCGGATGCATCGGCCTCTATCGGATTGGTGTCCACCACTACGTGGCTGTTTTCCGGACTGTGCGGAGCGGCTACGGCGGGATTCTCCGTGCAGGTGGCACACCGCATCGGGGCGACGGACATGCAGGGAGCGCGTGCCGTGTTGAGGCAAGGCATTGTAGCCACTTTCCTGTTCAGTGCATTGTTGGCGATTATCGGTGTGGGCATCAGTGGCGCTTTGCCGGGATGGTTGGGTGGTGACGAGCGGATACATCGCGATGCGTCGCTCTATTTTGCCATTTATGCCTCTTTTTTGCCGGTGCTCCAGATGAGCTTTCTGTCGGGAGGAATGTTGCGGTGTAGCGGCAATATGCGCCTGCCTAGTATGGTGGCGATTCTGATGTGTGTACTGGATGTCGTATTTAATTTCTTTTTGATATTTCCTTCCCGTTATATTCATATCGGTGATTCTTCGCTCTTTATGCCGGGAGCCGGCTGGGGCGTGGAAGGGGCTGCGTTGGGTACGGCGCTTGCCGAACTGGTGGCTGCCGGTCTGCTGATGTGGTATCTTTGTACCCGTTCTCCAGAATTGAGGCTGACGCATGAGCGTGGGCGTTTCCGTCCCACAACAGACACGCTGAGGCGTGCTCTCCGCATTGGGTTTCCGATGGGGCTGGAGCATGTTGTCATCTGCGGGGCACAGATAATGACGACGGTCATTGTGGCACCGCTGGGTATCTTCTCCATTGCGGCCAATTCGTTTGCCATTACGGCAGAGAGTCTGTGCTACATGCCCGGTTATGGCATTGCTGATGCAGCGACTACGCTGGTGGGACAGAGTATGGGAGCTGGACGTAAGGATTTGACACGCCGGTTTGCCTACATCACCGTCTTTATGGGGATGGCGGTGATGGGCGTGATGGGCGCTTTGATGTATGTGGCGGCACCGCAAATCATTGGTGTGATGACGCCGGTGGAGGAGATTCGCGAATTGGGTATCATGGCACTTCGCATAGAAGCGTTTGCCGAACCGATGTTTGCCGCTGCCATTGTGGCTTACGGCGTGTTTGTGGGGGCGGCCGATACGCTGGTGCCCTGCCTGATGAACTTTTTCAGTATTTGGGCGGTGCGGCTGTCGCTGGCCGCATGGCTGGCTCCGTCTATGGGGCTGAAAGGCGTGTGGGTGGCGATGTGTGTGGAACTTTGCTTCCGAGGAATGATATTCCTGGTTCGGCTGTGGCGAGGAAAGTGGATGAAAGGACTTCATTTTTTTAAAATATAAGATAAAGATATGATTTACAATTTTGACGAAGTAATTTCCCGTCGGGGCACGAACTCCTTGAAATGGGATTGTGCGACGGAGGAAGGTGTTTTACCGATGTGGGTAGCAGATATGGATTTTCGTGCGGCGCAACCCATTGTCGATGCGTTGCAGAAACGGGTGGAGCATGGCGTCTTTGGATATACGCAGGTACCGGATGCTTATTATGAGGCTGTCATCAACTGGTTTGACCGTCGGCACGGGTGGCGGATGAACAAAGAGTGGATAATCTATACTACCGGCGTGGTACCGGCTGTATCTGCCGTCATCAAGGCATTGACCCAACCGGGTGACAAGGTGCTGATGCAGACGCCGGTGTATAATTGTTTCTTCTCATCTATTCGCAATAACGGGTGTGAGATAGCAAGCAGTCCGCTCATCTATGAGAATCAGACGTTCCGGACAGATTTTGAGGATCTTGAAAGGCAGGCTGCAGATGAACGGGTGAAGATGATGCTGTTGTGTAACCCGCATAATCCGGCCGGACGTGTGTGGACACGTGAGGAACTGACGCGCATCGGGGAAATCTGTTTGCGTCACGGCGTTACGGTGGTGTCCGATGAGATTCATTGTGAGCTGGTGGCTCCCGGATATGTTTATACTCCGTTTGCCTCCTTATCGAAGGAGTTTGAACAGCATTCGGTGACCTGTATGTCACCTAGTAAGTCTTTCAACATAGCCGGCTTACAAATTGCGAACATCGTAGCTGCTGATGAGGAGATTCGTCAGAAGATAGACCGAGCTATCAATACTAATGAAGTGTGCGATGTGAATCCGTTCGGAGTTGTCGGTGCCATTGCGGCCTATAACGAAGGTGAGGAATGGCTGACGCAACTGCTGGACTATATATGGGGAAACTATCAGTGCATGAAAGCGTTCTGCGAGGAACATCTTCCGGAATTCCCGCTGACGAAACTGGAAGGCACCTATTTGGTCTGGATGGATTGCCGCGCCCTGAACCGGCCGTCATTGGAACTGGAACATGACCTGGTGCGGGAGGCAAAACTCTGGATTAATCCCGGTACGATGTATGGCGCAGAAGGAGAGGGCTTCATGCGTTGGAACATAGCCTGTCCGCGTGCTTCGGTTTTGGAAGGATTGAAGCGCTTCCGTGACTACGTGCGTCGGTAAGCAGGGGTTATAATTTCTGCATGGCGCGCAACTTCCGGTTGTTCCTCCGCAGGTACCAGAAGCATATCAGCAGTGAAACTAGTGTGGACAGCGGAGGAGCATATCCCATGAGTTGCAGGTCTGTCGGCTCTAACCGGCCAAACAGATAGAACAATGGGATGCGGAACAGGAACGTGGCAATCATGCTGTGAATCGTCGGGAACCATGAATTGCCCTGTCCGCTGAAATAGGAGTTGATGCAGAATACGAAGCTGACCATGATGCAATCGATACTGTATCCGCGCAAATATCCGGCAGCCATTTCCACGACGGCAGTATCGTTCGTGAAGATGGCTGTCAGTGTTTCCGGAAAGAACTTGTGAGTACACGCATGCCGAATCTGTCTACTAAGAGGAAATTGTTTGTGGAGCGACACCATTATCAGCGTGAGGATGATGCCTATGGTGGCGAAGAAATAGACGGATGTACCGATGGTATCCGCTACTCATCACCTGACTTCCGATAGCTACTCCCGCTACGCTTGCTGAGTCGTCATACTGGCCTACTACGAATAAATCTGCTCCTCCGTAAAGGGCTTGCAGTACATTGACTATAAGAAAAGGCAGGGCAAATTGTAGTAATATCTTAACGTGAGTTCGAAATAAGAATAAATATATTTTTCTGATAATTAGGAACATAGCGATAAAAGTATTAAATTTATAGTACCCAATTATAACATTTAAACGATTACCACTATGTTTCCAGAGTCTAA